>NZ_JAUEUE010000016.1:0-198458 GCF_032485055.1 Bradyrhizobium sp. SZCCHNRI20481
TCAGAGACGGCAATATCGTCGGCGGCACCGCGCGCACCGTGTCATTCCACTCCGCCAGCACCCGACGCCGCTCCGCCGCGTCGAGAATGTCGATTGCGCCAATCGGCCGACTGGGATCGTGTGCGATTGCCTCGACCAACCTCACGAGACGTTGCTGGTGACAGGCGAGATCGTTCGAGGTGTAAAGGGCGGGATTAGCGTCGAAATCAATTCGAAGCCCTTTTCCATCTCCACGGTCGTAGACGAAAATTGCGAGGTCGTCGGCCGAGCCATTGGAGAGGTTGTGAGTCGTTGCGGAATGGCCGCCGAACCGGAGGTCGTAGTCGAATGGCTCGATATTGATGACAGTGGTAAAAAGGTGCCCGTTGGTGGAAAGCAGGCTAAGGTCCCGCCTGAGGTCCTCGTATCTGTAGGACTGGTGTCGAATCGCTTCGCGGACCTGCCTTCCCACATCGCGAATGAGTGCCGTCGCGCTCATGCTCGGACTCATCGCCAAACGTAGCGGCACGGCGTTGGCAACCATGCCGGGAACACGCCGCAGCCGTCCCTTGGGCCGGGCGGCAACCGGCAGGCCAACGACCAAATCGTCAATACCTGTCACGCGATGGATGTAGGCTGCGATCGCGGCGATCATGATCTGCGGGAGACTTGCGCCGCTGGCCTGCGCCGTTGCGCGCATCGCCTTCACGCTTCCAGCACCGAGATGGGTCGTCTGGCGGAGAAGGCCACCGACATTTTGCCTTCGCTGATCGGCAAGACTAAACGCAACCGGGCGATCGGCGAAGTGCTTCAGCCAATACTCGCGGTCGCGTGCAAATCGTTCGGAGCTCCGATACGCGGTCTCTTCTTCGAGGAGAAGCGCCAAAGGACCGAAAGTACCTTGTTCGGGAGCGCGTCCCTCGGTGAGAGCCGTGTAGATCTCGGCGACGCGCCGGGCGAAGAGCCCGCCGGTGAAACCGTCCATGACGATGTGATGGCTGCGATGATACCAGAAATAGTGATCCGCCGCGGCCTTGAACAATGCGCAGGTCCAAAGCGGCCCTGTCAGCAGATCGACCGGTTGGGTCAACTCTGCCATCATCCAGCCTTCTGCTGCCGCCCGCGGGTCAGGTTCGGAGCTAACGTCGATGAATGGAAAGGTCGTATCCAATCTGCGGGGAATCATCTGGCGAATTCCATCACTTCGCTCGATGAACCGCACTCGCACGGTTTCCGCTTCCATCCCGGCTTGCCGCAAGGCCGCCTCGAACAGCGGCGGATCAATCGGACCGTGTATCTCTATGGACTCCGCAAGATTGAATATCGAGTCCGGCGAACTGAACTTCTGCGCAAACCACATGCCCGTCTGAGCCGCGGAGAGTGGCAATACCTGTGAAGGTTCGTTGATCGCGTTCACGGCTTCCCCAACCATGTATTATGCCTTAGACGGATGATCGAGTCTGCGGCTATGCCGGATGGCTATCAGCGCGGGCTCTCGGAAGCATGTCCGTCCAGTTTGTGTCGATGTAGTCGATGCAGGCCCGGCGGCTGTTCTGTGCGTAGACCACGGACCAGCCGGCCGGAATCTCCGCAGCTGCGAGCCAGAGCGAATGTTGACCTTGGTCATTGAGCAGGACGACGAAGGTGCCGCCCTGATCATCGAAAGGGTTACTCACGTCTCGTGCTCCGATCTCGACTAGGGGATGACTTCAGTCGTGCGCCCACGATCAGGCCGCGGCTGCGTGCGCGAGGCCCACACGCGCTTCAAGCTGTCGAAGGATTTGTGTAGACACGTCAAGCTGTCCGGCCATGGCGATGGTGTTGCCGACTCGGCGCGCGGGGCCGAGGCGCTCGAGTCGCCAGCCAGCCCGCCGCAGGACTCGCTCCATACGCACGTCGACGACACAAGCGATCGTGTTTATGCCGTTCGACAAACTGAATTTCAGAACTCCGATCAGCAGATCGTAGGTCGCTTGTGATATGCCCGATTGAGTGCCGCCGGTGTTCCCGCTCACTGCAAATCGGCTGGCTTCCCACACGCGTTCTCCGCGAGGCACGGCTGCCTTGGTCACAAGGGACGCAAAGATATCGCGAAGCATATTCGGACCGGTCGTCGGCAGGAGGCGGACGCAACCGTTCAGGATGCCGTGTCTGTCCATCGAGAGCAGATAGCGAGGCCGCAAGGCGTCGTATTCGTCAACCTCAAGTTCGCCGTTTACGATGACGTCCCAACCGAGCCGGTCCTTGAAGACCGCCTTCCGAAGACGATGCATTTGATACAAACCGCTACCGCTGATGTGGCGTTCTGCATTGTCCTTCGTGACAATTCGTATCATTGGCGTCCTCGTGCCGTCCGTCAGGCTGGAGTATGACCCGGCGCCAACATCAGCTCGAGCTGTCTACCTTTGCAGGTATCCCGTGTTTGGGGACTGCCCTAGAGTCGGCGTCGGTAGCTCGCGAACATGCTGCGCTATGCACCGACGCGGCCACAACGGGTGGTGCCGACACGATAGACGGATGCGACACCAAGTGACCTCGAGGAGCGACGCTACGGAGAGCGACGCTATCAAGACGCGCATCTGCAAGCCCAGGCGCGACCACTCCAAGGTCGCGGCACTTCGGACCGCTCGACGAACGGCTACATGCTGATGATGTCGTACGCCAGTCCCTTGGCGACCGCCTGTTGCACGGTCGCAACTCCGAGCTTGCGCTTGGCATTCTGGGTGTGAAAGACAACCGTTCGTCGGCTGACGTTTATGATTTCCGCTGTGTCCAAAGCGCTCTTTCCGCGAGCTGCCCATTGCAGGCAGACCCTCTCGCGCTGTGTCAGGTATGGGCGAGGCGATGACGTGGGCGATGGCGTTACGTCACGCAATTGCGCATACAGGTAGATCGCAATGAGATGCAGCTGATGGCGGTATTTCTCGACTTGGGATTCGAACGCCGGACGGGAATTGCCAGCCGAGAGCGTGAGTGTGGCAACTTTACCCTGGCGATCATGGATCGGAATCGTGACACCACGTCGAATGTTGAACTCGCTGGCCTCTTTTAGAAGCCCCTTCTGCCTGTTGGTCAGCCCTGCATCAAATCGATCAGCCGACCAAGCGAAGGGAAGCGTCGTTGTAACCGAGCGGGCGATCACCGGATCGATCCTGTCGTACCGATTTGCACAGTACCGCTCCACCCAGGAACTCGGATACGTCGTCATTGCCAGTGTATCGTCTTCGTCACCTCGCGGCGTGAAGCTTAGATAAGCGAAACATGGAAAGCCGTACTGATCCAAGGTCTGTCGCAATAGACGCTCGATTTCATGCGCGTTGTCGCACGTCGTCAGATTTTGAACGAATTGTTCAAATACCCTCATGTCGCACCCCCTTGCCTACGACAGCCGCGCCTTTCTTCGAGCTGATCCATAACCGATTTGGGGGATACGGCGACACTTCTGGCCCCTGTTGGTGATGTTGCCGTCGGACCATTGCGTTGGCGGTGAAGATCATCGTGACTATTGACCGTTGGTTACTTACTTGAATTCGTGCCTTCCTGAGCTGCCACCACAGCATTCATAATGGTTTATGAACGAGGATAGGCTGGATAACGACTCTCCAAGCTTCACATCCCCACCATCAGACGAATCCGAAGCTAAGGATTCCGCCGAGCTCACGGACGATGCCCTGAAGTTGATAGTACATCGACGCATTCAGAGGTTGCAAATGAAAATTACACGACAATCAGATTTGGAACAGCATTGCTGCGAGTTCTCGTAGCTGCGTCGCAAAGCCGCAGCCTATCGAGCTGATGAATCCAATTTTCTTTTCCATGAGCAGATCAGGCATCAGTTTGGTGGTGCTGCTGTCGGTGCTAACGAGATGCCGCGCGCGGGCTCGGCCTTAAGCGCGCCGGGTCACTCGCGACTGGACGCGCCTTGCAAAGATGCGGCTTCCCGCTATTGTCGCGCGATCGGACGGAAGCTTCCTGGTGCTGGCACCTAATGAGCTTGGTGTGAAATGGATTTTCAGCATCTCGAAATCGATGGTCTTGTTCTCATCGTCCCCTCAAGGCGTGGTGACCATCGGGGTTTTTTTTCGGAGACCTTCCGCAAGGATGATCTGAGGGCACACGGCGTGACCGACGATCTGGTCCAGGAGAACCATGTCTTCTCCGCCGAACGCGGCGTGCTGCGCGGACTTCATTTTCAACTGCCTCCCAAAGCCCAGGGCAAGCTCGTTCGTTGCGTCGGAGGATCGATCTTGGATGTGGCCGTGGACATCCGGCGAGGATCTCCGACCTACGGACGTCATGTAGCGATCGAGCTGTCTGCGGCGAACTGGAAGCAATTATGGGTACCGTCAGGATTCGCTCATGGCTATGTGACCTTGGAAGCACCGGTCGAGGTTATTTATAAGGTGACCGACTATTGGGCCCCGGATCTCGAGCGAGGGATCGCCTGGGACGATCCGGACCTTGCAATCGATTGGCGATTAGCAGTTGAGCCCATTTTGTCTGAAAAGGATCAGCGGAATCCTCGACTCAGTTCCGTTGTCTCTCCCTTCTCCGTTTTCTCTTCCTTCGAGAATGCGCTGGGGAACGACTGAACATGCACATTCTTGTCACGGGCGGAGCAGGATTTATCGGCTCGTCGGTCTGTCGGCATTTTGTTTTTGACCTTGGCCTCAAGGTCGTTGTCGTCGACAAATTGACCTATGCCGGCAATTTGGCCTCGCTTGCGCTGGTTGCCGAGCATCCCAACTATGCGTTCGAGAGGGCCGACATCTGCGATGCCGATGCCCTGCAGAAGATTTTCATCAAGCATAGACCGACTGCAGTCGTTCATCTTGCAGCAGAAAGCCACGTCGACAGGTCGATTACGGGCGCAAATGCATTTGTCCAAACAAACGTTGTAGGCACCTTCACCCTGCTGGAGGCCACGCGCCGCCATCTCGACCATAATCCCCTGCTCGCCGATCGATTCCGGTTCATTCACGTTTCGACCGATGAAGTCTACGGCTCGCTGGGAGAGACCGGACTTTTCACCGAACTTACGCGATATGATCCGAGTTCCCCCTATTCAGCGACCAAGGCCGCGTCCGATCATCTTGCAAAGGCCTGGCACAGAACCTACGACGTGCCCGTCATTGTATCCAATTGCTCAAACAATTATGGGCCCTATCAATTTCCTGAAAAGCTCATTCCGTTGATGGTCCTCAACGCTCTGCATGGGGAGCCGTTGCCGGTGTATGGAAATGGTCTAAATGTCCGGGATTGGCTGTTTGTCGAGGATCATGCGCGCGCGCTGGGCTTGATCCTCGAGAAAGGAGTTCCAGGCGAGACCTATAATGTCGGTGGTCGCAACGAACGCTCCAACATCGAGGTGGTAAGACAAATCTGCGCATGCCTTGACGAACTGCGTGGGCCCGCACATTCGCACGACGGCTTGATCACCTATACCGAGGATCGTCCGGGTCACGATTTGCGCTACGCCATCGACGCAACAAAGCTCGAAACGGCTCTGGGTTGGCGCGCTGAGGAGACTCTGGAAAGCGGCATCAAAAAGACGGTCAGATGGTATCTCGAGCATCCCGCGTGGTGGAGGCCGCTGCGCGAAAACGTATACCGTGGCGAGCGACTAGGTCTTGGTCGACATTGAGCAGAACGATGCGTCTATATGTTATTGGGAGCGAAGGTCAGGTCGCTCGATCATTGCGGGAGGCTGCCGCAGCGAACCCCGACATCACGATCAGATGCTCCACGCGCTCCGACCTCGACCTGTTGCGCATCGAACAGATTGAAAGGGCTTTGGCGGAGTTCTCGCCAGACATCGTTGTAAATCCTGCCGCCTATACCGCTGTCGATCGTGCGGAGACGGAACCGGATCTGGCCTACTCGATCAATTCCAAGGCAGCTGGTGCGGTCGCATCAGCAGCAAGTCGATTGGATGTTCCCCTCATCCATCTGTCGACGGATTACGTTTTCGACGGCAAGAATCCGGCTCCTTACGTCGAAACCGACGCGACTTCGCCGCAGAGCGTATATGGTCGATCGAAGCTCGCCGGCGAAGTCGCGGTGGCGTCTGCCGCCGATCGTTACCTGATCTTGCGAACTTCATGGGTCTACGCGCCCTATGGCAACAATTTCGTGAAGACGGTCATGCGGCTCGCCCGGCAACGGGATCGATTGGGTATCGTCAACGACCAGATCGGCTGCCCCACTTACGCGCCCGACATCGCCGATGCCATCATTGCCGTCGCTCGGCAGATCGCGGGTTCGGGCTGGCAGTCTGGTCATGGCGGCGTCACGCATCTGGCGGGTCCTGACGAAATGAGCTGGTTCGAGTTCGCCAGACGCATCGTCCTCGACCTCGCAACGAGACGAGATTGTCCAGCCCGTGTTGAGGCGATCTCGACGAAGGACTATCCGACGGCCGCTGTTAGGCCGGCGAATTCCCGTCTGAACTGCGACAGATTGAACTCTGTCTTCGGGCTGCGCCTGCCTCACTCATCGCAATCCTTGCGGATCTGCCTCGATCGCCTGTGCGATCCCGCTCACGCCAATTTGGAGTAGATCTTGAAAGGCATCATTCTGGCTGGCGGAACCGGCACCCGCCTCTATCCCATGACGTTGGTGGTGTCCAAACAGCTCCTGCCGATTTACGACAAGCCAATGATCTACTACCCGCTAACGACATTGATGCTGGCGGGTATCAGGGACATACTGATTATATCGACACCGGGCGATCTTCCGCTATTTCAGTCCCTGCTGGGCGACGGCGGGCAATGGGGACTGACGCTATCCTATGCCGTGCAACCCAAACCTGAAGGCCTGGCTCAAGCCTACATTATCGGAGCAGATTTTGTGCGCGGCGAATCGTCAGCCTTAATCTTGGGCGACAACATCTATTTTGGCCATGGTCTGCCGGACATGCTTGTCAGGGCCGCTGGCCGCCGGTTCGGTGCGACGGTCTTTGCCTATCATGTCGCCGACCCCGAACGGTACGGCGTGGTTGGCTTCGACAGCACAGGACAAGCAACTTCGATAGAAGAGAAACCCGCAACTCCAAAATCGAACTTTGCCGTGACGGGGCTATATTTTTATGATCCCCAGGTGGTCGAAATTGCCGCCAGCATTGTTCCCTCCGCGCGAGGGGAGCTTGAGATTACCGACGTCAACAGGGTCTATTTGGAACGAGGGCTGCTCGCTGTTGAGCAAATGGGCCGCGGCTTCGCTTGGTTGGATACTGGAACACCCGACAGTCTCATGGCCGCCGCGGACTTCGTCGCGACCCTGGAGAAACGGCAAGGCTTTCGCATCGCCTGTCCGGAGGAGATCGCGTTCAAACAGGGTTTCATCGAGCAGAAGCAGCTGGAGCGGCTGGGGGCAGCGCTCGGCAAGAGCGACTACGCCAGATACGTGCAGGCTCTCGCCAAGGCAGCTGCTCTCTGATACGCGCGCGTTCCGAGATTGACGTTCGACGATTCGCGTTGATTGATGGCGCGCGCCGTGTGTTCGACAGGCCTCGGCGAGCTAGAAACGTGCTTCGCCGCAAACGTCTTGTGTCAACTTGTCCCGGAAGAGCCGTTTTGCAATCACTAGACCAGGTGTGGTGCCCTGCTGGGCTCGTCCCTTCTCATCCATGCTCTCGACGGCCCGACCCGCGGCTCGCTTGAATTACGCAAATGCCCAGTTGTCGAAGCTACGGTCGCTCGCGTGCACCGTAGCTAGGACCGTAGTTTTATAAGCCAAGGTTCGAAAACCGCTTACTATTCAATGCTCTTGATGACACCCCTTCTTCCAACGACCCGACGAGCCTCGCCGAGAAGGTCCGCCGATCCGCCCACCATCTTCCGGGGTTTCTGCTTTTGGTCGTGGGCCGGAGACCTTCTTCGGAGGGACTATGGGTGTATTTCCATCTCATCGATGGCACCTGGCTCGAGGCTAAGAACGCCCACTTCTAGGCCAATATCAGATCATGATGGATGGCTCATCATGGCACGACAATCTTCGGATCGAGCGCTACGACCGCACCTTGAGTTTAGCCGGGTCGACGCTCTTCTCTTTCGCCCACGCGGCCACGGTTGATCAAGAAATGTACGAATAACCGAGTCGTGGTTGACGCAAGTTGACTCGCAATCGGAAGGACGCTTGATGCGGGTGCGCGGGCTATACGTCGCAATCAGCTCGTCGCAGTTCGGTTCTCGGTCAGAGAGCGAGCGGCGCTTCCGGGGCCGCACTTGCGGCTTTATCGAGGGCCGACAAGGGTCCTCGGAGGAGGCGCAGCCCAGGGAATTGTTTGTTTCTGGAGGCGCCCATCGGGTACAGGGAGGGCGCCGATTTCAGGCTTTCGAGCGGGCGTTCTGCGACAATTGGCGTGCGCGAATTTCCGATAGACGACGCCTTGGGAATCGGGGAGGTCTTCACTACAACCATTCTCGGCCGAAATCGGACACCCCACCCTTTGCAGATCAATTACTTAGCTCGCCAAAAAATCGCAAATCCCGAACTTCGAGCGCGAATCCGCGAACTCGGGCTAGCTGTTCGCAGCGCAAGTTGCTTGCGATGAATCGCATAGCGAAGCTGGACGACGCTGCGAGCGCGCGCCTCTCGCCCGCTCTGCCAAATCTTCGTTGTTCATCGCCGGCCGCGGCCGCCGCCCAGGCCGGGAGGACTGCCGCCGCCAAGGCCGGGAGGACCGCCGCCTCCAAGGCCGGGAGGACCGCCACCGCCAAGGCCGGGAGGACCGCCACCGCCAAGGCCGGGAGGACCGCCACCGCCAAGGCCGGGAGGACCGCCGCCGCCAAGGCCGGGAGGACCGCCACCGCCCAGGCCGGGAGGACCGCCGCCTGGCACAGTAGCGCCGCCCGGGACGTCCGAGCCGCCGGGCGTCGCACCCGGAGTTTGCTCGGATCTCGTACCTTGGATCGAGTCGCCCGGAAATTTGTTGACGGATTGGATGGATTCAACCCGCAAGCCACGGGAACTGTCAAAGGTGGCGTTCACGACCACGCGGGCATTGCCTGAGGATGCGAAGCGACTATCGTCATGCGCGACATAGCCCGAGCCGAATTGCAGATAGCTGCCGACGCGGCGGACATAGCCTTCGATCGACAGACGGTTCGCGCCGAAGAAATCAGAAAGGTTGTCAGCCCTTACGCGCGAGATCTGCATCACGCCTTGCGTAACGCGGCCCTCAGCCTGAACACGTTGTCCGACGAGTGCGGCATCGGCGCCGTTGAGTCGCAACCCGCCTATTCGCAGGCCGCCGCGATCGCGTTCGAGTGGTCCGGAAACCCGCGTTGTCGCGTTAAGGCGTTGCTCGACCAGGCTTGAGACGATCACGCCGTCGATGCGGCGCACCCCGAAGACCGCGACATTGGCGCCCGGATGGCGCCAGCTTTCGTGGCCGGCCGCTATGATCCGCTGGCCCAGCACGGTCATCTCGCCGTCCCTGACGCTTTCGATCGGCCCCATCACCTCACTGACCACGTTGACGCCGCGGGTGATCAGCGAACCGTTCGCCTGCGGCAGCGCCAGCACACGGGCCAGATGTCCGATCTTGAGCGCCTTCGCCGATACCGGTTCGCCATCGATCCGCACCGGGACGTTCGGCGCATAGCTGATGCGTTGGCCGTTGACGAAAATGCTGCCGAAACGCTGAATGACGCCAACAATGCCGGTGCCGCCGATGCCCTGATCGTGGCCACGCGTGATACCGGTGCCGCCGATACCCTGATCGCTGCCGCGGCGCACCTGTGCCCAGGCGGAGGACGATCCGGCAAGCCAGAGTCCCATAAGCAACGAGCGGCGCGAGATGACGGGCTGCTTGGTCATGACGAGCCGCCTTCGTCAGCATCACCATTCGCCGCGTCGTCCGGACCTTCGCTGTAAATGTAGATGCCGAAATTCCAGCGGTGGTCGCCGCCCTTGTCCCTGGCGAGCGCGCGGTTTGCTTCCCGGTTGGCGATCTTCAGGGCGTCCATGGCCAGTTCGCGCGAACGCCCTTCGAGACGTTTTGCGAGCTTGGCCGAAAGGCCGTCATAGTGCACCGCGCGTTCGAGGAAACGGGGTGCTGGCCCGGATACGTTTTCGGCGGCTGCCGCGATATGATCATGCAGGTTACGGCCGAGATAGTGCCATTTGCGCTCGTCATCGCCGCGCGGAACGAAGCCGGTGTCCACCAACACGATCTCTTCATCGCCGTTGATGGTCACGAGCTCGCGGTCCAGCCATTCATCCAGCACTGCGCGCGGGCGGACATCCTTCGTGATCGAACTGACGAGCTGCTCGAACGAGGGCGCATCGCCACTGGCCATGCGCGGCAAGGGCAGCGGATCGCCGTTCGCGTCCGTGAACTCCGGAGCGGCGAGCCAGCGTGCCATGATCGCGCTGGTCAGCGACAGAGTGGCAGGCGTTTCATTGACCGGCGCACCGGCGCCGCGCAGCCGCGCAACCTCCTTGCGGTGAATTCCGGTGAGCAGACTCACGCGGCTGTCGGTCTGCTCCTTTCCCTCCAGGGCAAAGTCGTGCTCGGCAACATTGACGAAGAGTTCTCGCAACAGCTGAGCCAGCTCAGGAAATGTCATTCCGCCGCGGATGCATAGCCGCACCAGCGGGCGCAGCAGGCGCGCCAAGGGCGCGCGCAGGCTCGCCGCCGCAATCGGCTGATGCGAAGCCGACTTCGATCTCCGGGATTTGGCGTTCATGGCGAAATTGTAGCGGCGAGTCCCGTGGGATACAATCCCACTTTTCCGTCGAGATCAATTGACGTGTGAAATTTTCCCACATATAAGGGAGGCGCTCAGTCATGGAGAGTTCGGCCATGCTCGCTCCCTCTCGGCGCCTCTCGGTGCTTCACATCTTCAATGACTGCTATCCCGACCTGTTCGGCGGAGCCCCGTCGGTGATCCGCGACATATGCGCAGGACTGAAAGACGCGTTCACCGCCTGCGTGCTGGTCTGCTCCAAGTCGAACGGGCAACGGCGCATCGTCGTGAACGGCGTAACGATCGAGCGCGTGCGCTCGTTCGGCGATGTAGGTTCGCTTCCGGCCGCGCCGACTTATCCGCTGCGGTTATGGCGCCAGGTCGCCGATCACGATCTGCTCGCGCTTCATGCACCGTTTTCGCTCGCCGATCTCATGCTCGCCCTGGGGTTGGGCCGCGATCGACCTTTGGTCGTGCACTACCATGCGGACATCGTTTCGCATGCCGGACTGAGGTGGTTTATGAAGCCGCTGTTGCGCCGGACGCTGCGGCAGGCGGACGCAATCATCGTGTCCAATGCCATTCTGCTGTACAGCAGCCCGCTGCTGCAGGAATTCGCTGAGAAATGTCACGTCGTTCCGTTCGGCGTCGATGCCTCGAAGTACGATTGGCCGGAGCCGCGCGACAATGACGCTGCCGAACGCGATCGTGGACGGCTCGTGCTGGCTTGCGGGCAACTCGTCCCCTACAAGGGCTTCGATGTGCTGGTGCGAGCGGCGGTCGGCCACCGCTTTGAGGTCTGGATCATCGGCGAGGGTCCAGAACGGGCACGGCTTGAACGAATGATTCATAGCCTCGGCGTCGCGGATCGCGTCCGCCTGCTCGGCTCCGCTCCGAAGGCCAAACTCGCCAGTCTCATGTGTACAGCGGACGTCTTTGTCCTGCCGTCCGTGACCAATGCGGAAACGTTTGGCATCGCTCAACTGGAAGCGATGGCGGCGGGACGGCCGATCATCAATACATGGCTTGACACGGCCGTTCCACGCGTTGCGCGCCACGGCATCGAGGCCATCACCGTTCCACCCGGCAATCATGTTCGGTTGGCGGAAGCGATCGAAACATTGCTCCGCGATCCGGAGCGGCGCTGGCGCATGGGCCATGCCGCCCGGCTTCGCGCAACGACGCAATATTCCGTCGACGCCTTCGGGAAGGGAATCGAAACTGTCTATCGCCATGCCGTGATGACCAAGGCATCAAGCCGGTCGACCCTGGCTTCACGCCCCGGAACAATCGGAACGGGTCCGGAAAATCGACATTGCTGAGACTGATTGTGCTGAAACTCGTCGCGCAGGCTCAGCTCGCGATCACGATCCGTGAATAGTCAGGAAGGAGCTACTTATGTACTCGCAAAGCATACCTCTCGTAGAGAATGCGTGGGACGGGCCTGCGCGCGATCCAAACGGCCGATTCGATCCGCGGATTGGAAAGCCCATGAAACCGCCTGGCCGTTCTCCTCGCCCCTCCGGCCTCAAGGACGACAATATCGCGAGCGACCGGCCGTCGATTGGCAGGCGAACACTCCACACCCTTGCCCGGCTCGTTATTGCAGTTCTCATCGGTATCGGCGCCACCCTTGCCTGGCAGTCCTACGGTAACGCAGCAAGGGACAAGGTGGTGGCCCGGGCTCCATCGCTGGGCTGGTTGTTATCCGTCTCGACGACGAAGTCGCCAGCCATTGCTGCAACTGTCCCGGACCCGATGCAGCAGCTTGAGCCCCTGGCGTTCAATCTCGATGTCGTGCGGCGCAGCGTCGAGCAACTCACCGCCAAGCAAGAACAGATGACCCAGAGCATTGCGACGCTGCAAGCTGTCGCAGACGACATCAGACAGAGAATGTCAACAACCCCGCCTTCGTCGCTGTCCCAGCAGCAGGCGGCCCCGATCCCGCAGCATAAACCCTCGCAACCCAGGGCACAGTCAGCGGCTGTGCAGTCGTCAGTGCCTCGTCCGCTGCCCTCTGCCGGACCACCCCTGCTCTCGCGCTGATGGCCCAGATTGCCGGCGGGCTTTTTTATTGATGGGACGTAGACGCGCGCGGCATGACGGTGCGTAAGCTGCGCCTCAAGTCACGTATCGTGAATTTGTCGATACCCGCTTCCTTGATCACGCGATTGACCATCGTTTTGAAGTCGGACATTTGGCGTCCGGACTTCATAAGCCTGCGAAACTGCTGGAGAATCGACGTTCAACGGCGGCCCCACGGCCTACTACCTTCCGCCTATGAGAGCCTGGCAGAGCTGATGCTGTAATCGCTCCCGATGCTTGCAGCGCGACTGCACATCTGGGGCTTGGCGCGCACGTGCCACAACAAAGAAATATGCGGAGGGAACTGATGAATTTCACGAGCAGGAGATTCTTGGCTGGCATCTCGACGGTTGCCTTCCTCGTCGCCGGCACGCTTGGCGTCCGCGCCAACGACTCGGCGCTGAAGGCCGCCGGCGCGCCCGGGGCCTGGGCGATGGCGGGCCATGATTACGGCAACACCCGGTTCAGCCCGCTCAAGGAGATCAACACCGAGAACGCCGGCAAGCTGTCGCTGGTCTATTCGTTCTCGCTGGCCTCGCTACGCTCGAACGAGGCCTCGCCGATCGTGATCGGCAACACGCTCTACGTCTCGACGTCGTGGGGGCCGAAATACGTCTATGCGCTTGATGCCGCGACCGGCGCGCGCAAATGGACCTATGAGCCGGACATTCCGGACGATACGCTGCAATATGCCTGCTGCGACGTGAACAGCCGCGGCATCTCCTATGCCGACGGCAAGCTGTTCGTCGGCCGGCTCGACGGCAAGCTGACCGCGCTCGATGCCGCCACCGGCAGGGAGCTCTGGACGTCCAAGGTGGTCGACTACAAGCAGGGCTCGGTGATCACCTCGCCGCCGCTGGTCGTGCGCGACAAGGTCATCACCGGCTTCGGCGGCGGCGAGTACGGCGTGCGCGGCTCGCTGCAGGCCTACGACATCAACTCCGGCAAATTGGTCTGGCAGACCTATACCGTGCCTGCGCCCGGCGAGCCCGGCAGCGAGACCTGGAAGGGCGACACCGGCCTGCATGGCGGCGGCGCGGCCTGGCTGGTCGGCTCCTACGATCCGAAGAGCGACACGGTCTATTGGGGCACCAGCAACCCCGGTCCTTGGAACACCGCTGTGCGCTCGACCGGCAATGGCGATTTCGGCAAGCTGACCAATCTGTATACGGCGTCCACGCTGGCGCTCGATCCGAACACCGGCAAGATCAAGTGGCACATCCAGACGACGCCTGCCGATGCCTGGGACTATGACGGCGTCAACGAGGCTATTCTCGCCGATCTCAAGGTTGGCGGTGCGGCTGTCCCGACGCTGATGAAGGCCGATCGCAACGGCTTCTTCTTCGTGGCCAACCGCGAGACCGGCAAGGTGATCTCGGCCGAGAAGTACGTCTTCGCCAACTGGGCGCAGAAATGGGACATCTCGACGTTGCGCGCGGTCGAGGATCCGGACAAACGGCCGGGCCCTGGACATCCCGTCAAGGACGTCTGCCCGAACCTGATCGGCGGCAAGAACTGGCAGCCGATGTCGTACAATCCGGACACCGGGCTGGTCTACATCCCGGCGAACAATGTCTGCATGGACTGGTCGGTCAGCGACGTCTCGTACAAGCGCGGTGTGTTCTATCTCGGTGCGGAATTCCCGACCAAGGAAGGCCCCGGCGGCTTCCTCGGTGAGCTCATTGCCTGGGATCCCGTGAACAACAAGAAGGTGTGGTCGATCCAGGAAGACCTTCCGTTCAACGGAGGCACGCTCAGCACCGCCGGCGGCCTGGTGTTCTCCGGCAATCTGCACGGCGATTTCCGCGCCATCGACGCCAAGACCGGCAATATCCTGTGGAAGCGCAATCTCGGCTCCGGCATCGGCGCCGGTCCAGTGACCTACTCCGTCGACGGCAAGCAGTACGTAGCTGTCGTCGTCGGCCGCACCGCCTCGATCCCGGCGTTCCTGGGCGAGATCGGCAAGAAGATGACGAACGCGGCTCCCGAGGGCGGCGCCCTGTTCGTGTTCGCGATCCAATAGCCGCAACGCTCGCGACGGCTGCGCGTGCCCCCGGCCGCGGGGACACGCGCAGCGTTTAGCCAATCCGCATCAAGCGGACGAAGACGGCCCGGCCGCGAGACCGAACCGTACAAACAGATAAACAAGACCCGAGGGATCGAGGATGCGCCTGAATCGCCGTCAGACTGGCTCGAAGTGGCGGGCCGCCGCCGAACTGGCAGCAAGCGCGACGGCACTCGTCGCCTTGGTGGCCTCTACCGTGCTGGCCGCATCGTCGGCGGGCCTGGCCAACGAGGCGGACCCGCTGCGGCTCTGTGCGGATCCGACCAATCTTCCATTCTCGAGCGACAATCCAACGCAGCCGGGATTCTACCTCGAGGTCGGCCAGGCGCTGTCACAGCAGCTCGGACGGCCCGTGACGTATGACTGGTACAAATCCTATTTCGGCAAGCGAACCGTGCGCGTGACGCTGCTCGGCAAGCAGTGCGACGCGATGATCGGCCTGCCGCTGTCCTCGGATTTCATGGGACCGACGGTGATCTTCTCGAAGAAGATCGCGACCGAGACCTACGCGCTTGTCAGCCGCGGAACGCTCGTCGTCCACAGCATCGACGACCTCCGAGGCAAGCGCGTCGCCGTGCAATACCAGACCACGCCGCAAGATCTGCTGGCCGAGCGCGACGACATCGAGAAGGTGACGGTGCTGACGCCGAACGAGGGCATGGTGGCGCTGGCACAGGGCAAGGCCGACGTCGCCTTCGTCTGGGGACCGGTTGCAGGCTGGCTGAACAAGACGACCTACGAGAGCAGCTTCCGGATCCAGCCGGTCGAAGGCGACGGTCTGTCCTGGGATGCCGCGATCGGCTTTGCCAAGGGCTCCACGCAGTTGCGCGATCAGATCGACGTCGCCTTGCCGCAGCTCGCACCGCTGATAGCCGAGCTGGCTGGCAAATACGGGCTGCCCAGCGAACCACCGATCAGGCTCGGCGCCCTGCCTGGCCCAATCAAGCTGGCCTCGCTGGCCGGCCCTGCTCAGCTTCTCCGCCAGCCGGTCGCCGAGGCGGCCGTGATCAGGGTTTCGGACTCGGCTGCTGCGAGCGATTCCAAGACCGAGGCGGTCAGCGCCGGCAAGGAGATCTTCAACGGCACCTGCGCGCATTGTCATGGACCGGACGCCGTGCAGGCGGAACGGAAGATCGACCTGCGGCGGCTGCAGACCCGTTATGGCGAGGATATGCGCGACAAGTTTTGGACCACCGTGCATGAAGGCCGTCCGTCCAAGGGCATGCCGGCCTGGAAGGAGGTCTTTACCGACGAGCAGTTCGAGAGCATCTATGCGTTCCTGCGGACCGTGCAGTCGTCCGAAACGGCCAATTGAAGGAGGCGGACACCGGCCGCTCGATCTGCCGGATCACCCGGCGCGTACAGGGGGCAAGTGAGGGGGGGGGCGGACATGACGCGCTTTCTGATCATCGACGATCATCCGCTGTTTCGCGAAGCCCTCGGCAATGCGGTGCGTCTGGCGCATCCTGACGCCGAGATCTTCGAGGCGCTGTCGATTGCCGATGCGCTCAACACCCTCGCGCTAGAACCCGACATCGACCTGGCGCTGCTCGACCTGACGCTGCCCGATGCCGTGGGCTTCTCAGGATTCCTGCGGCTTCGTGCCACGCATCCCCGGCTTCCGGTCGCGATCGTCTCCAGTGATGAAGACCTCAACGTCGTGCGCGAGGCGCTTTCGCTCGGCGCCGCCGGCTATCTGCCGAAGTCGACCTCGAAGCGTGAGCTGACGTCCGCGATCGAGCGCGTGCTCAGCGGCTCGATCTCGGTCCCGAAGGACTTCGTGCCCGTGGCGGAGCGCCACGGCAACGGCTCCGCCCGCGCGCTGCAGGCGCGCCTCGAGGAGCTGACCCCACAACAGCTTCGCGTCCTCGACCTGATCAGGCGTGGCTATCAGAACCGGGAAATCGCGGGCGAGCTTCAGCTCGCGGAGTCAACCGTCAAGGCGCACATCACGGAGATCCTGAGAAAACTCCGCCTGTTCAGCCGCAACAAGGCCGTTATCGAGATCGGCAAGATCGCGCTGCCCGTTCCGGCCGACCGCCAGGGATCGCGCAACGTCTCGCGCAGAAAGCACCCGTAGCGCTATTGCTGCGCTGCAGGAGGTCACGGCCGCCGCAGGCGTCGCACCGTTGATGGCGTCTTGGTCGTTGATTGAGGCCGACCGACGCGCTATCGCTGGTGCTCCGGCCCTGACGTTCTTTCGAAGACGCAGCGCGCGCACTGGTTTGAATGTCAGATCCGCGACAATGAACAAACCGGATCTCCGATCCGGCCGGGGGGTGACAGGCACGTGGCTCGATTGCTCATCGTCGAGGACCATCCGCTGTTTCGCGAGGCGCTGGAGAGCGCGATCCGCGCCGCTCTGGCTGATGCCGAGATGCGCGAGGCAACATCCATCGACATGGCCGTCGATCTTCTGTCATCGCCTCCGAGATTCGACCTGATCCTGCTCGACCTCTCAACACCCGGAACGACCGGGCTCTCCGGCGTGATCCGCATTCGCAAGACCGCGCCGCGCACACCGATCCTGGTGGTTTCCGCGCATCAGGACCCGCGCCTCGTCGCCCATGTTCTCGCGCTGGGTGTCTCCGGCTATATTTCGAAATCAACCTCGAAGCAGCAACTGGCCGACGCGATCAAGGCGGTGCTGCGCGGCGAAGTCCACGTTGAAGGTGGCTCCCTCTGCGCCGGCGTGCGCCGTGGCCGACTTCCCGCTCAAGATCTCCTGAAGCGTCTTCACGAGCTGACGCCGCAGCAGCTGCGCGTGCTCGACCTGATCCGCCGCGGACTGCAGAACAAGCAGATCGCCTTCGAACTCGGGATCTGCGAGACGACGGTGAAGGTCCACGTCTCTGAAATCCTGCGAAAGCTCCGCGTGATGAGCCGGACCAAGGCCATCATCGAGATGGAAAAGATCGACTTCGTAAACCTCATCAGCGGGCCACGCATGCCGGCGCGGGCGAGCGGCGTTGACGCGCTCATGACAGCAGGAACGACAACAGCGCGCGAAGCTCCGCAGGCCTGACCGGCTTGGTCAGGATCTCGAGCCCGTATTGGCTCGCTTCCCTGGCTGCATCTTCGGAATAGTCAGCGGTGACGATCATGGCCGCAACATCTCGGCTGAGGAATTGCCGGATGTCCCGGATGGCGGCAAGCCCGCTCTCGTCGCCATCCAGGTGAAGATCGGCGATGATCGCCTCGGGGGCCGCCCCGAGCGCACTCAGGCGCTGCAGCGCGTCCTTCGACGAGACCGTGGCCACGACGTCGCAGCCCCATTTTTCCAGCAGACCGACCATGGCATCGGCGGTGGCCAGGTCGTTTTCGATCAACAGGATCTTGGCGCCTTCGAGCCCGCCATAATCGTGCTCGACGTGCTCAGCAGGATGCGGATCCGGCGGTACGGCTGCCGGGTCTGCCCGGTCGAGCGCGAGCTTGAATGTGGATCCATGGCCAACCCGCGAAGCCAGCCTGACTTCATGGTCCAATGCATTGGCGAAGCGACGGACGATCGACAGGCCGAGCCCAAAGCCGGCCTGGTCCTCGGCGCTCGAATGACCGCGCTGGAATTCGAGGAAGATCGCCTCCTGCTGCGGCTTGGGAATGCCAGGGCCGGTATCGTAGACCTCGATGCGAACCCGGCTTGCCCCCGGTCCGCGCCGGCATCCCATGACGACGCCGCCTCGCCGCGTGTAGCGCAGAGCGTTCGCGAGGAGATTCTGCAAGATGCGCCGCAGCATCATAGCATCCGAGACCACCGCGACCGAGCAGGGACAAATGCGCAAGGACAACCCGCGTTTGGCCGCGATCGGGGCGAATTCGCGTTCGAGCGGCTCGAACAGGCTCGAGATCAGAACGGGCCTCACGTCGGGCCGCAGGGCTCCGGCATCGAGCTTGGCAATCTCCAGCAGGGACCGCAGCAGATCTTCCAGCATGGCCAGCGAATGGTCGACCTGGCCGACCATGGCTGTGCCACGATCGGACGAGACTTCGTCCGCCAAGGTCGACAGCGTCAGCCGCGCCGCGTTGAGTGGCTGAAGCAGATCATGCGTGACGGAGATGAGAACCGAGGATTTCAGGGAGCTGGCCGCTTCGGCCTGCTGCTTGGCGCGAAACAGGTCCTTGTTGGCCGTTTCGATCGAACGCAGCGCATCGCGCAGCTGCCGCGTCCGCTCGCGCACCTGCTGATCGAGTGCGATCGCCGTTTCGAACAGTGAGAACGCATTGAACTGCTGGTCCATCGAGCGCTCGACCCGGGACATCAGTGCGGCATTGATCTTCCTGAGCTTGGCCGCCTCGCGCTGCAGGTCTTCCGGAGACCCGACGACAGTCATTGCTGCGCCCCTGGACGCTTGCCGATCGCGACGCCGGTCAACGTCTGATTGACGTGCATTGAACCGTACTGCTCACCATAGGTATGGAACCCGACGATCCGGTTATCGCGATAGAGCTCGGACATTTCCCGCGCGAACTGATGCTGCTCAGCGTCGAGACGACGGAGGATGCACTCGAAACCGATGAAGATCGAGACCTCGCCGATGTCGTCTCGAACCTCGGCCAGCATCTCGCGGGCGGCGGCCACGGAGTTGCGCGACCTTGCCGCCGTCAGCACCATTCCTTCGTCGATCGCGCAGAAGAACCGCAGCGAGCCGTCAGGGCTGACGCGCTGAATCGAGCGCGCGAAATAGGAGCCGCCGACGCGCACCAGCACCGGATGGGCTGCAAACAGGAATGGGTCGAGCTCGGAATCCGCGATGCCCACCGCGCGGCAATATTCCTCCGCCGCCGGCTCGGCATTGAGCTGCTTGACGATACGCTGTTCGAGATCGGCCTCCGTCACCACCATCTTGGTCGAGGTCGGCTCGAAATTGTCACATTTGAACAGCCGGAACGGCAATGACGTCCTGATCAGGATCAGCACCGCCATGTCCGTATGCGCTTTGCCGTCGTGAAAGACCCAGGTGCGCTCGAAGCGCAGACCATCGCCGGCCGACCCGCCGACCAAGGGGATATTGTCGAGCGACGCATAGATCGCCGACATGACCGCCTCTTCGCGCTGGCACATGCCGTCGATCAGGACGAGCCCGAACACGCCGTCATCGTCGCGACCGCCGTGCCGCGACAGATCCTGCCTCAACTGGATGCCAAGGCGGCGGCCCTCGTCGACGCGGAAGCCCGACAGCCCGAAGATGGGCTGTGCGAATACCGTGAAATCGTCGGCGGCAAAGCCGAGAGCGACGACGCTGTTGTCGTCCCAGCCATCGGGCGACAGCTCTCCAGCCGTCGTACAACCATACACGGGGATGTCTGCGAGACGGGTCGTCACTTCCGCCATGAACGCGTTTGGGTCGTAGTGGGGCGACAGGAAGATCAGCACCATGGCCAAGCCGTCAGCCGGCAACTGGCCGCAGATGTCGGCCGCCGCGGCGGCCTCCGTCGCAGCCTTCGACTTCGCCGCAATCACGCCAGACGGACGCGCGGGCCGAGGATCGGCGTCTCCCACCGGGCACCTCCCAGAACGACACTTTGGGTTTCGTGTTGGTGATCGTTCGTTTTTTTAGAAGATTAAGCCAATTGAGCAGCAACGGCAACTGCGCGGCTTGATCCAGAACAAGGACTTGGGCCGGGCTGTCGTCAGATCATCTGCACCGATCTGCTCACCGGCCTGGCCGCGGGGCTGGCGCGCGCCCGCTCCGGATCAAAAGGGAAGGATTCGCATGCTCCGCCGCATCGTTCTTGTCGTTGTTCTCGCAATTCTGGCGTCGAGCGCCCGGGCGCTGGATGGGGATCCCGTCGCTGGGAAGGGCATCTTCCAGCGCATCTGCCAGAATTGCCACTCTGCCGAGATAGGCATCAACAAGGTCGGCCCGAGCCTCTGGAACATCGTCGGACGGCAACCGGCGGTTGTACCGGACTACGCCTATTCCGAGGGCATGAAAAAAAACAGCGCGCCTTGGACCACGACCGCGCTGGATGCCTATATCGCCGATCCGCGCGGGGACGTTCACGGCGTCAAGATGTATTTCAAGGGATTGGCGGACGCGAAGGAGCGGGCCGACGTCGTCGCCTATCTGTCGACGCTGAAATAGCGCAGCCGGGGAAGCCTACGCTACCGCAAGGCCTCCTTACGCGTTAACTGCACTCGTTACAGAATCTGTACTCTGCTCTCCACGTTGACCCGCAAAGGGCGGCTGTTGCGGGGCAACACTCTCGCGTTTTCCTGCTTCCCGCGTCAGAACGCGGTTCGCCAGACTGCGGCCACTGGTATGCGATCGATTCCTGTCCGCCGACTGCTTCCGGATTAATATCTCAGGCCGGCACAACGGCGTCGCCGCCGATGGCACGGTCATTGTCGGCACCGACATCAATCCATCCGGCAACACCGAGACGATCATGCGCTGCAAGTGGCGGAAGGTCGTTATCTGACGGGGGAGTTTGACTGACACTCCCTCAGTTAGACTGGGCGGGACTTCCCAATCGCGAAGCTCAGCCGCTTGTGTGCAGGATGGCTCTACGGCCCAGGCAAGCCTCCAGCCGGTCTTTTCTTGAGGACTCAGGGTTTGCCAGCTCTCGGAAAATGCATTGTGTACCTGCGGAATCGAACCCCTGTTTCAGCCTAGAGAGGATGTTGCCCCCGACGGGCCGCACCAGTCTCGCACCAGAAACGATCCGAACAAACCGCAACGAACTCAATCGAAATCGAACGAGAACGCAGCAAAATCGACGAAGCCGATCGATACCTTGCCGCTCATCCCGCGCGGCGCACTGCGCCCAGGTCGTGCATCGATCATGTCCCTCTGAATGAGGAGAGCGCGCGAGGAAGGCCGGACCTCGGCTGAGGCCCGGATCGCGATCTGCGATCGCGCCGCGGAACGCAGGGACACTCAACAATGAGCCGGGCCTGCTTTGTCCTTCAGGATCTCGCGGGCCGCGATCGCGATACGCCGGCACAGAGCCAACGCGGTCTCCCTGTCCTTCACATGGAAGATCTCGTCGCTGATCAGGCGGTCGGCGAGCCAGGCGCGGAAGGCCTGCTCGCTGTCCGCCGTGAACGTGCCGTCCTCATAGACGAATCCACTGAGGGGCCCCTCGATCACGTAATCCGTCTCATCGGCATGTTGCGAGGACCGCGCGCATTGCGCCCAGACGCGGCCTTCCTCGTCGACGACGGCCAGCACGCCGTCATCGCGCTGTTCGACTTTCATTCCTACCTCCGCAGCGCGTGAACAAAGGCGAGCCTTCTCCACGTCATTGCGAGCGCAGCGACGCAATCCAGAGTCTTTCCGTAGAGGCAGTCTGGATTGCTTCGTCGCTGACACTCCTCGCAATGACGGAGGAGAGGTGATGCGCTCTCTGTTCGCCCCGAGCCTGCCGCCTGCCCCCGGTCCGCACGATACGGCCGCCGCCGGATCGCTAACCCTGCCGCGGACAGTTGATCTCCTTGTAGACGGCGTCGGCAAACGCCTTGATGCCGGTGTTGATGCGCAAGGGCGAGGTCAGCGTCTGATAGGTGACGATGCCGCGCGTGATCGACAGCACCTTGTAGCTCTCGGCGATCTTCGTCTTGTAGCACTTGCCGACCTGGATGGCGTCCTCTGTCAATGGCATGCTGTCTCCCGTCGCATTGGCGTCCCGGACCTCACATCAAGAATCACGCCAGCGGCACGGCAGCTCGCGCCGCGGCCGGGACCGGCGGCCCGCGATCGACGGCCTTGAGCGCGTCGAGACATGCCAACAGCGCCTGCTGACCGTCGGCAACCGCCTCCTCGGCGTGGGCGCCGATGCCGATGACCCCGGGAATGTCGGGGAAGGTGACGAGAAAGCCGCCGCCATCCTCGGCGCCGAGCGCCGTGACCTCATGGGCATAGACGCGGGAATCGCTCATCGCGTCGCCTCGTCCATTCCGTCGATCATCGCCACGAAGGCCCGGACATGCGGCGGCCTGATCCTCGCCTTCAGCGGGATCGTCACGCAATTCGGGACCGCGGGATGCAGGAACACCTCGTGGGTGCCGGTGATCTTGCGAAACTTGATCGCGTATTGCGAGGCGATGATCTCGAAATCGACCGGCTTCCAGTCGCCGCCCGGACTAGCCCGCAGCGCATCGATGCGGCGCGACTGCGTCCGGCCCTGTCGGCTTTCCGACGCGTCGCCGGACGTCGCTACGCCGTTGTCCCTCGCGGCGTCGTCCGTTGTGGCGCCGCGCCCCTCGGGAAGTACCAGTTGCAGGAAAGCCACGATGAAGTCACCGACCGTGTCGCTGCGATGCGCCAGGCGCCAGTTCTGCGACAGCACGAGGCTGGCGCCGCTCGCTGCATTGTGGCGCGCAACGAGTTCGTCCATCATGGTCAGGACCCTGACGACGCTTAGATTGTAGGGCTCCTGGGTGAACTTCCGCGCGAGGTCGACGCGCTCCCGCCTGAGGCTCGCGTTCTCGATGAGCCAATCGATAATCGTAGCGGCCCAGAGCTCCCGGGCATTGCGCGGCTCAGACATGGACCGTTCTCCAGGCACGCGATCTCGACCAGCAAGCCGCGCGAGCGGCGAACCGACCGACCGAGATCACAATCCGACGGCATCGCCACACCGCATGCGCGTCGGACGTTCAACCGCTCGCGGAGATCGATACAAGACTTATGCCATGGGAAAGCAGGACATCAGGGGCCATCACGACGCCAGCGGGGCGCAGGGGAGGTCTCGTCAGCCGGCTAGCCGTCACGCCAGATCGCCAGCGCGATCTGGCGCGCAGACGACCTCGTGTCAGAGGATCAATCGGCCGATCTCACCACCACGGGCCGCGCCAATGACCACCCAACCGTCATAGCGGTGCCGCCAATATGGACGGGCCTCGTATGGACGACCGTAGTACGGCCCGTAGCCGACGCCGACATAGCCGTAGAGAGCTGCAGCCGCCCGTTCTCCTTCTCCGGCAGGAGACGGACAAATCTCCGCATCGCGGAACGTTCCGGGAGAAACGCACGACGTCTGCGCTCACCCTCGCCGCTTGCGGCCCTGCCCGGCCGCGGCCTGCTTGCGCAGACCCTGGGCCGCGCTGCCGACGATCTCGGAAATCTGCATCAGTTGCTTGGCGAGCGGGCTGGTCTTGCGCCAGACCATGCCGACCGTGCGCTGCGGCTGCGGATCGGCGAAGCGCGCCAGCGACACCGACGCCGAGCGCGTCTCGACGCCGACCGCCATCTCCGGAATCAACGTCACGCCCATGCCGGCGCCCACCATCTGCACCAGGGTCGACAGCGAGGAGGCATCGAGCATCTCGCGCGGCGCCTGCATGTTGCAGAACGACAGCGCCTGGTCGCGAAAGCAGTGCCCCTCCTCCAGCAACAGCAGCCGCATCTCGCGCAGCATCTCGCTGCTCGGCACCGCCGCGCCTTCATATTCCGGCGGCCGCACCAGCAGGAAGTTCTCCGCGAACAGCGCGACCTCAGTCAGCGACGGCTCCGAGACCGGCAGCGCGACGATGGCGGCATCGAGGCGGCCCTCGACCAGCTCCTCGATCAAGGTCGGCGTCTTGGACTCGCGGACGTGGATGTCGATCTCGGGATGTTTGCGCGTCAGGTTCCCGATCACCTTGGGCAGCAGATAAGGCGCAATCGTCGGGATCATGCCGAGCCGGAGCCGGCCGGTGAGCTTGTCGCGCGAGGCGCGGGCGAAGTCGCCGAGCTCATCGACCGAGCGCAGGATCTCGCGCACGCGCTCGGCGAGCTGCTCGCCGAACCGGGTCAGCACGACCTGGCGGGCGTTGCGCTCCAGCAGCACGCCGCCGAGCGCCTCCTCCATCTCCTTGATCTGCATCGACAGCGCCGGCTGCGAGATCGCGCAGGCCTCGGCGGCGCGGCCGAAATGCCCCAGACGCGCCAGCGCGTCGAAATAGCGAAGCTGCCGCATCGTCAAATGTATCATCAGATTATCTTATCGATCAGCGCCGCGAAGTCAATTTTCCTGACCACAATCTTGAGATGCGGAGGTAACGCACCGCGTCCATATGCGTTTGGACAGCGTCACACCACATTCATCAGATAATCTTATCGTTATGATCATCAATCTCAATTTCCCCTGATCGAAGTAGCCGCGTAGGGTCCCGGCTCCCACCCCAGGGGGGAACCATGACGATCACGTCAGGAGGCAAACATGGATGACGTCAGCAAGTGCCCGTTCTCGGGCGGCTTGAAGGGATTTTCGAACAAGGATTGGTGGCCGAACCAGCTCAATCTGTCGGTCCTGCATCAGCACTCGAACCTCTCCGATCCGCTCGGCGAGGCGTTCGATTACTCCAAGGAATTCAAGAGCCTCGATCTCGACGCGCTGGTCAAGGATCTGCACGCGCTGATGACGGATTCGCAGGACTGGTGGCCGGCCGATTTCGGCCATTACGGTCCGCTGTTCATCCGCATGGCCTGGCACGCCGCCGGCACCTATCGCATCGGCGATGGCCGTGGCGGCGCCGGCACTGGTCAGCAGCGTTTTGCGCCGCTGAACAGCTGGCCGGACAACGCCAACCTCGACAAGGCGCGCCGCCTACTGTGGCCGATCAAGCAGAAGTACGGCCAGAAGATCTCCTGGGCCGACCTGTTCGTGCTGACCGGCAACGTTGCGCTGGAATCGATGGGCTTCAAGACCTTCGGCTTCGGCGGTGGTCGCGCCGATACCTGGGAGCCCGAGCAGGACATCTATTGGGGCCCCGAGGGCAAGTGGCTCGCCGACGAGCGCTACAGCGGCGACCGCGAGCTCGCAGGCTCGCTCGCTGCCGTGCAGATGGGCCTCATCTACGTCAACCCGGAAGGCCCGAACGGCAATCCCGATCCGCTGGCTGCCGCGCGCGACATCCGCGAGACCTTCGCCCGCATGGCGATGAACGACGAAGAGACGGTGGCGCTGATCGCCGGCGGTCACACCTTCGGCAAGACCCACGGCGCGGGTGATGCGTCGCTGGTCGGGGCCGAGCCGGAAGGCGCCGACATCGCGCAGCAGGGTCTCGGCTGGGCCAGCAAGTACGGCTCCGGCAAGGGCGGCGATACCATCACCTCCGGCATCGAAGTGATCTGGACGACGACGCCGACCAAGTGGAGCAACAACTTCTTCTGGAATCTGTTCGGCTATGAATGGGAGCTGACCAAGAGCCCGGCCGGCGCGCACCAGTGGAAGCCGAAGCATGGCGCCGGCGCCAACACCGTGCCGGATGCGCATGACAAGTCCAAGCGCCACGCGCCGTCGATGCTGACCACCGACCTCGCGCTGCGCTTCGATCCGGCCTACGAGAAGATCTCGCGCCGGTTCATGGAGAACCCGGATCAGTTCGCCGATGCTTTCGCCCGCGCCTGGTTCAAGCTGACCCACCGCGACATGGGTCCGAAGGTGCGCTACCTCGGCCCGCTGGTGCCGAAGGAGGATCTGATCTGGCAGGATCCGGTGCCGCCGGTCGACCATCCGCTCGTGGACGACAACGACGTCGCGTCGCTCAAGGCGAAGATCCTTGCCTCTGGCCTGTCGGTGTCGCAACTGGTGTCGACGGCCTGGGCCTCGGCCTCGACCTTCCGCGGCTCGGACAAGCGCGGCGGCGCCAATGGCGCGCGCATTCGTCTCGCTCCGCAGAAGGACTGGGCGGTCAACAACCCGGCCGAGCTCGCCAAGGTGCTCTCGACGCTCGAGGGCATCCAGAAGGAGTTCAACGCGCAGGCCACCGGCGGCAAGAAGGTGTCGCTCGCCGACCTGATCGTGCTGGCCGGCAATGCCGGCATCGAAGCGGCGGCCAAGAAGGCCGGCGTCGAGGTGACCGTGCCGTTCGTGCCCGGCCGCACCGATGCCTCGCAGGAGCAGACCGACGTCGAGTCGTTCGCGGTGCTCGAGCCGACCTATGACGGCTTCCGCAACTATCTCAGCGGCAAGCAGTGGCTGTCGGGCGAGGAGCTGCTGGTCGACAAGGCCCAGCTGCTGACGCTGACCGCGCCGGAGATGACCGTTCTGGTCGGCGGCCTGCGCGTGCTCGGCGCCAACGCAGGCGGCTCCAAGCATGGCGTGTTCACCGCCCAGACGGAGACGCTCACGAACGACTTCTTCGCCAACCTGCTCGACATGGGCGTGGTGTGGCGGCCGGTCGATCAGGGCGAGCACACCTTCGAGGGCCGTGACCGCAAGTCCGGCGCGATCAAGTGGACGGCCACCCGCGCCGACCTGATCTTCGGCTCGCACTCGCAGCTGCGGGCGCTCGCCGAGGTCTATGCGAGCTCGGATGCCAAGCAGAAGTTCGTCAAGGACTTCGTCGCCGCCTGGACCAAGGTGATGAACCTGGACCGGTTCGAGCTGAAGGCCTGAGGCGATCAGCCGACTGACCAAGACGAAGCGGCGCTTCAGTGATGAAGCGCCGCTTTCTTGTGTGCATCCGTGCGCGCGAGATGACGACTACCGCTCCGCGGCCGAGCCGCCGCCGTCGATCTGGCGGCCCATCAGCGCGATCGCCTTCTGGTAGACGCCCGCGGCGTTCCAGGCCTCGATCGCCACGAAGTTCGGCTCGCCCGGCTGATAGCCGGCGCCCGCCTTCCAGCCATTGGCGCGCAGGAAGTTGGCGGTGGAAGCCAGCGCGTTGGCGGCGACGTCGAGATTGCCGGTGCCATAGGCGAGGATGTTCTTCGGCATGAACTGCGTCTGCCCGACCTCGCCATGCATCGAGCCGCGGGTGTTGCCCGACAGCACGCCGCGGTCGATCAGCTTGAGCGCGGCATAGAGCTGGTCGGTGAAGAATTCCGGACGGCGGCAGTCATAGGCGAGCGTCGCGATCGACGACAGCATGTGCTGATTGCCGCGCTGGCTGCCGAACGCACTTTCCATGCCCCAGATCGCGATCAGGGGTCCGGGCGGCACGCCGTAGCGCTGCTCGATCGAGGCGAACATCGCCGCCTGCGACTGCTTGAGCTGGCGGCCGCGCGCGACGATCGCCGCAGCCCCGCGCTTGGCGAGGAACTGATCGAGCGAGAGCTGGAAGCTGCGCTGGCCGCGATCGGCGGCGACCGTCGCCGAGGCGTAGTTGGTCTGCATCAACGCGGCGATCGCGGTGCCGCCGACGCCCTTCGCCCTCGCCTCCTCGCTGAATTCGCGCTTCCACGCCTCGAACCCCGCCGGCGACGAGCCGCACTGCGCCGCCTGCGCAACGCCGCCGCAGGCTGCGAGCAGCGTCGCGGCAGTGAACGTGAAGATGATCATGGCCCGCCGGTTGATCATTCAGACTCCTCTGGTCGCGTCCGCCGATGCGGCCTGCATCGTGCCCCTGTCGGAACATCGGACGCCGCTGCGCGGCAATATCGGCCGCCCCTGGTTGAAACGGCGACAACCTATCGGAAATGGAAGAAAATCATAGCCGGCGGCGCGTGAGCCGCAGATGAACGCGCCGAGCGCCGCCTGTGAACGAGCAGCAGGACGATCGGCCCAGGCTGCCGTGCAGGTTCCAAGATCCAGCTCCCGCAATCGTGATCCGCGGATACGCGTCGATCGCCTTCGGGCTTGATCAAATCGCAATAACAATACTATACAGTTTCGTTTAGTGAACGGATGGGTGGGACGTGCGATCGCGTTGGATCCGAGCGGCAGGGAGTCTGGCCGCGTTCTGCAGCCTGGCTCTCCTGCTCGGCGGCTGTGCCGCCGTTCAGCGCGCGGCCTATTCGGCCAACGACGCCAAACGCGCCACGATCGACGGCTTTCGCGCGATCCGGATGTGGGCCGATGCGCCGGCCGCGAGCTTCGACAACGCCGCGTTCAAGCCGCAGCCGCAACCTGGCAAGCCCTTCGCCTATCTTGCGCTGTCCGGCGGCGGCGGCGACGGCGCATTCGGCGCCGGCGTTCTCAACGGCTGGAGCGAAAGCGGGGCTCGTCCCGAATTCACGATCGTCTCGGGCGTCAGCACCGGTGCCCTGATCGCGCCGTTCGCCTTCCTCGGGCCAGCCTACGATGCGACGCTGAAGGAGATGTATACGAGCGGGCTCGCCAGCTCGTTCGCGGCCTCCCCCAACGCGCTCAACGCCGTGTTCGGCTCATCCCTGTTCGATGGGCAGCCGCTCCGCGACGCGATCAGCCACTACACGACGCCGGACCTGCTCGCGGCGATCGCCAGAGAACACGCCAAGGGCCGGAGACTGTTCGTCGTGACCACCGACCTGGACGCGGGGCGCCCGGTGTTGTGGAACATGGGTGAGATCGCCTCGGCGCGGACGCCGCGCGCGCTCGATCTGTTCCGGCAGGTCCTGACCGCGTCCGCCAGCGTTCCCGTCGCGTTTCCGCCGTCGCTGATCGCGGCCTCCTCCGACGGCAAGCCGATCGAGGAGATGCATGTCGACGGCGGCGTCTCGACCCAGGTGTTCACCTTTCCGGACCGTCTGTTGATGCAGCCCGAATCATCGCGGCGCATGGCCTCAGCGAGGCCCGCCATCTACATCATCATGAACGGTCGGACGTCCACCGATTTCCAGCCGGTCGAAAACAGCGCCAAGGCGATCGCGATCCGCTCGCTGGCCATGAAGAGCAAACGCGAGATCCGGAGCTACCTCTCGGCCACCTATCAGTTCGCCCGGCACAATGGCCTGGCCTTCAACATGACGGCGATCGACCCGTCCGTCCCCGAAGGTCAAGGCGTCGGCTTCGACACCGACTACATGCGCTCGCTCTACACCCTCGGCCATGACGGCGCGCGCTCGGGTCGCTTCTGGACCCAGACGCCGCCGGCGCCGTTACCTTGACAACCGCGCCGCCGACAATTATAAAACGATACAGTTTCGTTTTATCGCAACCGTTTCCCAAGGGAATGCTCTACAAGCACCGACCGAGATCGGAGACAGCAGGCCGTCATGAAACGATTCATTCTGTTGACCTTGATCCTGCTGTCATGGACTCCCCTGGCGCACGCCGTCGCCGGAACCGGCACCGGCATGCAGACGGAGGGTGATCCGCAAGCCTCCACCGATCCGGCGCTGAGCCAGGAGACGATTGATCGCGAGCTCGACAAGTTCAGGCGGACGGAGGTGTCACTGCACCAGGCGCTGCGAATCGCCGAAAGGATTCATCCTGGCTCCAAGACCGCGGACATCAGCTTCGAGGGTGGGCTCGACGCCCCCGTCTACAAGGTTCGAACCCTGCAGCGCGGACGGATCTGGGAATCCGACATCGACGGCACCACGGCAAAGGTGCGCAACAGCGTGCTGTTCTCGACCGTGGACGGACTGAGCGAAAGCGACCGTAACAGCCTGGCCGCCCTCACCACGGTCCGGCTCAAGATGTCGGATGCGATTCGGATCGCCGAGCGCTCGGCGGCCGGCCGGGCGATCAGTGGCGGCCTGATGAACAAGGACGGCAAGCTCGCCTTCATCGTGGTCGTCGTCAGCGGCAACGATCTCAAGCAGGTGACGCTCGAACCGTCATTGCTGCGGCGGCGCTGATCGCGCTGCTCAGGCCTTCGGCTGCAGCGCCAGGAAAGTCTTGACCCGGTCACGGACGAAGCCGGGCAGCTCCCTGCGGATCGTCCGTTCGCTCTCGCCCATCAGCGAGCGCATGATCACCGGCATGACGATCAGGTCGATGAAGATCTCGGCGGAGGCCGCCGACGCCTTCGACGGCGTCCGGCGGGCGGTCATGGCCGAGACGCCGATCGTCTCGGCGAGCAGCGCCGCCACGGCATGGGTGGCGCGCTTACGCGAGACGTCATGAAACTGACAACTGAGATCGGGAAACCGGTAGGCCTCCCCGATCGTGACCCGTAACAATCCGAGCGATTCCTTCAGCGCGCGATCGACGATGGCGATGGCAAGTCCAACCAGCTTTTCCTGTGCAGTGCCGGCGACCGGCGTGTAGGCCCCGAGATTCATCACGTCGTTGATGGAGCGCTCGACGACGGCGGCAAACAAGGCGGCCTTGCCGGTGTATCGGGCATAAATCGTCGGCTTGCTGGCGGGAGCGCGTTCGGCGATCTCGTCGATGCTGGCGCCGTCAAAGCCGCGCTCGAGAAACACCGCGCGCGCAGCGTCCAGAATACGTTCCTCGATGTTTCCAGCCAGCGCCTTCGGCGGCCGTCCCACCCGCCCGCGAAACGCTTCCGTGCGTGCAACGTCCGTACGTTTCAATTTGGCCTGCGTGCGGGCCATACTCAACGACCTCGACTCGACATGAAGACATATCGTTAACGGATTACACGTTCTTGTCGAGACGGCAATAGAACAACTACGCCACGCGGCTATGCGCATGGTGGCGTACATAATCGGCAATGCATCAGCACAGGCACCTCAAAATACCTCAGGCAACAAACTCCACGAGATCGTCGAGCACAGCGAGCGCACCGTCGAACGTGTCGTCATGAAAGTAGAGGCTGCGCGTGATCAGCACGGGAACGCCGGCGCGGGTCGCAGCCATCAACCCGTTACCGGAGTCCTCGATCGCGATGCAACTGGCCGCGGGTAGATCGAGCTGCGACAAGACCTCCAGGTAGACATCGGGCGCAGGCTTCTTGCGCGCGACATCGTCGGCCGCCACGACGGCGGCAAATCCTGCCTCCCAATCCACGCCCAACACGGGCGCCAGCAGGGCATCGATATTGGCGCGCGTGGTCGTCGTCGCGATCGCGAGCCGCTGCCCGCGTGCCGAGGCAGCCCCCAGCAGTGCTTCGACGCCCGGACGCAATGGGCATCCCTTGTCGGCCATCAGCGCGGCAAACCGCTCCGTCTTGATGCGATGAAGCCGGGCAATGACTGCGTCGCTCAGCGGCGGCCCCGTGCGCCGCCTCTGGTCGAAGGCGCGAATGCGCTCCTTGCCGCCGGCGACGCGCAGCAGCTCCTTGTAGATGCGGCGGCCCCAGTGCCAGTCGATGCCGACCGCGACGAACGCCTCGTTGAAGGCCTCGCGATGGATCTCCTCGGTCTCGGCCATGGTGCCGTCGACATCGAAGATCAGCGCGCCGGCGTCGGCGATGCGGCGCCTGAGATCGTCGAGCGGCGCGTTCATCACCAAAGCGAGACTCATGATTGCGCCTCCGCCCTGCCGTCGCCTGCGTCGGCGCCCTTGGCGAACACGCGACTCGCCAGCACGTCGCTGGCTTCGATCGACATCACGTCATCGGACGTCAGTACGCGGTCGAGCCGCGACACCAGCCGGTTGGCCTGGCGCAGGCGGATCCGATCCAGCGCGTTGCGGATCGAGCGCGCGTTCGAGAACAACGGTTGGGTGCGCCGGACGGCGATGTACTTTTCGAAAGCGGCGCGGGCCTCCGGGGTGAAGCGATAATTCTGCCCCTCCAGCATCATCTCGGAGATCGTCAGTAGCTCGGCTTCCGAATAGTCGGGGAAGTCGATGTGGTGGGCGATGCGCGAGCGGAAGCCGGGATTGCTCTGGAAGAACTTCTCCATCCGGTCGGCATAGCCGGCAAGAATGACCACGAGGTCCTCGCGCTGCGATTCCATGATCTGCAGCAGGATCTCGATCGACTCCTGGCCGTAGTCGCGCTCGTTCTCGGGACGGTAGAGATAATAGGCCTCGTCAATGAACAGGACGCCCCCCATCGCCTTCTTCAGCACTTCCTTGGTCTTTGGCGCGGTGTGGCCGATATATTGGCCGACGAGATCGTCGCGGGTGACACTGATGACGTGGCCGCGACGGACGAAGCCCAGCCGGTGCAGGATGCCCGCCATGCGCAGCGCGACCGTGGTCTTGCCGGTGCCGGGATTGCCGGTGAACGACATGTGCAGGGTCGGAAACGTCGTCGCCAGCCCCATCTTGCGGCGGATCCGCTCCATCATCAGCAGCGAGGCGATCTCGCGGATCCGCGTCTTGACCGGCGCGAGCCCGACCAGCTCACGGTCGAGCTGCTCCAGCACGGGCGCAATATCGACGCTCTCGAACTCGCGGCGCAGGTCGACGGTATCGACCGGCGTCGCCTGGGTGGTGTCCGCCTGCGTGGCCTGCATCATCCGCTCGTGCTCCGTTCGGGACGCTCGCATCAGATCGCCGTGCCTTCGAACCTGGCAGCAACGAAGCAACGGCAAATAGAAGGTGATATGGCCGCTCCGGGCGGAGATCCCTGCCACGCCGCAGACCTGCAAGCGCAGCAGCGACCTCCGCCCGCCAGGGATCAGTAACGCTGGCCTTCGGGGCGCTCGGCCGCGTAGGACCGCGTCGAATAACGCTGATTGCGCCCGACGGTTTCCTGCCGGTCGAGCCGGAAGCCCGGCTCGTTCTGCGGCCGGTTGACGATGAAGGACAGCCGGGTCGACTCCCAGCCGTGGGTGGAGTCGAAGGCCGAGATGCGGATGTAGCGGTCGCCATAGATCTTCCGGCATTCGGCCAGCTCGCGCATGATGCCGGCGGCGTCACGCAGGTCGAACATCGGCAGGCCCCACATCTCCCAATAGGTGTTGCGGGGATGCGGATCGTCGGTGAACTCGATGTTCACGGCCCAATTCTTCTCGAGGCAATACTGGATCTGGGCCGTGATCTGCTCGTCGGTCAGATCGGGTAGGAAAGAAAAGCAGCCTTGGGTCACGCGCATGTTGATGTCTCCTGATGTGGCTGATGCGGGCGAGCGGGCTCCGGCCCGCGTCGCGGCGGCGCATCGAATAATGACTAGGCGGCGGGCGTGACGGTCGGCACGAAGTCCGGCGAGTCGGTCGATTCGTAGTTGAAGGTGACGTCCTTCCAGATCTCCAGCGCCTCGCGCAGCGGCGTGCAGGTCTGCGCCGCCTTGGCCAGGATCTCCGGGCCCTCATGCACGTAGTCGCGGCCCTCGTTGCGGGCGAGGATCATCGCCTCCAGCGCGACGCGGTTGGCGGTCGCACCGGCGGCGATGCCGCGCGGATGGCCGATGGTGCCGCCACCGAACTGCAGCACGACGTCCTCGCCGAGCAGGTCGAGCAACTGGTGCATCTGGCCGGCATGGATGCCGCCGGACGCCACCGGCATCAGCTTGTTCAGGCTGGCCCAGTTCTGGTCGAAGAACACGCCGTGCTCGAGCCGCATCGGATTAAAGTCCTCGCGGCAGATGTCGTAGTAGCCGCGTGTGGTGTTCGGGTCGCCCTCGAGCTTGCCGACCACGGTGCCGGCATGGATGTGGTCGACGCCGGCAAGCCTCATCCATTTGGCGATGACGCGGAACGACACGCCGTGCGCGCGCTGCCGCGTATAGGTCGAGTGTCCTGCACGATGCAGATGCAGGATCATGTCGTTCTTGCGAGCCCACTTCGCCATCGACTGGATCGCGGTGTAGCCGATCACGAGGTCGATCATGACAACGCATGACCCGAGCTCCTTGGCGAACTCGGCGCGCTCATACATGTCTTCCATGGTCGCTGCGGTAATGTTGAGATAAGTCCCCTTCATCTCACCGGTGGCCGCCTGCGCCTTGTTGACCGCCTCCATGCAGTACAGGAAGCGCTCGCGCCAGTGCATGAACGGCTGCGAGTTGATGTTCTCGTCGTCCTTGGTGAAATCGAGCCCGCCCTTCAGCGCCTCGTAGACGACGCGGCCGTAGTTGCGGCCGGACAGGCCGAGCTTCGGCTTGACGGTAGCGCCCAGCAGCGGCCGGCCGAACTTGTCGAGCCGCTCGCGCTCGACGACGATGCCGGTCGCCGGCCCCTGGAACGTCTTCACATAGGCAACCGGCAGCCGCATGTCCTCCAGCCGCAGCGCCTTCAGCGGCTTGAAGCCGAACACGTTGCCGATGATCGAGGCCGTCAGGTTGGAGATCGAGCCCGGCTCGAACAGATCGAGGTCATAGGCGATATAGGCGAAGTAGCTGCCGGGCGAGCCCGGCACCGGCTCGACGCGGTAGCACTTGGCGCGGTACTTCTCGGCCGCCGTCAGGCGGTCGGTCCACACCACGGTCCAGGTCGCGGTCGAGGATTCGCCGGCGACCGCGGCGCAGGCCTCGGTCGGATCGACACCGTCCTGCGGCGTGACGCGGAACAGCGCGATCACGTCGGTGTCCTTTGGCTGATAGGACGGCTCCCAATAGCCCATGCGCTTGTATTCCATGACGCCGGACTTGTAGCGATCCTTGCCGCGCACCGTGATCGATGGGTCGTTCATGTGTTCCTCCTGAATGTTCGTTATCGCCGTGGATGTCAGGCAGCTTCAGTCATTCCCCCAACTCGCGGATCGAGTGCGCCGGAGCGGTAGCGCTTGGCCATTTCGGCGAGCGGAATGACCTTGATCCTGGACGCATTGCCGGCAGCGCCGAACTGCTCGAACCGCTCGCGGCACAACTCGCGCATCGAATCCATCGCGGGCTTCAGGAACTTGCGCGGATCGAACTCGACCTTCGACGACGCGCCGACCTTGCGGAAGATCGCGGTCATCGCCAGCCGGCAGTCGGTGTCGATATTGACCTTGCGGACGCCGTGGCGGATGCCGCGCACGATCTCCTCGACCGGCACGCCCCAGGTCTGCGGCATCTCGCCGCCGAACTGGTTGAACATGTCCTGCAGCGCCTGGGGCACCGAGGACGAGCCGTGCATCACCAGATGCGTGTTCGGCAGCCGGCGATGGATCTCCTCGATCACGTTCATGGCGAGGATCTCGCCGTCCGGCTTGCGCGAGAACTTGTAGGCGCCGTGCGAGGTGCCCATCGCGATCGCCAGCGCATCGACCTTGGTGGCGCGGACGAAATCCACGGCCTGGTCCGGATCGGTCAGCAGCTGCTCGCGGCTGACTTTGCCCTCGAGGCCATGACCATCCTCCTGCTCGCCGCCGCCATGCTCGAGCGAGCCGAGCACGCCGAGTTCGCCCTCGACCGAGGCGCCGACCCAATGCGCCATGTCAGTGACACGGCGGGTGATGTCGACATTGTAGTCGTAGTCAGCCGCGGTCTTGGCGTCGGCCTTGAGCGACCCGTCCATCATGACAGAGGTGAAGCCGTACTTGATCGCGGTGGCGCAGGTCGCCTCGTCGTTGCCGTGGTCCTGGTGCAGGCAGAGCGGAATCTGCGGATACATCTCCTCCAGCGCGTCGATCATCTTCGACAGCATGATGTCGCCGGCATAGGAGCGCGCGCCGCGCGAGGCCTGGATGATCACGGGGGCGTCGACCGCCGCGGCCGCCTCCATGATCGCGAGCCCCTGCTCCATGTTGTTGATGTTGAAAGCCGGCACGCCATAGCTGCGCTCGGCAGCATGGTCCAGCAATTGTCTGAGCGTGATCCGCGCCATGTTGATCTCCGTCCCTGTTTCGATGTTCTATTCTGTGACGCGGCTCAGGAAGCCCGCGCCCGGATGATGTTGCGCATGGCCGCATCGGCGACCGCCGCAGGCGTGATGCCGAATTCGCGGTACAGCACCTCGGCCGGCGCCGAGGCGCCAAAGCCCTGCATGCCGACGAACTCGCCGGCATCACCGAGCCAGCGCGCCCAGTCGCCCTCGATCGCAGCTTCGACCCCGATGCGTGGCGCATGGCCGAGCACCTCGGCGCGATACTCTGCCGACTGCTTGCGGAACAATTCGAAGCACGGCGCCGACACCACCGCCGCCTGGACGCCTTCGGCCGCCAGCAGCTTGGCCGCCTCCAGCGCGATGGCCACCTCCGAGCCGGTCGCAATCAAAGTCACGTCGCGACCGGCCTCGGGCTCGATGACCACGTAGGCGCCGAGCGCTACCTTGTTGTGATCCGATGCCTCGGTGCGGAACGCCGGCAGCGCCTGCCGCGACAGGCACAGCACCGACGGCGAGGTCTCCGCACGCAGCGCGCAATCCCAGGCTTCCGCCGTCTCGACCGCGTCGGCCGGGCGGAATACCAGGAGGTTCGGAATGGCCCGCAAGCTCGCGACATGCTCGACCGGCTGATGCGTCGGGCCGTCCTCACCGAGGCCGATGGAATCGTGGGTCATCACGTGGATGACGCGGATGCCCATCAGCGCGGCCAGGCGAATCGCCGGCCGGCTGTAGTCGGCGAACGCGAGGAAGGTGCCGCCATAGGGAATGAAGCCGCCATGCAGCGCGATGCCGTTCATGGCCGCGGCCATCGCATGCTCGCGCACGCCATAGTGGATGTAGTTGCCGTCCATGGTCGCGGGCGTGACGGACTTGTGCGTCTTTGCCTTCGTGAGGTTGGAGTGAGTGAGATCCGCCGAGCCACCGAGCAGATTGGGCAGCACCGTCGCAATGACATCGATGACGTTCTGCGAGGCCTGGCGGGTGGCGATCTTCGGCCGCTCGGCCGTGAGCTGCGCGATGAACTGCGCCATGCGCTCGGTATAGGCGGCTGGAAGCTTCTTGTTCAGCGCGTCGTGGCAGGGCGACCGGTCCGCGGTGCACAGCTTGCGCGCACGCTCCTTCCAGGCCTGGCGCACGCTGCGGCCGCGCGCGCCGATCTCGCGCCAGCTCACCACCACGTCGGCCGGCACCTCGAACGGACGGTGGGGCCAGTGCAGTGCCGCGCGGGTCTTCTCGACCTCCTCCGGCCCAAGCGGCGCGCCATGCGCCTTCTCCGAGCCCTGCCGTCCGGGTGAACCGAAGCCGATCGTCGTCCGGCACGCGATCATGCTGGGACGATCGCTCTGCCGCGCAGCCGCGATCGCCGCAGCAATCGCTTCCGGATCATGGCCGTCGATGCGGCAGGTCGCCCAGCCAGAGGCGGCAAAGCGCGCGAGCTGATCGTCGGAGCATGCCAGCCCGGTCGATCCGTCAATCGAGATGCCGTTGTCGTCGAACAGCACGATCAAACGATTCAGCTTGAGATGCCCCGCGAGCGAGATCGCCTCGTGACTGATGCCCTCCATCAGGCAGCCGTCGCCGGCGATCACATAGGTGTAGTGATCGACCAGATCGTTGCCATAGCGCGCGTTCATCAGGCGCTCGGCGAGCGCCATGCCGACCGCCGTCGCGATGCCCTGCCCCAGCGGACCGGTCGTGGTCTCGACGCCCGGCGTGTGGCCATATTCCGGATGCCCGGGCGTCTTGGCGCCCCATTGCCGGAACTTCTTCAGCTCATCGATCGTGACCGCCTCGTAGCCGGTCAGATGCAGCAGCGCATAGAGCAGCATAGAGCCGTGTCCGGCCGACAGCACGAACCGGTCGCGATCGGGCCAGGCCGGATCGGCGGGATCGAACTTCAGGAAGCGCTGATACAGCACAGTGGCGACATCGGCCATGCCCATCGGCATGCCGGGGTGGCCCGACTTCGCCTTTTCGACGGCGTCGATCGCGAGGAAGCGGATGGCATTCGCCATCTCCGCATGGCTGGGATCGGCCTTGATATCGGTCTTGCTATCAGTCTTGGGGGCCAGCGTCTGCACGGCGGTGGCGGTCATAGCGTGCGCCTCTTTCGGTCCATCAGTTGCATGATCATGGGGGTGAGAATGAGCTGCATGGCGAGATCGAGCCTGGAACCATGGATCACGATCGAATTCGCGCGCGACATGAAGCTGCCCTGGATCATCGAGAGCAGATAGGGAAAGTCGATGCCGCGCGGATTCTTCAGGCGGATGACGACCATCGACTCGTCGGGCGTGGGAATCCAGCGCGCGATGAAGGGATTCGACGTGTCGACCGTCGGTACACGCTGGAAGTTGATGTCGGTCTCGGAAAACTGCGGAATGATGTAGTTCACATAGTCCGGCATGCGCCGCAGGATTGTGTCGGTGACCGCCTCGGTGGTATAGCCGCGCGAGGCACGGTCGCGGTGCAGCTTCTGGATCCATTCGAGATTGATGACCGGAACGACACCGATCTTGAGGTCCGCATGCTGGGCAATGTTGACCGTCTCGGTGACGACAGCGCCATGCAGGCCTTCGTAGAACAGAAGATCGGACTCTTCCGGCAGCCGCGTCCAGTCGGTGAAGTTGCCGGGCCTTGTGTCGTAGAGCCGCGCCTCCTCCTCGTCATGGACGTAGTGGCGCGTCATGCCCGTGCCGGTCTCGGAGTAATCGCGGAAGGTCTTCTCGAGCTCCTCGAACAGGTTGGTGTCGGGGCTGAAATGGCTGAAGTGCTTGTTGCCGAGTTCGGCCTCCTCGACCATCTTGCGGCGCATCTCCTCGCGATTGTAGCGATGGAAGGCATCGCCCTCGATGTAGGCCGCCTTGACGTTCTCGCGGCGGAAGATGTTCTCGAAGGTCTTCTTGACGGACGTGGTGCCGGCGCCCGACGAGCCCGTGATCGAGATGATGGGATGACGACGTGACATGACTTTTCTCCGGAAGGCGCGTTCGGCAGGCAGGCTCAGCGGAACAGGCCGCGCCGCGCGAACAGGGGCGCATCGCTGGTTTCGAACAGCGGCTCGACACCCTCGTGCAGCTGGTCGACGTCACGAACAAGGCGAACGTCGCCCATGATCAGCGGCGCGCGCTGATGCGGCGAGCGCGCCGACAGTTCGAGAATGCGCGAACGGCCGCTCGAGGCCGAGCCGCCGGCCCATTCCATGATCAGCGCCATCGGATGCGCCTCGTAGACCAGCCGCAGCCGGCCCTCACGATAGCCGGGGCGGGAGTCGGCCGGATAGAGGAACACGCCGCCGCGCATCAGGATGCGATAGGCCTCGGCGACCAGCGAGGCGATCCAACGCATGTTGAAGTCGCGGCCGCGCGGGCCCGCGGCGCCCGCCAGGCATTCGTCGACATAGTTGCGCACCGTCCCGCTCCAGTGCCGGCGGTTCGAGGCGTTGATGGCGAACTCCGGCGTATCCTGCGGGATGCGGATTCCGGACTTGGCGAGCATGAACTCGTGCAAGGTCGGATGCAGGACGTAGAGATCGACGCGGCGGTCGATCGCGAGCACCAGGCAGGTCTGCGGTCCGTAGACGAAAAAGCCGGCGGCACGCTGCGCGGTGCCGGGCTCGAAGAAGCTGGAGAGCACGTCGCGGCCGCGCGGCCGGATCGAGAAGATGGTGCCGACCGAGATGTTGTTCTGCAGGTTCGAGGAGCCGTCGAGCGGGTCGATCGCCACGCAAAGTGGGGCAGCAGCGTTGACCGTTTCCGGCCGATCGACCTCTTCGGACAGGATGCCGGCGACAGGAGCCCGGCGCAGCGCATCCCGCATCAGATTGTCGGCGACGATGTCGAGCGCCTTCTGGACGTCGCCGTCGGCGTTCACGGTGGCGGCGCCTTCGTCGACGCCGGACAGCGGCGCGATAGCGATCTGCCGCGCGAGCTCGCGCGCCGCCTCGGCCAGAGCCTCGATGACCGCGGCACAGTCGGCGTCGGCACCCTGCGCCGCCAGATGTGCCTGCAATGTCTGATGATGATCCATGGGCCACTCCCTTGCCATCAGCCCATTCTTTGGAGAGCTTGATGCGTGCGGCACGAAGGGGTCGTGCCGCACCCCCATCAAGGCCCGGTTTGCGTGATTAGGGAAATTTCATTATCTTTGGATCGACAAAAGTTTTCCTTATATCGAGGGTTCCATGAGCCGGCGCTTCTCACGCGACCTCACCATTCGCCAGCTGCGCGCGCTCGCAGCCGTGCAGGAGTCCGGATCGGTCACCTCCGCGGCCGGCCGTCTTCACCTGACGCAGCCTGCGGTCACGCTGCAAATTCGCAACCTTCAGGAGCTCGCCGGCCTGCCGCTGATCCAGCGCACCACCGACGGCATGATTCTCACCGAAGCCGGACGCAGCGTGCTGGCGCTGGCCGAACGCGTCGAGGCGGCGCTGCAGGATTGCGAGCAGGCGCTCGACATTTTGGCGGGGCGCAGCGGCGGCAGGGTCGCGATCGGCGCGGTCAGCACGGCGAAATATTTCGTTCCCTTCGCCATAGCGGAATTCTCGCGACGGTTCCCCAAGATCGACGTCACCCTGCGGATCGGCAATCGCGACACCATCCGCGAAGCGCTCAGAGGATACGATCTCGACATCGCCATCATGGGACGGCCGCCGGCGGACATTCCCGTCGACATGCGGCCGATGGGCAAGCATCCGCATGTCATCGTCGCGCCGGCGGGGCACCGGCTCGCGCGCCGAAAACGGATCGCGGCCGCAGAGCTCGCGGGCGAGGTGTTCATCACGCGCGAGAGCGGCTCGGGAACCCGCATGCTGATGGAGACCTTCCTGGAGAAGCACGGTCTGCATCTCAAGACCAGCATGGAGATGGACAGCAACGAGACCATCAAGCAGGCCGTCATCGCCGGCCTCGGCATCGCCTTCATCTCGCAGCACACGGTGTCGCACGAGCTCTCCGAGGGCCGCCTGGTCACCTTGAAGGTGCCCGGACTGCCCGTGATCCGGCAATGGCATGCGGTACGGCGCGCCGACAAGCTGCTGCTGCCGCCGGCGCAGGCCATGCTGGATTTCCTCGGCAAGGAGGGCGCACGGTTCCTGCCCCGTTGACGGCACGGTGAGGGACCGGCGTGGTGGCACCGTGCGCGCGCACTTCGATGTGCGCGCACCAGACCTCACGCGGCCTGCGCCAGCCCCATCTCGGCCCAGATCGCCGAGAGTGCCGTCGGCCGAAATTGCCAACACGACCGTCGCAACCACACCCGCTCTCAGCATCCTGCGTTGTCCCGATTTTCCGAATCCTCGCGCAGCTATCCCTTACAGTGATTAGTGCGATGAATACTTGTCATGCCATGTGTCGGTGAAATGATTGCTGAAAATGAGCGGTCAAGCCGCAGTTTGAACATGCGGCAGGCGCAGGGATACCGTTGGAAGTATGTGCTTGTAAATAAGCCTTGACACTGAGGGCGCAGCATGGACTGTCGAGTCTCTCAAGACGTTAGCGGGATGCGACCTAGCGCCTTCAAGATGGGCGCCGACGGCGTCGGCCGTGGTCCTTGAGCGTCTCCAACGGGTGCCTAGACCATGGCCGAATTTCACGGTCCACGCGCCGACGTGACATTACTGCTCGACATGGACGGCGTGATCCGTGAGGCGACGCTGTCTCCCAACATGTCATCCGAAAATGTCGACGTGTGGCTTGGCCGTCCTTGGTCCGAGATCGTCGACGGTGCGAGCGAGAAGATCGAACGCATCATGCAGGACACCAAGCGGACCGGCATTTCCGCATTCCGCCAGATCACGCAGCGCTTCCCCAGCGGCCTCGAACTTCCGATGGAATTCACGACTGTACTGCTCGGCGGTCGGGCTGGCATGCTCGCGATCGGCAAGAACCTGCAGGCCGTGGCCGAGCTGCAGGCCCGGCTGATCTCGGCCCAGCAGACCATCGAGCGCGACTATTGGAAGCTGCGCGAGATCGAAACGCGCTACCGGCTCGTGATCGAGGATTCCAACGAGGCCGTACTGCTGACGAAGGTCCGGGATCTGCGCATCGTCGAAGCCAACCGGACCGCGGCCTCCGCGCTGGGGGCATCCGGCCGCCGCAGGGACAATCTGGTCGGCCGCGAGTTTCTGCAGGAGATTCCAGCCACTGACCGCGAGCTGGTTGAACAGATGCTGAGACGCGTGCGCGACCAGGGCAAGGCGCCCGGCATCGTGGTCCATCTCGGCGCAGAGGCCGTCCCCTGGATGCTCAGGGGATCCCTGATGACCAGCAATACCGGGCCGATGTTCCTGCTGCAGATGGCGCCGATCGGCAAGGCTGCGCAGCCTGGCCTCGTGCCGGACAATCCCGAAGCGCTGATCGACAGCCTCCCCGACGCCGTCATCAGCATCGACGGCGGCGGTGCCATCAAGCGCGCGAATCGCGCGTTTCTGGAACTGGTCGAGATCGGGTCGACGGAGGCGGTCATCGGCGAGAAGCTGAGCCGCTGGTTGACGCGCCCGGGCGCCGACCTTTCGGTCCTGATCTCCAACGTCGAGCGCCACGGCACCGTTCGGCTGCTATCCACGACCATCCAAGGCGAGCTCGGCACCGAAACGGAGGTCGAGATCTCGGCTGCGGCCTATGGTCTGGACGGCCATCCCCGGATTGCGCTGGTGCTGCGCAATGTCGCCAGGCGGCTGTTGCCGACTGCGGAGCATGACAACCTCAGGGTCGCGCTGGCCGCCCTGAACGAATCCGTCGGCAAGACTCCGCTGCGCAAGCTGGTGAAGAGCACGGTCGAGGTCGTTGAACAGCATTACGTCCGTGCGGCGCTCGAGCTCGCCAATGGGAATCGGACGTCGGCCGCCGAAATTCTTGGTCTCAGCCGCCAAAGCCTTTACGCCAAGCTCGATCGGTATGACCTCAGCCAACCAGAAGAAAGCGACGACGAGGAAACCGAAAAGGGGAGCTAGTTGCCCGCTGCGAGCGCGCGGACCGCGGTCGACTTGCCGGCGCCGCGATCGCCAAAGGCCAGCACGCCGCCGACCTTCGGATCGACGACAGCGATCATCAGCGTCAGCTTCATTTCGTCCTGGCCGACGATGGCCGAGAACGGAAGGCGATCCCCATGAGCTTCCCCTGCACCGCGACGAGTTCCCGTCGCGTTGTCAGCATGAGATCACAATCAGGGGCCGCACTTCAACCCGTGAGGAATGCACGCCCTCAGCGTGCCAGGCTCGGCAGGTCGAGGCCGTAGGCCTCGGCGCACGCGATAGCGTCCTCGTAGCCGGCATCGGCATGGCGCATCACGCCGGTGGCCGGATCGTTCCACAACACGCGCTCCAGCCGCCGCGCGGCGTCGGCCGTGCCATCGGCGACGATCACCATGCCGGCATGCTGCGAATACCCGATGCCAACCCCGCCGCCATGATGCAGCGACACCCAGGTCGCGCCGCTCGCGCAATTCAGGAGCGCGTTGAGCAGCGGCCAGTCCGAAACGGCATCCGAGCCGTCCTTCATCGCCTCAGTCTCGCGGTTCGGGCTCGCGACCGAGCCGGAGTCGAGATGGTCGCGCCCGATCACGATCGGGGCCTTCAATTCGCCACGGGCGACCATCTCGTTGAACGCAAGCCCGAGGCGATGACGATCGCCGAGCCCCACCCAGCAGATCCGCGCCGGCAGCCCCTGGAACTTGATGCGCTGCCTCGCCATGTCGAGCCAGTTGTGCAGGTGCTTGTTGTCCGGCAGCAGCTCCTTCACCTTGGCGTCGGTCTTGTAGATGTCTTGCGGATCGCCCGACAGCGCAGCCCAGCGGAACGGACCGATGCCGCGGCAGAACAACGGGCGAATATACGCCGGCACGAAGCCCGGAAAATCGAACGCGTTGGCGAGGCCCATGTCCTTCGCCATCTGGCGGATGTTGTTGCCGTAGTCGAGCGTCGGGATGCCCATGGCGTGGAAATCCAGCATCGCCTGGACGTGGCCGACCATCGAGGTCTTCGCCGCCTGCTCGACGGCCTTCGGCTCCGACGCGCGCTTGGCCTCCCACTCGGCCAGCGTCCAGCCCTTCGGCAGATAGCCGTTGATCGGATCATGCGCGCTGGTCTGGTCGGTGACGATGTCGGGGCGCACGCCGCGGCGCACGAGCTCCGGGAAGATCTCGGCGGCGTTGCCAAGCAGGCCGACGGACACCGCCTTCTTGGTGTTGGCGGCCTCGGCCATCAGTGCCAGCGCCTCGTCGAGCGTGGCCGCCTGGCGATCGAGATAGCCGGTGCGCAGCCGCATCTCGATGCGGCTCGGCTGGCATTCGACGGCGAGCATCGACGCGCCCGCCATCGTGGCGGCCAACGGCTGCGCGCCGCCCATGCCGCCGAGGCCCGCGGTCAGGATCCACTTGCCAGCGAGATCACCATTGTAGTGACGGCGGCCGACCTCGACGAAGGTCTCATAGGTGCCCTGCACGATGCCCTGGCTGCCGATATAGATCCAGGAGCCGGCCGTCATCTGGCCGTACATCATCAGGCCCATTTTATCGAGCGCGTTGAAATGATCGAGCGTCGCCCAATGCGGCACGATGTTGGAGTTGGCGATCAGCACGCGCGGCGCATCCGGGTGCGTACGGAAGATGCCGACCGGCTTGCCGGACTGCACCACGAGCGTCTGATCGGCTTCGAGCTTGCGCAAGGAGGCAACGATGCGATCAAAACTGTCCCAGTCGCGCGCGGCGCGGCCGATGCCGCCATAGACGATCAGTTCGCTCGGCTTCTCTGCCACATCAGGATCGAGATTGTTCATCAGCATGCGCAAGGGCGCTTCGGTGAGCCAGCTCTTGGCGCTGATGTCGCTGCCAATGGGGGCGCGGATCACCCGCGCATTGTCCAGGCGTCGGTTCATGGGTCCCTCTCATCCAAGCTTGGGAAACGGATCGCGTCCGAGTGCATGCGTTGCAACCGTGGCCAGCACACCGCCACCGACGAGCGCGGCCGCCTTGGCGAGATCGTCGGCCATGTAGCGGTCGTGCACCAGCGCCGGCACATGCGCGCGAAGCGCGGCAATGACAGCAGACAGCGCCGCGCTGGTGCCGTGCGGCGCTCGCAGCTCGATGCCTTGGGCGGCGACGAGCAGCTCGATGCCGATGATAGCAGCGAGATTGTCAGCCATGTCGTGCAGCCGCCGCGCCGCATGCGCGGCCATCGAGACGTGGTCTTCCTGGTTGGCGCTGGTCGGCGTGGAGTCGATCGAGCATGGCAGCGCGCGCTGCTTGTTCTCGGCGAACAAAGCCGCCGCCGTCACCTCGGCGATCATGAAGCCGGAGTTCAGTCCCGGCTCCGGCGTGAGGAACGGCGGCAGGCCGAAATTCAGCGCGGGATCGACCAGCGTGGCGATGCGCCGCTCGCTGATGGCGCCGAGCTCGGACAGCGCCAGCGCGATCTGGTCCGCAGCGAACGCCACCGGCTCGGCATGGAAGTTGCCGCCGGAGATGATCTCGCCGGTCCCGACCAGCACCAGCGGATTGTCGGTGACGGCATTGGCCTCGATCACCAGTGTGCGCGCCGACTGCGTCAACAGATCGAGCGCGGCGCCTGCGACCTGCGGCTGGCAGCGCAGGCAATACGGATCCTGCACGCGTTCGTCGCCTTCCAGATGCGACAGGCGGATGGCGCTGCCGTCGAGCAGCTCCGTCAGCACGCGGCCAGCTTCGATCTGACCGGGATGACCGCGCAGCGCCTGGATCTCGGGGCGGAACGGCGCGGTCGAGGCCATCGCGGCATCGACCGACAGCGCGCCGGCCACCAGCGCGGCGTTGAGCAGATCATGCGCGCGCAACAGGCCAGCGAGCGCATAGGCCGTCGAGAACTGCGTCCCGTTGATCAGCGCGAGGCCTTCTTTCGGCCCGAGCGTGACCGGCGTCAGGCCGGCGTGCGCCAGCGCCTCGCGCCCGGGCACCAGCCGGCCATCGTGGAAGGCCTGGCCCTCGCCGATCATGACCGCCGTCATGTGCGCGAGCGGCGCCAGATCGCCGGAGGCGCCGACGGAGCCCTGCTGCGGCACGAACGGAGACACGCCGTGCGCCAGCATCGCCTGGAGCTGCTCGATGATCTCGCGCCGCACGCCCGAGGCGCCGCGGCCGAGCGAGATGATCTTCAGCGCCATCATCAGCCGCACGACCGGCTCGGGCGTCGCCGGGCCGACGCCGCAGCAATGCGAGAGGATCAGATTGCGCTGGAGCTGCGCGGTCTGATCGGGCGGGATGCGCTTCGAGGCCAGCTTGCCGAAACCGGTATTGATGCCATAGACCGGCTCGGCGCCTTGCGCCGCCTTGGCGACGATCGCGGCCGCCGCCTCGACGTCAGGCCAATAGGAAGGCTCGAGCGCGACCGCGGCTCCGGCGTAGATCTGCGCGAGATCGTACAGGCCGATGCGGCCCGGCGCTGCAATGATGGTGCTCATCGGCCCCTCCAGACGCGCTGATGCAGGGGATTGAAGCCCATGCGGTAGACCAGCTCCGCGGGACGGCGGATGTCCCAGATCGCGAGATCGCACCATTTGCCGGCGTCGAGCGTGCCGGTCTCAGCCGACAGACCAAGTGCGCGGGCGCCTTCGCGCGTCACTGCGGCAAGACACTCGTCGACGGTCATGCGAAACAAGGTCGCGGCCATGTTCATTGTGAGAAGCAGCGAGGTCAAAGGCGACGAGCCTGGATTGCAGTCGGTGGCGAGGGCCAGCCTCACGCCATGTTTGCGGAACAGCTCGACCGGCGGCTTCTGCGTCTCGCGGATGAAGTAGTAGGCGCCGGGCAGCAGCACTGCGACCGTGCCGGCGCGCGCCATCGCGGCGGCGCCGGCATCGTCGGTGTGCTCGAGATGATCGGCCGACAGCGCGCCGAATTCGGCGGCGAGCGCAGCGCCACCGAGATTGGACAGTTGGTCGGCATGCAGCTTGACCGGCAGGCCGAGCGCTTTCGCCGCAGCAAATACCCGCGACGTTTGCGCGTGAGAGAAGGCGATGTTTTCCATGAACGCATCGACGGCATCGGCGAGGCACGACCTTGCGACCGCCGGCAGCATCTCATTGCAGACGAGATCGATGTAGCGGTCCTTGTCGCCGCCAGCCTCCACCGGCAGCGCGTGGGCGCCGAGAAAGCTGGTGCGCACGCCGACCGGCCGCCTGCTGCCGAGCGCGCGGGCTGCGGACAATTGCCGCAGCTCGGTTGCGGTTTCCAGGCCATAGCCGGACTTGATCTCGATCGTGGTGACGCCCTCGGCGAGCAGTGCATCGAGCCGCGGCAGAGCGCTTGCAACCAGCGCCTCCTCGCTGGCGGCGCGCGTTGCAGCGACGGTCGAGACGATGCCGCCGCCAGCACGGGCGATCTCCTCATAGCTCGCGCCCGCCAAGCGCAGCTCGAACTCATGGGCGCGGTCGCCGCCGTAGACGAGATGGGTGTGACAATCGACGAGGCCCGGCGTGATCCAGCGGCCCTCGCAATCGATGCGCTCGGGCGCATCCGCATTGGCTGGAAAATCGGACTGCGGGCCGGCAAAGGCGATGCGGCCGCCGCGCGCGGCCACCACGCCCTGCTCGATCACGCCGAGGCCCGGCTGCCCCTCGCGCAGCGTCGCGAGCCGCGCATTGTGCCAGATCCGATCGAAGCGCTCGGCCATGCTGCTGCCTCCCAACTTCACGAAAGCTTGACGGGCGATATGTCTATACATAAACTCGCTTCCGCCGTCCTGTCCAGCGGGCTTATCGATCATGGCGTCACTGCACTTCGCATCCGCGCTTCTGCCCAAGGGTTGGGCCGAGGACGTGCAGGTCGTCATCAGCAACGGCACAATCGCGTCGGTCACCGCGGGCGTGCCTCCGACCTCCGCCGACGAGCAACATGAGGTCGCGATCCCCGGCATCGCCAGCCTGCACAGTCACGCGTTCCAGCGCGGCATGGCAGGGGTTGCCGAGATCAGCGGTCCTTCCACCGACACGTTCTGGACCTGGCGCGAGACGATGTATCGCTTCGCGCTGGCGATGAGCCCTGACGATGTCGAGGCGGTCGCGACGCTGCTCTATGTCGAGATGCTGGAGCGCGGTTTTACGCGGGTCGGCGAATTCCATTATCTGCATCATGATCGCGATGGCACGCCTTACGCCGACATCGCCGAGATGGCGGTGCGCATCGCCGGTGCAGCTCAATCATCCGGCATCGGCCTGACGCTGCTGCCGAGCTTCTATGCGCATGGCGGGTTCGGCGGCGCCGCGCCGCATGAGGGACAGCGGCGCTTCATCTGCGATGTCGATCGCTTCGAGAGGCTGCTCGCGGCGTCGCGCAGGGCTATCAGCACTCTTGCCGGCGCCAATCTCGGCATCGCGCCGCACAGCCTGCGCGCCGTCGCGCCGGATGAGCTGAGCACGCTGTTGCCGCTTGCGGACGGCGGCCCGATCCACATTCACGCCGCCGAGCAGGTCAAGGAGGTCGAGGACTGCCTGGCCTGGTCGGCGCAGCGTCCCGTGCAATGGCTGCTCGATCATCATGCCGTCGATGCTCGCTGGTGCCTGATCCACGCGACGCACATGACGCCGGATGAAACGGCGGCACTCGCGAGCAGCGGCGCGACGGCCGGCCTTTGCCCCATCACCGAAGCCAGCCTCGGCGACGGCATCTTCCCGGCGCGCGACTTCTTGCGCGCGCGTGGACGCATCGGCGTAGGCACCGACTCGAACGTGCTGGTCGGCGTTAGCGATGAGTTGCGCCAGCTCGAATACGGCCAGCGGCTGACGCATCGCGAGCGCAACGTGCTGACGTCAAGTCCGGATGCGTCGACGGGCCGCACGCTTCTCGATGCCGCGCTCGCCGGCGGCGCGCAGGCGCTGGCGCAATCTCTCGCCGGGCTGCAGGTGGGCGGCCGTGCCGACATCGTCACGTTCGATCTGACGCATCCTTCGCTCGCGGGGCGGACGCAAGATGCGCTGCTCGACGGCTGGATCTTCGCGACGTCGAACGACGCGATCGACTGCGTCTGGGCCGGCGGCGCCAAGGTCGTCCAGGGCGGCCACCATCGTTCGCGCGACACGGCCCGGCGCGGCTTCAACAGAGCCGTGCGGAGGCTGCTCGCATGAGCCTCGCCGATGACAGCGCCAAGCAGGCAACCGGCACGCTCTACAAGACGATCCGGCAGGACATCGAGCGCCGCATCCTCACCGGCGAATGGCCGCCGGGCCATCGCATCCCGTTCGAGCACGAGATCATGGAGCACTATGGTTGCTCGCGCATGACCGTGAACAAGGCGCTGTCGGAGCTTGCCCAGGCCGACCTGATCGAGCGGCGGCGGCGCGCCGGCACTTTCGTGCGGCGACCGCAATTCCTGTCGGCCGTGCTGAAGATCCCCGACATCCGCGCCGAGATCGGCGCGCTCGGCCGCGCCTATGGCTACGAGCTGATCTCATCGACGCGCCGCACCGCCAACGCGGCCGATCGCGAGCGCCTCGGCGTCAAGACGCCATGCAAGGTGATCGCGATCCGCTGCCGGCACAGCGCCGACAATTTGCCATTCGCGATCGAGGATCGCCTGATCGACCTCGATGCCGTCCCCGACGCGGCCAAGGCCAATTTCAAGGTCGATCCGCCCGGCTCCTGGCTGCTACATCACGTGCCATGGACCGAAGCGGAGCATGCGATCAGCGCCATCGTCGCCGACGAGGCGATCGCCGATGGGCTCGACATCGCGATCGGCGCACCCTGCCTCGTGATCGAGCGGCACACCTGGCGCCAGAACCAGCCGCTCACAGCGGTGCGGCTGGTCTATCCCGGCGAGCAGCATCGGCTTGTGGCGCGGTTCAGGGGCAGCGAATGAAACGATCAAGCGCGCCCGGCCTGAGCACGAGATTTGCAAGCACGCTTGCAGACGCAGGCGGACCGCGCAGCCTTGACGGCGCGCGAGCCGCGCGACCAGTTTCCTCCCACCGCAAAGGACGATGACGATGCGCAGATTCGGGCTACTTGCAGTAACGGCCGCGCTCCTGACTTCGACGACCGCCTACGCCGATGACGTCAAGGTCGGCATCGGCATTTCCGGCTGGACCGGCTTCGCGCCGCTGACCTTGGCGAAGGAAGCCGGCATCTTCAAGAAGAACGGCCTCGACGTCACCATCAAGAAGATCCCGCAGAAGGATCGCCACCTCGCGATCGCCGCCGGCGACGTGCAGTGCGCGGCAACTACGGTCGAGACCTGGATCTCCTGGAACGCCAACGGCGTCGCCACCAAGCAGATCTTCCAGCTCGACAAGAGCTACGGCGCCGACGGCATGGCCGTGCGCAACGACATCGCTTCCATCAAGGACCTGAAGGGCAAGACCGTCGCCGCGTCTGCACCCGGCACCTCGCCCTATTTCGGGTTGGCCTGGATGCTCAAGAAGAACGGCCTCACGGTAAAGGACGTCACCATCGTGAACCTGGAGCCGGCCGCCGCCGCGCAGGCCTTCGTCGCCGGCCAGAACGATGCGGCGATGACCTACGAGCCGTATCTGTCGACGGTGCGCACCGCTCCCGACAAGGGCAAGATCATCGCGACCACGCTGGACTATCCAATGGTGATGGATACGTTCGGCTGCACGCCGAAGTTCCTGACTGAGAACCCAAAGGCCGCCAAGGCGCTCGCCGACAGCTACTACGAGGCGCTCGACATGATCGCCAAGGACCAGGCCAAGGCGTACGAGATCATGGGCGCGGATGTGAAGCAGAGTGGCGAGCAGTTCGGCAACTCGGCAAAGTATCTGCGCTGGCAGGACAAGGCGGCGAGCCAGAAGTTCTTCGAGACGGAGTTCAAGACCTTCAACAAGGAGGCCGCCGAGCTCCTGCTCGAGGTTGGCATCATCAAGCAGATCCCGAAAATCGAGGATCTGTATGATGCGAGCTTCATCAAGTAAAGCCCGCCCCGCACAATCCGTCATTGCGAGCGAAGCGAAGCAATCCAGGGCCCAGAGTGCGACCTCTGGATTGCTTCGTCGCTTCGCTCCTCGCAGTGACGGCGTTGATGCATCTTGCCCAACAATGAGCAGGGTACTCCGAGCTCTTTCAGACTCACCATCCGCAGCCCGCAATCCTTCGCGGGCTGCATCCAACGCGAAAGCCTGATCCGTGATCCGTCCCCTCGACCCCGTCAGCGCCAGATCGAGAACCGCGCTCGGCCTCGGCTTCTTCGTCGTGTTCGTCGCCGCGTGGTCGCTGGCGACGTTCGGCGGCTATGTGCCGAAGACGTTCCTCGCCGATCCCCTGACCATGCTGCACGAGGGCTGGGATCTGCTGACCAAGTTCGGCTTCCTCTATGATATCGGCATGACCGTCTGGCGCGTCGTCGGCGGCTTCGTGCTCGCTTCCGTCATCGCCGTTCCGCTCGGCCTGTTGATGGGCGCCTACAAGCCGATCGAGGCGTTCCTCGAGCCGTTCGTGTCCTTCGCGCGCTATCTGCCCGCCTCCGCTTTCATTCCGCTGTTGATCCTGTGGGCCGGCATCGGCGAGCTCCAGAAGCTTCTGATCATCTTCATCGGCTCGGTGTTCCAGATCATCCTGATGATCACCGTGACTGTCGGCAATACCAGGCGCGATCTCGTCGAGGCTGCGTATACGCTGGGCGCCAGCGACCGCGGCATCATCGGCCGGGTGCTGCTGCCGTCCGCTGCGCCTGATATCGCCGAGGTCCTGCGCCTCGTGCTCGGCTGGGCCTGGACCTACGTCATCGTCGCCGAGCTGATCGGCTCGTCCTCCGGCATCGGCCACATGATCACCGACAGCCAGGCGTTGCTCAACACCGGACAGATCATCTTCGGCATCATCGTCATCGGCCTGATCGGGCTGATCTCGGACTTCCTGTTCAAGGCGTTCAACGCCTGGCTGTTTCCGTGGAAGCTCGCATGACCACGCTCGTCATCGACAACGTCACGCGCACCTTTCCGGCCCGCCAGGGCCATGCGCCGACACGCGCGTTGGAGCCGGTCGATCTCACGATCGGCACCAACGACTTCGTCACCATTCTCGGCCCCTCCGGCTGCGGCAAGTCGACCTTGCTGCGCATCGTTGCCGGCCTCGACCATCCGAGCAGCGGCAAGGTGCTGCTCGACGGCAGCGAGGTGACCGGCCCCGGCGCCGATCGCGGCATGGTGTTCCAGTCCTACACGCTGTTCCCCTGGCTCAGCGTGCGCGAGAACATCGCCTTCGGCCTGCGCGAGCGCGGCGTATCCGAGGCCGAGCGCAACGCGATCGCCGACCGCTTCATCAATCAGATCGGGTTGAAGGGTTTTGAGAACCACTGGCCCAAGCAGCTGTCCGGCGGCATGCAGCAACGCTGCGCGATCGCGCGCGCTCTCGCCAACGATCCGAAGATCCTGCTGCTCGACGAGCCGTTCGGCGCGCTCGACAACCAGACGCGGGTGCTGATGCAGGAGATGCTGCTCGGCATCTGGGAGCGCGACCAGAAGACGGTGCTGTTCGTCACCCACGACATCGAGGAGGCGATCTTCCTCGGCAGCCGGGTGCTGGTGATGAGCGCGCGGCCCGGCCGCATCAAGGCCGACATCAAGATCGAGCTGCCGCATCCGCGCTCCTACAAGGTCAAGACCTCGCCGGAGTTCGTGGCGCTCAAGGAGCGGCTGGTCGAGGAGATCCGCGCCGAGGCGCTGAAGGTAGCGGCGGAGGCGTAATCCCCCCCGATCAGAACCGCTCGGGCCTGACCACCTCGACATCGGACACGGTGACGAGGCCGATCTGATGCTGGACCACGGCAAAGACGGCATCGAGCACGGCATCGACGCGACCGCCATCGACGATGCACATGATGGCCGCCATCTGGCCGACCTCCGAGACCTGGCCGCCGGCCGACCAGGGGCCGGACTGGCCACGCCCGGCGATCACCGGCAGCACGGAATAGCCGGTCACGCCGGCCTGGTCGAAGCGCTCGGTGACCCGTCGCAGCAGCGGCATCTCGATGATCAGATCGATGCGCTTCTTGGCGAATGTCTTCATCGTCTCCTCCCTCATTTCACGGCGCCGGCGAGCATCGTCGCAGCGCCGATATAGAGCGGAATGCCGACCAGCAGGTTGAACGGAAAGGTGATCCCTAGCGAGAGCGTGAGCGGGATCGCCGCATTGGCCTCCGGCAGCGCCAGCCGCAGCGCGGCGGGCACGGCGATGTAGGACGCGGAGGCCGCGAGGGTCATCAGCACGGCGGCCGAGCCGGCCGATAGCCCGATGGCACTCGCGAGCAGAGCGCCCAGCGCCGCGCCGATCAGCGGCATCAGCACGGCGAAGCTGCACAGCGGCACGCTGAGATATTTGCGGCCGTGCTGCAGGCCGCGGCCTGCGATCAAGCCCATGTCCAGCAGGAACACGCAGAGGAAGCCTGGGAAGAGATCGACCAGGAACGGCTTCACCGTCGCGAGCCCCTTGGTGCCGGTGATCATGCCCACCACGAAGGCACCGAGCAGAGTGACCACGGAGCCGTTCAGCATCACCTCGCGCCACATCGAATGCCCGTCTCCCGCTTCGGTCTTGCGATGCGGACGCGCGAGCTGCAGCGCCGACACGATCGCGGGCGTCTCCATCGCAGCCGCGACCGCGACCATGTAGCCCGCGAACGGCAGGGACACGAGATTGAGCGCGCCGGTGACGGCGGCAAATGTCACCGCCGAGATCGAGCCGTAGTGTCCGGCCACGGCCGCGGCGTCCACCGGCGACAGCCGGCTCATTCGCGTCAGCAGCAGATAGGCCAGGATCGGCGTGAAATAGGACAGCAGGATACCGGCGCAGATCGCGGCGACCAGATCCCAGCTCATGCCGTGATGCGCGACCTCGACGCCGCCGCGGAAGCCGATCGACATCAGGAGATAGAGCGACAGCAGCTTCGCCACCGCCTCAGGTACGGTGAGATCGGACTTCGCCAGCGCGGCGGCGAGGCCGACCACGAAGAACAACACCATCGGCGACAGCAGATTCTGAAACGCAAGTTCGGTCAGCCCCATGAAGCCCTACTCCGCATCGGGCGGACGGCCTCCGGTGCCGGCCTCCGCCCTCCAAGGGCGCCCCCCAATGGGCGCCGGCCGCACTTGCAGCAAAGGGCGATAATTTGTAAAATTGATAATTGAAAGCTTTACCATTGTAATTCTCAATCATGACCGCCCCATGCCGAAGACGCTGACCAATCTCGACATCGACCTTGTGCGCACCTTCGCGACCATCGCGCGGCTCGGCAGCTTCACCCAGGCCGCCGAGCGGCTCGGACGCCAGCAATCGACGATCTCGCTGCAGATCGGGCGGCTCGAAAGCGCGGTCAACGCCAAGCTGCTGGAGCGCTCGCCGCGCGCGGTGGCGCTGACCACCGAGGGCAAGCTGTTCCTGGACTACGCGCAGAAGCTGCTCGACCTGAACGACGAGGCGGTGGCGCGGTTCGGCGAGCCGATGATGACCGGCGTGGTGCGGCTGGGGACGCCGGAGGATTTCGCGACCCGCCATCTGCCCGAGGTGCTCGCGCGATTCGCCCAGGCCTATCCGTCCGTCGCGCTCGAAGTCACCTGCGACCTGACGCTCAACCTGGTCGACCGCTTCCGCGCCGGCGATTTCGATCTGGTGCTGGTCAAGCAGGAGCCATCGGTGCGCGCCAAGGGCCTGCGCGTCTGGCGCGAGCCGCTGGTATGGGTGTCAGGCAGCCGCGACTTCCTGCATCACGGCGCGAAGGTGCCGCTGGTGGTGTCGCCGCCGCCCTGCGTCTACCGCAAGCGCGCCACCACGGCGCTCGACAGAGCGAGGAAGCCATGGCGCATCTCCTACACCTGCGCCGCCCTGTCCGGCGCGCATGCCGCAGTCAAGGCAGGGCTCGGGCTCGCGGTGCTGCCGAAGGATATGGTGCCGGCAGGCCTGCACGTGCTCGACGGCCATGACCTACCGGATCTCAAGGACACCGAGATCGCGCTGCTCGAAGTCAAGGGTCTGTCGCTGCCGGCGCAACGGCTGAAGCAGCACATCGTCCGCTCGCTCGAATAGCAAGGTAGCGGCCGATACGCTTCAACCATGGCACGAGGTGGAACGCGCTCATCAGCAAATACATCACGGTCATGTCGCCGAGCGGCGCGCCCGCCGGCATGGCCGTGCAGATCACGTCCGACCGGCCGTCACGCGCCATGGCGTTCAGCACGGCCATCAGCGCGAAGGTCGGCGCCGCAGCGAAGCGGAGACCATTGGCGATGTCGGGCATCGCGCGCATCCTGGTCGGGAGGAACGCCATGGCTCTGCTCCGTGGTCAGCGCTGGCCGTATTCGTCGTGGCGACGCCACCAGACGCCCTGCTCGTTGCGGCCCTTGGGTGCGCGATCGAGCCATTGATAGGCGCCCCATAGCCCGTCGAGGCCGCGCGCATAGGCCGAATAGGTGTGATAGACGGCACCATCCTCAAGGATGAAGGCGCTCATGCCCGGCCGATCGCGCATGAAGGTCGCGCCATCCGTGCCGGTGCCGGCGGCGATCTCCGCCACCATCGCCGGCACGTCGCCAGCCCCGAGCGGAGGACTGGTGCGGTAGTTGTAGTCGGTGCCGCCCTGGCGCTGCTGCTCCTCGGTGATCGCGACGTTGAAGTCGAAGTTGAAGTCGCTGCTCGCCGACGACGCCCAGGGGAAGGTCCAGCCCATCCGCGCCTTGTAGGCCTTCAGCTTGGCCAGCGGCGCGCGCGACACCGCCCACAGCATCACATCATGATTGGCGAGATGCACCGAAAAGCCGTTGAAGCCGTCGGCGATCATCGAGCAGGACGGGCAGCCGGCCTGGAAGTCGGGTCCGAACATGAAGTGATAGACCAGCAGCTGCGAGCGTCCCCTGAACAGGTCGGGCAGCGCGGCGGGTCCGTCCTCGGTGTCGAAGCGATAGGCCTTGTCGACGCGCACCCATGGCAGGGCCTGGCGGCGCTCCGCCAACTCGTCGCTGCGGCGGGTGAGTTCCTTCTCGGCTTGCAGCAGGTCGAGCCGGGCCTTCAACCAATCTTCGCGCGTCCCGGTGATATGCATGGTCATGATCGTCATCCTTTTGCGTGTTGACCGCAGCTCAGACTAGGATCGGTACGGGAGGGGCCGGGAGTGACAAGTATGGCGGGATTTGCATGGACTCGCTGATCTCAGCGGCGGCGCAGGCACTCGCTGCGGGCGATCCGCTCGGCGCATTGAACCGGGTTGCGTTGCGCGATGATCCCCCGGCGCTGGCGCTGCGCGGCATCGCGATGGCGCGGCTTGGCGATTTCGGGCGTGCGAAGGCGCTGCTGCGGCAGGCCGCGCGAAGCTTTGGCCCCAAGGCAGTTCTGGCCCGCGCCCGCTGCACCGTCGCAGAGGCCGAGATCGCACTCGCAGCGCGCGATCTCGGCTGGCCGACCAAATCGCTCGCGGCCGCACGCCAGACCCTGGAGCAGCAGGGCGACCGCGCCAATGCCGCCTATGCGCGCAGCCTCGAGATCAGGCGCATGATTCTGATCGGGCACCTCGATGACGCCGAGCGAGGCCTCGCCGAGCTCGATCCCTCGCCGCTGCTGCCGGCCGCACGCACGATCTACGAGCTGATCGTCGCCGGACTGGCCTTGCGCCGTCTACAAACAAAGACCGCGCGATCGGCGCTCGAGCGCGCGACGCGGTCGGCGCGGCAGGCCCGCATTCCGGAGCTCCAGGCGGAGATCGAGCGGGCCTCGTCGGCGCTGTCGGCGCCGGCCGCGCGGATGATCCTGCGCGGCGAGGAACGCCTGCTGCAGCTCGACGACGTCGAATCGCTGTTCCGGTCGGATGTGCTGATCGTCGATGCCTGCCGATTGGCGGTACGCCGGGCGAGCCAGATCGTGTCGCTGGCGCGGCGCCCGGTGCTGTTTGCACTCGCCCGGCGGCTGGCCGAGGGGGTCCCCGATGATGTGCCGCGGGCCGCACTGATCGCGCATGCATTCCGCGGCAAGGAAGCCGACGAGTCGCACCGCGCCCGCCTGCGCGTCGAGATCGGACGGTTGCGCCAGCTCCTCCATGGCCTGGCCGATATCAATGCCACGCGCGACGGCTTTGCCCTGGTGCCGGGTCGCGATCACGACGTCGTCGTCCTCGCACAGCCGATCGAGGACGACAATGCCACCGTGCTTGCTTGCCTCGCCGACGGTGAGGCATGGTCAAGCTCCGGCCTTGCGCTGGCGCTGGGCGCGAGCCAGCGAACCGTGCAGCGTGCCCTCGATGGACTGGCATCGTCCGGCAGGGTCCAGTCGTTCGGTCGGGGCCGCGCGCAACGCTGGACCTGCCCCGTCGTGCCGGAATTCGCGACCGCGTTGTTACTCCCGGCGTGGTCGTCGCTCGACTAGCGTGGGTCCATCGGAAAAAGTGGGATGGCAGACATGACACGAGCAACCGCAGAGATCATTCGCGAGTACGGCCCGTTCGACGACGCCGAGCGCGTCAACGGCGTCAGCTATGACGGTCGGCAGGTGTGGATCGCGACCGGCAACAGCATCAAGGCGTTCGATCCGGCCGACGGCGCGGTACGGAAGTCATTGGATATCCCCTCGCATGCCGGCACGGCGTTCGATGGCCGGCACCTCTATCAGATTGCCGAAGATCGCATTCACAAGGTCGATCCCGATAATGGCCGCGTGCTCGCGACGATCCCGGCGCCGTCGGGAGGCGGGGACTCGGGGCTCGCCTGGGCCGAGGGATCGCTCTGGGTCGGCGCCTATCGCGATCGCAAGATCCACCAGATCGATCCCGCGACCGGGCAAATCCTGCGCAGCATCCCGTGCACGCGTTTCGTCACCGGCGTCACCTGGGTCGATGGCGAGCTTTGGCATGGCACCTGGGAAGACGACGTCAGCGACATCAGGCGCATCGATCCCGCGACCGGCGAGGTGCTCGACCAGCTCGACATGCCTGCTGGCACCGGCGTCTCCGGCATGGAATCCGACGGCGGCGAGACGCTGTATTGCGGCGGCGGCGGCAGCGGCAAGGTCCGCGCCGTCAGGCGGCCGAAGCGGTCGCGAGGGTGAGCCGGCAAATCGACCCGCGGACGGCGTAGCGAAGGGAAGGCAGCCCTATTTCCCGATCGACGTATAGGCCGCCTTGCGGAAGTTGGCGTTGGCTTCCTCGCGGGTCTGCAGCTGCTGGCCACCGCCGCCACCGACCGGCTTGGTCGGCGTGACCACCGAGAACAGGACGAAGCCGCCGGCCTTGCGCGGGAAGATGAAGTATTCGGCGATGTCCGACTTCTCGCTGTCCTCGCAGGAGGACATGCCGCGGAACACGACGGCGCTGTCGACCAGTTCGCTGTTGCGCGCCGAGATGAACTTGCCCTTGCAGTCGCGCGCGTCGTTGCCGATGATCGTGGCGGCGACTTCGAGGCCGTCGACATTCCGCTGCGGCGGCACGATCCGAACGAACCCGGTGGCGTTGTCGGCCTTCCAGGCGACCCCGCCCGATGTCAACCACACTGGCCGTTCGCCCCCGCCCAGAATGGCCGGATGCGACAGCGCGGCTTTGAGAATGAAGTTGGAGGCGATCTGCATCGCTTCCAATTGCAACTCGGGAGAGTCCTCCGACGCCCGCGCCGGCTGCGTGCTCGCCGTCGCGGTGGCGGCGGGCGGCGCTCCCTGACGCTGCGCCGAGGGAGCGCCGTGCTGCACGGTGAAATTCGTCGCGGCCGCCATTCCGCCGGCATTGATCATGCGCACGCAATTCGCCAGCGACGGCAGCAGCACCGACGTGCCGTTCAGATCGAACTGGAACAGATTGCCCTGGGCGAAGGCCGACATCGTCCGTGCCGCCCTGAATGCCTTGATCAGGCTGGAGTCGTTCGGCATCGGCACGACGACCATGTTGGCCGACCACACCGAGCCCTCGACATTGTAGGAATTGCGCCCGTCGAAGCTGAGCACGATGGGAAACTTCTGTCCCTGCGACAGCGACCAGCCGGGATGGATGAAGGCGAGAGCCCAGTTGAAGGTCGGCAGCGCGAGAACACCGAAATTGATGCCGCTCTTGTAGCTGGCGGAAGCGATGCAGCTCGAGAATTTTCCGGTGTTGTCGTCGGTGTAGGCGCCGCCCGACCAGCCCGCGACGGAGATGGAGCCGTAAGGCCCCTTCGCATGCGCAGGCTCATTCAACGCAGCTGTCGCCAGCGCCAGGAGTGAAGCCATCAGTCCAAGGACCGCACGCCGTACCGTCATCCCAATTCCCCGTTTTCGCCGCATTGTTGCAATTCCCGCGGCTACGTCAAGTAGCAGCGAACAACGTGCGACCACCCCAGGGATTGCGAGGCCGACCGGCCTCGTGCCCACGAAGGCACAACATGTCGCGGACGTCCTCCACAGCCCTTCATGGGAGCGTCATCGAACTCCGCTAGCGCTTGCCGGGTCTCACGCAGGCCAAGGGCTTCCTCGAAAGGGTTTCCTCGACATGACCACCACGCTGCCGGTGCTCGGCGCCGCCCTCTCCGTCAAGTCCATTCCGGCTCATCGCGACTGGCTGCTCCAACGTCAACGCGATCTCGAGATCCAGGACTTCTTCCGCGCGGACCTTCTCGACAGCGACTGGCGCAGCACCGCCAAGGAGATCAAGTCGATGCTGGACGGGCACACCGGTCGGCTCGGCATCCACGGCCCGTTCTGGGGCTTCAAGATCGACAGCCACGACCCGATGATCCGCCGCGCCGTGACCAAACGCTTGCTGCAGGGGCTCGAGGTCGCCGAATTTCTCGGCGCCACCCAGATGGTGATCCACTCGCCGTACACGACCTGGGATGCCAACAACATCGACATGCTGCCGGACAATCGCGAGGCGCTGATCGAGCGCGTGCGGGCGACCTTGACCGACGTCATTGCCTCTGCCGAGCAGGCCAACTGCGAGATCGTGATCGAGAACATCGAGGACAAGAACCCGCAGGATCGCGTTGGACTGGCGAAGGCGCTGGGCAGCAGCAAGGTGCGGGTCTCGCTCGACACCGGCCATGCCAACTACGCGCACCATTCGACCGGCGCGCCGCCCGTCGACTACTACGTCGATTCTGCCGGCGACATGCTGACCCATGTCCATCTGCAGGACACCGACGGCTACGCCGACCGCCACTGGGCGCCGGGCGAAGGCAATATCCGCTGGGTCGCCGTGTTCCGCGCGCTCGCCCGACTCAATTCCAACCCGCGCCTGATCCTCGAACTGCGCAACCATGATCACGTCAAGGCCGGCGCAGCGTATCTCGCCTCGCTCGAGCTCGCTCAATAAGCCAACGCATCCTCATTTCTCGGACAACCTCAGACCACAGAGATATTGCCATGACCAAGCTCACCCGCCGCGGCCTGCTCGGCGCCGGCGCCGCGATCGGCGGCAGCTTCATCCTGCCGCGCGTCTCGATCGCGCAAGCCGACAACCGTCCCTCGGTCACCATCGCCGTGCAGAAGGTGACCAACTCGAACGTGCTCGACGTGCTGCGCGAGCAGTCCAATGTCGGCGAGCGCGTGTTCTACTCGTCGCTGTGGGAAGGCCTGATCTCCAAGAACTTCCGCGGCAATCTCGAAGCCGTTCCCGGCCTCGCCACCGAGTGGAAGCGCATCGACGACCAGACCGTCGAATTGAAGCTGCGCCAGGGCGTCAAGTTCCACAATGGCGACGAGATGACGGCCGAGGACGTCGTGTTCTCGTTCAGCCGCGAGCGCATGTTCGGCGACAGCGAGGCCAAGAGCCGCAGCACCATCAAGGCATTCGAGAAGATCCCGGCGCCGCGCCCCGGCAAGGAGCTGCCGCCGGACGTCATCGGCGTGGCCCGCCGCATCTGGCCGGATCTCGTCCGCGTCGATGCGATCGACAAATACACCGTGCGCTTCGTCAACGCGACGCCCGACGTGACCATCGAAGGCCGGCTGATGCGCTACGGCTCCGACATCATGAGCCGCCGCGGCTGGGAGGAAGCTGCGAGCTATCTCGACTGGGCGCGTAAGCCTATCACCACCGGCCCCTACAAGATCGTCGAGTTCAAGCCCGACGTGTCGCTGACACTCGAGGCACATGATGAATATTGGGGCGGCCGTCCGCCCTTGAAGCGCATCCGCTTCCTGGAAGTGCCGGAGGTCGCTAGCCGCATCAACGGGCTGCTGTCGGGTGAGTATCAGTTCGCCTGCGACATCCCGCCGGACCAGATCGCGGGCATCGAGAGGAATGCGGCGTTCGAGGTGCAGGGCGGCACCATCCTCAACCACCGCCTCACCGTGTTCGACAAGAATCATCCGCAGCTCGCCAATCCGCTGGTGCGGCGCGCCTTCACCCATGCGATCGACCGCCAGGCGATCGTCGACAGCCTGTGGGCCGGCCGCACCCGCGTGCCGAAGGGTTTGCAGTGGGAGTTCTACGGCGACATGTTCGTCGCCGACTGGAGCGTGCCGGCGTTCGATCCGAAGCTGGCGCAGGACCTGCTCAAGCAGGCCGGCTACAAGGGCGACCCGATCCCCTATCGCCTGATGAACAACTACTACACCAACCAGGTCGCGACCGCGCAGGTGCTGGTCGAGATGTGGCAGGCGGTCGGCCTCAATGTGCAGATCGAGACCAAGGAGAACTGGTCGCAGATCCTGGAGCGCGCGCCCACCCGCGCCGTGCGCGACTGGTCGAACTCGGCCGCGTTCAACGATCCGGTGTCGTCGCTGGTCGCCCAGCACGGTCCGAACGGCCAGCAGCAGCAGGTCGGCGAATGGAGCAACGACGAGCTCAACCGGCTGTCGGAGTTCCTGGAGACCTCGACCGATCGCGAGGCGCGCAAGAAGGCGTTCCGGCGGATGCTGGAGATCGCCGAGCGCGAGGACCCGGCCTACACGGTGCTGCACCAGAACGCGACCTTCACCGCCAAGCCGAAGTCGATCAAGTGGAAGGCCTCGCCGGCCTTCGCGATGGACTTCCGCATCGGCAACTACGGAGCGTGATGCCGTGGCGCCGCTGGTCAGCATCTCCGGCCTCAGGGTCGCGTTCGACGGCACGCCCGTGCTGCATGGCATCGATCTCGACATCCGCAAGGGCGAGGCCGTCGGCCTCGTCGGCGAGTCCGGATCCGGCAAGTCGGTGACGTGGCTCGCTGCGCTCGGCCTGTTGCCGGTCAAGGCGAAAGTGTCCGGATCAGCCAAGCTCGAAGGCCGCGAGCTGCTGGGTGCTGATGGCAAGGTGCTCGACCACGTGCGCGGCCGCCGCATCGCGATGATCTTCCAGGATCCCGCCAGCGCGCTCAATCCGGTGCTCACGATCCGCCGCCAGTTGTGCGAAAGCCTCGCGCTGCATCGCGGGCTGCGCGGCGAGGCCGCGCGGGCCGAGGCGCTCAGGCTGCTCAATCTCGTCGGCATTCCCGATGCGGCGCGGCGGCTGTCGGCTTATCCGCACGAGTTCTCCGGCGGCCAGGTCCAGCGCATCATGATCGCGATGGCGCTCGCCGGCCAGCCCGACCTCCTGATCGCGGACGAGCCGACCACCGCGCTCGACGCCACGATCCAGGCGCAGATCCTCGATCTGTTGTCGGCCATCCGGCGCGAGTTCAACATGGCGATGGTCCTGATCAGCCACGACCTCGGCGTCGTCGCCGAGAATTGCGACCGCGTCTGCGTGATGTATGCGGGCCGCATCGTCGAGCGCGCCCCGGCGACGAGGCTGTTCGATGATCCCTGGCACCCCTACGCGCAGGGCCTGATCGGTGCGCTGCCGCCGCTCGATGGCATCAGGCGGCGGCTGCAGGCCATTCCCGGCACGGTCCCTGATCCCCGCGCCCTGCCGAGCGGTTGCGCCTTCGCGCCACGCTGCACCTTTGCCGGCGACGGCTGCCATGCCGGCGTGCCGCCACTGGCGCCGATCGAGCCGGACCGCGCGGTGGCCTGCCTGCGGCCGCAGCGTCTGCCGGTGGAGCTCGCCGCCGAATGACCGCGCCGCTGGTCGAGGTCCACGGGATCTCGCGCACCTACCGGATGAGGTCCGGCCTGTTCGGGCGTCCTGCATCGGTCCACGCCGTTGACGGCTTGAGCTTTGCGATTGCGAAGGGCGAGACGCTCGGCATCGTCGGCGAATCCGGCTCCGGCAAATCCACCACGGGGCGCATGGTGCTCGGGCTCGAGCCGCCCGACCAGGGCAGCGTGCGCTTCGACGGCGCGCCGATCGCGGCCCCTGGCTCGGCGGCGTGGCGCGCCCAGCGCGCGCGCATGCAGATGATCTTCCAGGATCCGCTCGGCGCACTCGACCGCCGGCTTGCCGTCGCCGAGCAGATCCGCGAGCCGCTCGACATCCACGACATCGGGACCCAGCCAGAGCGCGAGGCGCGCGTGCGCGAGCTGCTGCACGCCGTCGATCTCAACGACAGCCATGGCCGGCGCTATCCCGGCGCGCTGTCGGGCGGCCAGCGCCAGCGCATCGTGCTCGCTCGCGCACTGGCGACCAGGCCGGACTTTCTCGTCTGCGACGAGCCGGTCAGCGCGCTCGACGTCTCGATCCAGGCGCAGGTGGTCAACCTGCTCGTCGATCTGCAGGCGCGGCTCGGGCTGACCATGCTGTTCATCAGCCACGACCTGCGCGTCGTCAGGCAGATCAGCACCAAGGTCGCGGTGATGTATCTCGGCCGCATCGTCGAGCATGGCAACGCCGACGATCTGTTCGCGCGGCCCCAGCATCCCTATACGCAGGCGCTGGTCTCGGCCTCCCCTGCTCCGGGACGCCGCAGCACCAACCGCATCGTCCTGACGGGCGATCCGCCGAATCCGGCGGCGCGTCCTTCCGGTTGCGCCTTCCATCCGCGCTGCAGCCGCGCGACCGCCCGCTGCGCCAATGAGGTGCCCGCGCTCACCGCGCTGGATCAGCAGCGCCAGGTGGCCTGCCATCTCGTGACGGGGCCGCAGTCACAGACCCAGGATGCCGCGTAATGCTGCGCTATTTCGCGATCCGCCTGTCGCGCGCGCTGCTGACGATCGCACTCGTCGTCACCTTCGCCTTCATCGTGCTCAGGCTGTCGGGCGATCCCGCGCTGATGATCATGGGGCCCGAGGCGCCGCCCGAGGTGATCGCCGCATTCCGCAAGGCGTGGGGCCTCGATCATCCGATCTGGATGCAATATCTCGATTACTTCAAGGCAATCGGCCAGGGCGAGCTCGGACGCTCGATGCGCGACGGCCGGCCGGCGATCCAGCTCGTCATCGAGCGCATCCCGGCGACCCTGGCGCTGACCATCCCGGCGTTCCTGGTGAAAGTGTTGCTCGGCATTCCCGCCGGCATCTATGCAGCGCTTCACCGCGGCTCAGCCATCGACCGCGCCGTGATGATCACGGCGGTGGCCGGCTTCACGGTGCCGAGCTTCGTGCTGGCGCTGATTCTGGTGCTGATCTTCGCCGTCCAGCTCGGCTGGCTGCCGTCGGGCGGGCAGGACTCCTGGCGTCATGCCATCCTGCCGATCGTGACGCTCGGCTTCGGCGGCGCTGCGGTGCTGGCGCGGTTCACGCGTAGCGCGATGCTCGAGATCCTCGGCCAGCCCTATATACGGACCGCATCAGCCAAGGGCGTGCCCTGGCGCCGGGTCATCACCGACCATGCGCTGCCGAACGCCGCGATCCCGACCGTCACCATCCTCGGCTTCATGGTCGGCAGCCTGATCGCCGGCGCGGTCGTGGTGGAAAGCGTGTTCTCGTGGCCGGGCGTCGGCCGGCTGCTCGTCGTCGCCGTCGCCAACCGCGACCTCGCGGTCGTGCAATGCATCCTGCTGCTGGTGGCGATGACGATGGTCACGTCGAACCTGATCGTCGATTTCCTCTACGGCCTGCTCGATCCGCGGCTGCGCAGCAAGGGAGCGGAGGCATGACCGACGTTGCGATGAAGGCACCTGCCGCGCGGCGGCTGAGCTGGCCCGACGTTCCCGTCTCCGTCACGATCGCCGCGTGCTGGATCGCGGCAATGCTGCTGCTGGCCGTCTTCGCCGACCAGTTCGCACCTTATGGCTTCACCAAGTTCGACCTGCGCAATCGCCTGGCGCTGCCCGGCAACGCCGCGCATTGGCTCGGCACCGACGAACTCGGCCGTGACGTGCTGTCGCGCCTGATCGTCTCGATCCGGATCTCGCTCCTGATCGCGTTCGGCGCAACCGCGATCTCCGCCATCGCCGGCACCACGCTCGGCTTTCTCGCCGCGCATTTTCGCGGACTGGTCGAGCAGTTCGTGCTGATGCTGGCGGACTTCCAGGCCAGCATGCCGTTCCTCATCCTCGCGCTTGCCGTGCTCGCCTTCTTCGGCAACTCGCTGCCGCTCCTGATCGGGCTGATGGGCCTGTTCGGCTGGGAGCGCTATGCGCGCATCGCGCGCGGGCTCGCCATCTCGGCCAATGCGCAAGGCTATGCCGCCGCCGTGCGCCAGCTCGGCGCGACGCCGCAGCGCGTGTATCTCAAGCACATCCTGCCGAACATCGCCTCGACCCTGATCGTGTCGATGACGCTGGTGTTTCCGGAAGTCATCCTGCTGGAGTCCGGCCTCTCGTTCCTCGGGCTCGGCGTGCAGCCGCCGATGACGAGCCTCGGCAACATGGTCGGCTATGGCCGCGAATATCTCACGCGCGCGCCGTGGATCATGCTGGCGCCGGCGATCATCATCGTCGTGACCACGCTTGCGGTGTCCGTGATCGGCGACTGGCTGCGCGACCGGCTCGACCCGACGCTGCAATAGCTGCACTCAGCCGCGGGCTTCCTTGGTCGCAGAGGCGCCCTGTTCGCAGACGATCACCGCGTTGCCAGCCGGCTCGCCCGCCAGCGCCGTCCATTTCGATGCTTCCTGCAGCCAAAGGTCGCGGCGTGCCGGATCGCGTGCGGCTTCCTCATGGCAGCTCGACGCCGCCGCCAAACATGCCGATTTCCTGTCCATGCGCCAAGGTCCGACAGATCAACACCAAACGCGTTAACACAGGATAGCACGATCTGAGGTTGTGATCGACTTCGCATGATTGTCCTGCCGGCAGGTTACACATAGCGCATCGGCAGCGAATGATGTGCGTGGCAGGCGGCCACCGCGGCATGGCCGAACGCGACCGAGATCTGGTGTAGGTCGGTGACGACGTCGCCGATACCATAAAGCCCGTCGACGCCGCAGCGCTGCTTGGCGTCCACCTCCAGAAAATCCTCGGCCGTGTGTCGCGCGCCCATCCGGATGGCGAGCTCCGAGCGGACCTCAGCCCCCAGCGCGGGATAGATGACCTCGAAGCGTTCGCTGGCGCCATCTGCGAACGCCGCCTCGATGGCACCGCTCCGGCGCTGAAGCGACTGGAGAGGCGGCATCACGCGAACCCCGGCCGCGGCCAGCTCCTCCCGCGCTGCGTCGTTCTGCGCGTCATCGCTCGGGATCAACGTGATGTCGGCGCTGTAGACACGCATGAACAGCGCCTTGCCTGCAGCATGACCGAGTGCACCGACGATCGCGATCTTGCGGTCGGCTGCCTCGTAGCCATCGCAGACAGGGCAGTAGCGCAGCTCACCCTGGCGAACCGCCTCGATCCAGTCGGGAAGAGGAAACTGCCTGTCGACTATCCCCGTCGCCAGAATCACCCGCTGCGCGGCGATTGCGCCGTCAGCATATGTCGCGACGACGTCGGCGCCGGTCCTGTCGAGCGATGTCACCGTGCCGCGGATGATCGGAACGCGGAGGTCCTCCACCTGATGCTCCATCCGCGCGAGCAGCTCATGTCCCGAAATGCCGTCAGGAAAGCCAGGTAGATTATGACTGCGGGGAATCAGGGCTGCCCGAGATGCGCCGCTGTCGATGATCACGACGTCCCGTCGGAACCGCGCCAGATAGATCGCGGCCATCAGGCCGGCCGGCCCGCCGCCGACGACGAGAACTTCGGTGCGCATCGCAGCCCCTCGCCCTTCTTGACAGCTCGGCCGCGTCTGCCGCGAAACCGTTGTTCGTCCCATGCGCGCGACCGCTGCCGAACCGCAGGTTCCTGAGCGCTCGGTCGACGCCGACACCCCAAATTCTACGCAGCCAGCGGTCCCAAGTTCCCCCCCCCCCCGGGCTCCGGAGCGAAATTCGCACGGCCATAATCCGGAACACACAAGGAACTTTTTTGGGCAACGGAACTTAACCTATGTCACTGCCATGCCGCGGCGATAGTGGCAAAATTTGATACCTAAGGTTGCGTTTCGGGGAGCATCGATGCGATTTGAGAATTCAACCGACGAAAGTCTGTTGGCCTATTATGAGAGTGTCCGAAAGCAAGTTGCCGCTGATAGTCGGATCGGGGGACCCTATCGGCTCATCGGAGACCGGGCCAAGCAATACGCCCAGGAGCTTCAGGCTGAAATGCGACGACGGCAGATGCGCTTTACGCCCATCGAATGGCCGAACTGATCTGTAGAATTAATGGTGTCGTTCGTGGAGAGATACCCATCACGCGACCGCACATATGGATGGACCGGCGATGCCCTCTTCCACAAGGGGAGAGGGCACCGCATTGCGCAGGAATTATTTCGCAGCCAAGCAAAACGGGCTCACGATCATTCCCACGACCAGCTCGCGAAATCGTTCTCGAACTGAGGCACGTCCTTCCAGACGCCCTTCAGCTTCTTGTTGATCACCGTGATCCACTGCGGCTGGAACAGGAAGCCGGCGGCCGCATCCGTTGCCAGCATGCGCTGGGCGTCGCCGAGCAGCTTGGTGCGCTCCGCCTCGTTCGGCGTGTCGACGATCTTCTGATACAGCTTGTCGAAGGCCTCGGACTGATAGCCGAAGTAGTAGTTCTTATCGGTGAACTTCACGAGATCGAACGGCTCGACATGCGAGACGATGGTCAGGTCGAAATCATGCGGTCCGTTGAACACCTGTGACAGCCACGCCGCCCATTCGAGATTCTCGATCTTGGCGACGATGCCGACCTTGGCCAATTGAGCCGCGAGCACCTCGCCGCCCTGGCGCGCATAGGCCGGCGGCGGCAGCCGCAGCGACAGTTGCAGCGGCGTGGCGATGCCGGCTTCCGCCAGCAGCTTCTTGGCCTTCTCCGGGTCGTAGGGATTGATGTCGGTGGTGTCGACATAGCCGAGCGAGCCCGGCACGTAGAAGCTTCCGATCGGCGTACCCAGGCCGTCGACGGCGCCTTCGATCATCGCCTTGCGATCGATCGCGGCAAGGATCGCGCGGCGGACGCGGACGTCGTCGAGCGGCTTCTTCTTGTTGTTGATGGTGACGATGGTCTTCGCCTTTGAGCCGCCGATCAGCACGGTGAAGCGCGGGTCGGACTTGAACTGCGCGATGGTGCGCGCCGTGGTGCCGCGCGGGAAGGCATCGACGTCACCCGACAACAACGCCGCGACCTGCGCCGCCGGATCGGAGATGAAGCGGATCGTCACCTTGGACAGCTTCACGGCTGCGGCGTTGCGATAGTCCGGCCATTTGTTCAAGCTCAGGGACGAGCCCTTGGCCCAGCTACCCAGCGTGTACGGCCCAGTACCGACCGGCTGCGTCGCGTTGGTCGGCGCGCTCTTCGGCTCGACGATCGCGGCTGTGGCCTGTCCGAGCAGGAACGGCAGGTTGGGCTCGGAATATTTGAGCTTGACCTCGATCGTCTCGGCATCGGGCGCGTTGACCGCCTCCATCGCCTGGAACAGCGCCTTGTCCTTGTTGGTGCTGTTCGCGGCGCCGGCGCGCTCGAACGAGAACTTCACGGCGGCGGAATCGAACGCCTCGCCGTTCTGGAATTTCACGCCCTTGACGAGCTTGAAAGTGTAGCTCTTCAGATCCGACGAGGCCTGCCAGCTCGAGGCCAGCAGCGGCGACACCGAGCCGTCCTCGTTGATCTTGGTCAGCGTCTCATAGACGTTGTAGAGCGTGACCTCGGCGATGGCCGCGGCGGCCGCGCTGGTCGGATCGAGCCCCGGCGGCTCCAAGGTCATGCCGACGACGACGCTGTCCTTCTTGCTTTGTGCCGAGGCCGGCACAGCGGTGGCCGCGACGAGCGCGGCCAATGCGACGATGGATAGTCTTTTCAACATTGTTCGTTTCTCCCGGACGGAACCAAGTTACGCGTCAAAGCGGCTTCGAGACAAGAGGCTGGTGTTCTGCGGCGACGAGCACCGGCAGCGCCATCACGCTTTCCGCCTTGTGGCAGGCAGCGGAATGCAGCCCCGTGAGCGCCCGCAGGGAGGGTGCCGTCGCCCGGCACTGGGCATCAGCGAGTGGACAGCGCGGCGCGTAGGCGCATCCGGCCGCGCCGAGGGATTGCGACGCGATCGCGACGTTCTCGCGCCGGCGCCGGATCGCGCCGGCCTGCGCCCGCGGCACGGCGTCGAGCAGCGCCCGGGTGTACGGGTGCGCGCACTGGCCGAACAGATCCTCGGGCCGTCCGCGCTCGACGATGCGCCCGAGATACATCACCGCGACCTCGTCGCAGAGATAGTCGACGACTGCCAGATCATGACTGATCAGCACATAGCTGAGGCCGAATTGCTCCTGCAGGTCCTGCATCAAATTGAGCACCTGCGCCTGCACCGAGACGTCGAGCGCGCTGACGGGCTCGTCGGCGACGATCAGCTTCGGCTGCGTGATCAGCGCCCGCGCGATCGCGATGCGCTGACGCTGGCCGCCGGAGAACTCGTGCGGATACTTGTCCATGTCGGCGTCGCGCAATCCGACCTGCCGCAGCACCGTTGCCACGCGCGTGCGCAGGCTGTTGCGATCCGGGCTTTCCAAGGCGGTCAGCGGCTCGGCGACGATGCGCGCGATGATCTGGCGCGGATCGAGCGATCCATATGGGTCCTGAAACACCATCTGGAAATCGCGACGGGCCCGCCGCAGCTCATCCACCGAGAGGCGGTTGAGATCGCGCCCGGACATCAGCACCGATCCCGATGACGGCCGCTCCAATGCCATGATCAGCCGCGCCAAGGTCGACTTGCCGGAGCCGGACTCGCCGACGATGCCGAGGCTCTTACCCGGCATCAACGTCAGCGACACGCCGTTGAGCGCGAGCACCTGGCCCGGCGGCCGCAGCAGGCTCTCGCGCGGCAGCGCGTAGCGCTGCACGAGCTCCCTGACCTCGAGCAGCGACGTCTCTGCAATTCCTTGCGCGGCGGTGCTCAAGCGACCACTCCCGCCGGATCACATGCGAGCGCGACGCCGGTCCGGATGCACCGGACGCCGTGCCCGGCGCCGATCTCGATCGACGGCGGCAGCGCCGTGCGACAGGCGTCGATCACCAGCCCGCAGCGATCTGCGAACGGACAGCCGGCCGGCAGATCGGCGAGCTCCGGCACGGTGCCGGCGATGGTCGCGAGCCGCGTGCCCTTGCGGGCCCCGAGCCGCGGCCGCGCCCGGAACAGGCCCTGCGTGTAGGGATGGCCCATGCGCGAGAACACGGCATCGGTGCTGCCGCTCTCGACCACCGTGCCGCCATACATCACGATCATGCGCTGCACATTCTCGGCGATGACGCCGAGATCATGCGAGATCAGGATCATCGCCATGCCCTGCTCCGCCACGAGATCGGCGATGAGGTCGAGGATCTGGCGCTGGATGGTGACGTCGAGCGCGGTGGTCGGCTCGTCGGCAATCAGCACGTCGGGCTTGCAGGCGAGCGCCATCGCGATGGTGACGCGCTGGCGCTGGCCGCCGGAAAACTGGTGCGGATAGGCGTCGTAGCGTCGGGTGGGGTCCGGCAGACCGACGCGGTCGAGCAGCGCGATCGCCTGGCGTTTCGCTTCAGTCGCCGAGCAGCCGGTATGTCGCAGCAGCGGCTCGGCCACTTGGTGGCCGATCGTATGCATCGGGTTGAGCGCGGTCATCGGCTCCTGAAAGATCATGCTGATGCGGTTGCCGCGCAGCTTGCAGTAATCGGCATCGGGCAATCCGACCAGCTCGCGGCCATCGAGCTTGATGCTGCCGCTGACGACAGCGCTGTCGGGCAGAAGCCCGAGCAGAGCGAGCGCCGTGATCGACTTGCCGCAGCCGGACTCGCCGACGATGCCCAAGGTCTCGCCGCGCCGGAGCGCGAACGACACCTCGCGCACCGCTTGCGCCGGGCCGCGGCTGGTGCTGAGCCGGATGCCGAGACCGCTGACATCGAGCAGAGGCTGATCGCTCGCCATCATCGCTGCCTCGCCAGCCGTGGGTCGAGCAGATCACGCAGGCCGTCGCCGAGCAGGTTGAGGCCGAGCACCGCGAGCGCGATGGCGGCGCCGGGATACACGGCGAGGCTCGGCGACTGGAACAGCAGGGTCTGCGCATCGTTCAGCATGCGCCCCCAGGACGGCTGCGGCGGCTGGGTGCCCAAGCCGAGATAAGACAGCGCCGCCTCCGCCAGGATCGCCAGCGCAAACTGGATCGTCGCCTGCACGATCAGGACCGACAGGATGTTCGGCAGCACGTGCTCGATGGTGATGCGGAAGCGGCCCTTGCCGGCAGCGCGTGCCGCCAGGATGAACTCGCGCGCCCAGACAGCACCGGCCTGGCCGCGAGTGACGCGCACGAACACCGGGATCTGGAAGATGCCGATCGCGGTGATCGAGGTCACCATGCCCGGGCCGATCACAGCCGCCAGCATGATCGCCGACAACACCGCCGGAAAGGCGAAGGTGAAATCGCTGAAGCGCATGATCAGCTCCTCGGTCCAGCCGCGCTGCGCGGCTGCGATTAGGCCGAGGCAGACGCCGCAGGTGAGACCGATGCCGACGGCGATGATGCCGACCAGAATGGTCGCTCGCGCGCCGACCAAGAGCAGCGAGACGATATCGCGGCCGAGCACGTCGGTGCCGAGCCAATGCGCTGATGACGGCGGCCGCAGCTTCGAGGCGACGTCGATCTCATAGGCCGACCACGGCGTCCACACCAGCGACAGCAGCGCAGCGCCGAGCACCAGCAGACACAGCAGCGCGCCGACGATGAAGCTGCGATGGCGCAGCGCGCGGCGCCAGAACGCGCTCGGCGCGGGGGCCGTGCCGGCTGCGGCTTGAACGATCACGGACGAACTCACAGCTCGTGCACCTTGATGCGCGGATCGATCACCGCATACAGCACGTCGACCACGAAGTTGACGACGATCACCATCGCCGCCAGCAGCATGACGCAATTGCGCACGACGATGAGATCGCGATTGGCGATCGACTGGAAGATGAGACGCCCCAGGCCCGGCAGATAGAACACGTTCTCGATCACGATGGTGCCGGCCAGCAGGTTTGCGAATTGCAGGCCCATCACGGTGAGCACCGGGATCATCGCGTTGCGCAAGACGTGCTGCCACAGCACCTCGCGCTTCGTCAGACCCTTGGCGCGCGCGGTCCGGACGAAATCCTCGCGCAGAACGTCGAGCACCGCAGAGCGCGTCACCCGCGCCAGGATCGCGGCCTGCACCACCGCCAGCGCCACAGCCGGCAACAGCAGCGCGCGCAGCCCCGGCCAGATGCCGTCCTCCCAGCCGGGGAAGCCGCCGGCCGACAGCCATTGCAGCTTCACCGCAAACAGGAGGATCAGGAGGATCGCGAACCAGAAGTTCGGCAAGGCGATGCCGATCTGGGTCAGGGACATCACGCCGACATCGCCGAGGCGGTTGTGATTGGCGGCCGTGTAGATGCCGGCCGCGAGCGCCAGCACGGTCGTGAGTCCCATGGCCAGGATCGCGAGCGGAATCGTCATCGCCAGCCGCTCGCGGATCAGTTCGGCCACCGGCGTGCCATAGGCATAGCTGTTGCCGAGATCGCCGCTCAGCATGCCGCCGATCCAGTGCAGGTAGCGCCAGGCCAGCGGCTGATCCAGCCCGAGCTTGACCGTCAGCGCCCTGACCGCATCGGGCGAGGCATCCGCGCCCATCAGCATCTGGGCGGCGTTGCCCGGGAGCGCGTCGAGCACCAGGAATATGATCAGCGACGCGCCGACGAGGGTCGCCAGCAAGGTCAGGCAGCGCCGCAGCAGAAAAACGCTCATTCGCGCCGGGACTCCAGTTTTCGGCGGCCGCACGTTCCACAGCTTTCGGCTCCGATGCAAGCCTGTTGCCTGCATGATTGCCATTGCCCGGCGCAGGACATCTTCGCAGGCCACACCGGCCACGGTATCGTCGGCTTGATCCCGGTCAACGGCGGAGCGCCGGCGACCGCCATCATGCGGCTGATCGCAACAACGCAAGGGCCCCTCTCGATCATGACCATCCGTCCGAGCTTTCTCTGGGGTGCCTCGACCTCGGCCTTCCAGATCGAGGGCGCAGCCCATCTCGACGGCCGCGCCGACAGCATCTGGGATGTCTTTCTGCGCGCGCCGGGCCGCACCAAGACCAACGACACGGCCGAGACCGCATGCGACCATTATCATCGCTACGCCGGCGACGTGGCGTTGATGCAAGAGCTCGGCCTCAACGCCTATCGCTTCTCGATCTCCTGGCCGCGGGTGCTGCCGCAAGGCCGCGGCGCGGCCAACGAAGCCGGCCTCGCCTTCTACGACCGCCTGATCGACGCCCTGCTTGCCGCTGAGATAGAGCCGTGGCTCTGTCTCTACCACTGGGACCTGCCGCAGGCGCTGGAGGCGCTCGGCGGCTGGCAAAACCGCGACATCGCCGGCTGGTTCGCCGACTATACCGCGCTGGTCGCGCGGCGCTATGGCGACCGGGTCAAGCGCTTCGCCACCTTCAACGAGCCCTGCGTGTTCACGCTGTTCGGCTACGGCCTCGGCTGGCATGCCCCTGGCTTGGCCGACAAGACGGCGCTTCACAAGGCGATCCATCACGTCAATCTCAGCCATGGCCGCGCCGTCGACGTGCTGCGCAAAGACGTTGCCGGCGCCTCGATCGGCGCGATCCACAACCGCCAGCCCTGCTATCCCTGCACCAGCAAGCCGGCGGACGCTGCAGCGGCGCTGCGGCTCGCGGCCTATTGGAACGACGCTTTCCCGTTCCCGCAAGCGTTTGCCAGCTACCCGCCGGAGCTGGCGGAGGCCGTCGCGCCATATGTCGCGCCCGGCGACATGGCGCAGATCGCACGGCCCGTCGACTGGTTCGGGCTCAACCACTACTCGCCGCATTACGTGAGGGCTGACACCAACCTGATCGGGGCGAGCTTCGGGCCGGCGCCCGACACCGTGCCGCGCAGCGCGATCGGCTGGCCGGTCGTGCCCGGTGCGTTCCACGACACGCTCCTGGATATCCACCAGCGGTTCCAGCTTCCGATCTACGTGCTTGAAAACGGCACCGCAGCTGCCGACGTCCTCGGCAATGATGGCCAGGTTCATGACGTGGACCGGATCGCCTATCTCAAGGCCTACACTGCCGCCATGGAACAGGCGATGAAAGAAGGCGCCGACGTCCGCGGCTATTTCGTGTGGTCGCTGCTGGATAATTTTGAATGGGGGGCGGGCTATTCGCAGCGTTTCGGCATTGTCTATGTCGACCACACCACGCAGCGTCGCATTCCCAAGGCGTCTGCGCGATGGTATGCGGACATGATCGCGGCCCACCGGACCTCCGACGGGCCGTACAACCGGGCGGAAGACTGAGGCATGAGCGATCGCGTTCTTCTGGGCGATATCGGCGGCACAAATGCGCGCTTCGCGCTGCTCGACGATGGCGTGGTCGGAGAGGTCGAACACCTGAAGGTCGCGGACTTCGCCACCATTGCCGATGCGATCACCGCGTTCCTGTCGCGGCACGCAGAAGGCGGAGCGCCCTCCGCGGCCGTGCTCGATATCGCCGGGCCGATCGAGCGCAATCGCGGCATGCTGACCAACAGCACCTGGGCCATCGACGGCGCCGAGCTGGCCGCGCAATTCAATCTCCGCTCGGCGAAGCTGCTGAACGATTTCGAGGCCGTCGGCTGGTCGCTGCCGGCGCTCCGGCCGGATGATCTGTATCCGCTCGGCGGCAGCGCGGCCGTCGCCGGCGCGCCGATGCTGGTGATCGGCCCGGGCACCGGGTTCGGCGCGGCCTGCTATCTGCCGGGCGGCGGCCGTCCCACGGTTGCCGTCACCGAGGCGGGTCACGCCACCTTGCCGGCCACCACCGCGCGCGAGGCCGCGGTGCTGGCCAAGATGCGCGAGCACTTCGGCCATGTCTCGATCGAGCGCGCGCTGTCCGGCAGGGGTCTCGAAAACGTCTATCATGCCATCGCGGCCGTCGACGGAGCCTCGGTGCCGAAGCGCGACGCCGCCGCCATCACCAGCGCCGCGCTCGACGGCGGCTGCGCCACCAGCCGCGCGACGCTCGACATGTTCTGCGCCTGGCTCGGCGCCGTCGCCGGCAACCTGACGCTCACCTTCTGTGCCCGCGGCGGCGTCTACATCGCCGGCGGCATCCCGCCGAGGTTTCCGGACTACTTTGCCAAATCCGATTTCCGCCGGCAGTTCGAGAGCAAGGGACGCTATGACAGCTATCTGCGGCCGATCCCGGTGCACATCGTCACCAAGCCCGACATCAGCTTCCTCGGCCTCAAATCGTTCTTCGAGGCCAGCATTACCGCGAGCGGCGGCTCCCCGACGCACTGAGATCGAATGAGCGACATCGTCACGATCACGCCGAACCCGGCCGTCGACGTCTCGACGACCGTCGAGAAAATCGTGCCGGTGGCCAAGCTGCGCGGCACGACGCAACAGCGAGATCCCGGTGGTGGCGGTATCAACGTCGCCCGTGTCATCGCCCGCCTCAGCGGCGACGTCACCGCGCTCTATCCGGTCGGCGGTCCGACCGGCCTGCTGCTGAAACAGCTCGTCGAGAAGGAAGGCGTCGCCAGCCGCACCTGGGCGACGGCCGAGGACACGCGTGAGGACTTCTTCGTCCAGGAGCGCGTCAGCGGCCAGCCCTATCGCTTCATCCTGCCGGGTCCGACGCTGACCGAGGCCGAATGGCAGGCCGGCCTTGCCTTGCTCGCAGCCCAGGATCCGTTCCCCCGCTTCGTCATCGGCAGCGGCAGCCTGCCGCGCGGCGTGCCGACCGACTTCTACGCGCGCGCTGCGACGCTTGCACGATCACGCGGCGCGCAATTCGTGCTCGACACCTCGGGTCCAGCTCTGGCCGCGGCGGTTGCCGGCGGCATCGACCTGATGAAGCCGTCGCTGCACGAGATGCAAGAGCTGGTCGGCGGCGCCCTGCCCGATGCAACGGCGTGGGAGAAAGCCGCCCACGCGCTGGTCGCGAGCGGCAAGGCTGGCACCGTCGCGCTCACCATGGGTCATCTCGGCGCCCTGCTGGTGACCCGCGACCGCGTGCTGCGCGCTCAGCCGCTGACGATGGTGCCGGTCAATGCGGTCGGCGCCGGCGACAGTTTTCTCGGCGCGCTGGTCGCGAAGCTCGCCGCAGGCGAGTTGCTGGACGACGCGTTTCGCTTTGCGGTCGCCGCAGGTGCTGCGGCGCTGCTGCGCACCGGCACCGCGCTGTGCGATCCCGCCGACGTCAGCCGTCTGCAGGCTGACGTGCGGCTCGAGACGGCGTGACATCGCTCGCCGCATCACCGTTGAGCCGATCGAGCGAGAGCAGCAACCCGCCGACGCGCTCCAGCGACGACATCCACTCGGCGAGGCGGTTGAAATTGTCCACCATCCAATTGAACGACCCCTGCACCAGCGTGAACGCAGCGGCAGCCTGGGTGAGTTCGCCCAGGGTCATCTGATCGCCGAGGAATTTCGGCGCGCACAGCACGAGGCCGATGATCGGCGCGAGCAGCGTATTCAGATGAGACACCAGGGTGTTGCGCATCAGCTGCCAGCACAGCCGCTTCCATTGCTGGATCGTGCGGTCGAGCGCCATCCACAGCCCGGCAATGACGCCGCGTTCCTCCTGCTTGGGCGCGATGCCTTCGCCGATGTCGCGCAAGTGATGGGCCGCGGTGATCAGCTCCGACTCGGCCTGGTTCTTGGTCTGGATGACGCGCGTGAGCGGCGAACCGACCCACAGCATGGCCCCGGTCACCAGCCCGGAATAGATGACGACGCTGACCACCAGGTAGCCTGGAATCCACAACTGCTGCCCGCCCACGACGAAGCCGATGGATCCGCCGACCTGCCACAGCACCTGGACGAACACGACCGCCGTCAGCAGCGAGGAGATCACACTGACCACGAAGTCGATCGGCGCATCGGTGGCGATGCGGACGTCCTCGGCAATGCGATACTCCGGAATCTTCAGATCGCCCTGCACCGTCGCGAGCCGCGCATAGCGGTCGTTCTCGACCCAGTAATTGATCACCTTGGCGCTCAACCATTGCCGCCAGCTGCGTTGCATCACCATGCGGCCCCACACCGAGACGATCGCCAGCACGACGCTCGCCAGACAAAGCGGAATGAGCAGAGCGGCCTGCTGCCGCAGCCGCGTCGGATCGCGGCCCTCCAGCGCGTCGAAGAAATCCCTGTTCCAGTAATTGAAGCGGAACTGCACGTAGAGCTGGAGCACCACGAGGACGACCAGGGCGACGCAAAGCAGCCAGACCCGCCACGCCGTCGATCCGAGCCAGAATTGCCGCGCCGTGAGCCAGAATCGCGACCATTCGCGATTGCCGTCCTCGTTCTGGTCGTCGGAGATCATTGGTGATCCGGATGGAGGTGATCGATGGGTTTTAGCAAACATCCTCGCCTATGGTGGAACCGTTGTCATCCCGCGATTTAAGGAGCTCGCGGAGCGCCCTGCTTGATCTTGCGCAAGGCAGCCGCCGCCCGCCGCGACAAACTGACGTTTGCGTTGCGATGCGGGAGATGACCGATGACGGCACCTAGCTACATCCGCTGGTTCAAGGATCTCCGCATCGAGGACGTGCCGGGCGTCGGCGGCAAGACGGCGTCGCTCGGCGAGCTGTATTCGGCGCTGGCGTCGCACGGCGTGCGCGTGCCCAACGGCTTCGCACTGACGGCGGCCGCCTATCGCGATGCGCTGCGCGCGGCCGGAGCCGACGACGAGCTGCGGAAGCTGCTCGCCGGCCTCGACAAGCGCCGCATTGCCGACCTCGCCAAGCGCGCGGCGAAGGCCCGCGCGATCGTGTTCGCGGCGACCGACCGTGACGACCTGCGCCACGAGGTCGCAGAGGCCTACAAGCAGTTGGAGCAGGAGTATGGCCGCGGCGTCGCGGTTGCCGTGCGCAGCTCGGCCACCGCCGAGGACCTGCCGAATGCGAGCTTCGCAGGCCAGCACGAGAGCTTTCTCAACATTCGCGGCGCGAAGGATCTGTTCGAGGCGTGCCGCCGCTGCTTCGCCTCGCTCTATACGGACCGCGCGATCTCCTACCGCATCGACAACGGCTTCGACCACGACAAGGTCGCGCTGTCGGTCGCCGTGATGAAGATGGTGCGCTCGGACCGCGCCGCGAGCGGCGTGATGTTCTCGTTGGACACCGAGAGCGGCTTTCGCGACGTCGCCTTCATCACCGGGGTCTACGGCCTCGGCGAGACCATCGTGCAGGGCACGGTCGATCCGGACGAATTCTACGTCCACAAGCCGACCTTCGCGGCCGGCTTCCGCAGCGTGCTGTCGCGCCGGCTCGGCGCCAAGGACAAACGGATGGTCTATGCCAAAGCCGGCGCAAAGCCCGGCGCGCGCAGTCGTGGCCCCACGACGCGCACCGAGGCGACGCCGCCGGCTGACAGGGCGAAATTCTGCATCAGCGATGCCGACGTGCTGGAGCTCGCGCAGGCCACCATCGTCGTCGAGGAGCACTACTCGCAGAAGGCCGGCAGGCCGACACCGATGGACGTCGAATGGGCCAAGGACGGCCGCGACGGCGCGCTCTACATCATCCAGGCGCGGCCGGAGACGGTGGCCTCGCAGCGGCGGCCCGAAGCGATCGAGACCTACGTTCTGAAGAAGACCGGCAAGGCGCTGGCAACCGGCCGCGCCGTGGGCGAAAGGATTGCCACGGGCAAGATCCGCCGGATCCGCACTCCCAAGGATCTGAACGCGTTCCGCCCCGGCGAGGTGCTGGTCGCCGCATCGACCAGTCCGGACTGGGAGCCGGTGATGAAGACCGCGGCGGCGATCGTCACCGATCATGGCGGCCGCACCTGCCATGCCGCGATCATCGCCCGCGAGCTCGGCGTGCCGGCCGTGGTCGGCACGGAGGATTTCAGCAAGCGCGCGAAGACCGGAACGACCGTCACCGTCTGCTGTGCGGAGGGCGATGCCGGCCATGTCTACGACGGCGCACTGCCGTTCGGTGTCGAGCGCCTGGCGATCGACAGCCTGGAGAAGCCTCGCACGGAGATCATGGTCAATCTCGGCAATCCCGAACTGGCCTTCAAGACCGCGCTGCTGCCGAACGATGGCGTCGGCCTCGCCCGCATGGAGTTCATCATCAACCAGGCGATCGGCATCCACCCGATGGCGCTGGCGACGCCCGCAAAGGTGACCGCGGCAAAGGACCGCGCGACGATCAAGCGCCTGACTGCGCGCTACAAGAAGCCCGCCGACTTCTTCGTCGAGCGGCTGTCGGAAGGCGTCGGCACCATCGCCGCGGCGTTCTACCCGCGGCCGGTGATCGTGCGCCTCTCGGACTTCAAGACCAACGAATATGCCAGCCTGATCGGTGGCTCCGATTTCGAGCCGAAGGAAGAGAACCCCATGCTCGGCTTCCGCGGCGCCTCGCGCTATGCGCATCCCGCCTACGCCGCCGGCTTCGCGCTGGAATGCGCGGCGTTGAAGCGCGTGCGCGACACGATGGGGCTCGCCAATCTGAAGATCATGATCCCGTTCTGCCGCCGCGTCGAGGAGGCGCGCAAGGTGATCGCGGCGATGGCCGGGCACGGCTTGGTGCGTGGCGAGAACGGGCTCGAGATCTACATGATGTGCGAGATCCCGAACAACGTGATCCTGATCGACGAGTTCGCCAAACATTTCGACGGCTTCTCGATCGGCTCCAATGATCTCACCCAGCTCACGCTCGGCGTCGACCGCGATTCCGACATCGTCGCGTTCGATTTCGACGAGCGCGATCCCGGCATGCTGGCGATGCTGAGGATGGCGGTCGAAGGCGCGCATCGCAACCGTCGCCATGTCGGCATCTGCGGCGAGGCGCCGGCCAACTATCCCGAAGTGGCGCGCTATCTGGCCGAACTCGGCATCGATTCGATCAGCGTCAATCCGGCGAGCGTCGTGCGCACCGTGGAGATCGTCCGCACCGCGGAGCGGGAGCTTGCCTCGCGCACGCCGCAAGCGCTGGCGAGCTGATCATGGCCGAAGCTCAAGAGCAGGCCTTGAAGAAGTCCAGCACGGTCGAAGCGCCGCCCATGACGTCGCCGCCGCCATAGAGGCTTGCCAGGAACGTGCCGCGATGGCTGGCGCCGGTGACCGCTGTGCCTTGCGCAAAGCGGCCGTCGGCCGCCAGCGGCATCTTGACCAGGCTCGGCGGCAGCGCCTCGTCGAGAAGGCCGTAGTAGAACCGCATCGGGGCGTCATAATCCCAATAGGTCGAGCTGTTGCCGGCCAGGCGGCGGAGGAAGCGGCTGTTGGTCTCGTGGGTGAAGCGCTCGAAGAAGCCGTCGACCAGCAGGTCCGAGGGCTGCGGCACCGACTTGCTGAACGTCTCGTCCATGCTGTAGTCGGCCCAGTATTTCTCGGCCAGCGCGAGGTGTTGCGGCTTGATCGCGGTCTTGAACAGGTCGCCGAGCCGGTAATACTGGCGATAGCTGCCCAGGAGGACGATGACGCACGGCGTGATCCAAATCGGCTGCTTCGGGTAGGTGCTGTCAGTCGACGCGCTGCCCGGTTCGGCCGACACCCAATAGCGCATCGAATCCGCAAGATTATTGAACGGACTTTGCGTTGCGCTCGCCGCCACCGCGACGCGCCGCCGCTGCAGCTCCTGGCGCAGCCATTGCGTGTTCAAGGCACCCTGCGACCAGCCGTTCAGGAACAGCCCGGTCTTTCGCAGGCCGAGATGATCGAGCGCGAGCAGGCCCGCGTTCAGCACGTCCAGGCAGCACTGCACGGTCGCGTCCTTCACCGCATAGGCCTCGCCTCGCCCCTGGCGATACGGTCCCTTGCCGAGATAGTCGGCCGCGATCAATGCAAAGCCGTTGCCGACCAGGCGCTGGACGTTGAACAGCGTCTCGATCGAATCGACATTGTCGCGCGGTTCGTAGTTCGGATCGGCCAGTCTGACGAGATTGGACGGGACCTGATCGAACGACAGGATGGTGCCGTGCTGCCACGACACGACCGGCAGTGCGCCCTTGTGATCGGCGGGCAGCACGAGCAGGCCGCTGACCTTGACGCGCTCACCGGTCTCGGGGACGCGCGTGTAGGTCGTCAGCCGGCGCAGTTCGACGTCGACCCGCGCCCCGTGCTTCTCGGCCGAGAATGGCGGCAAGATATTGTGCTCATTGAAGACGGCGTGGAGCTTCGCTGCGAGCGCATCGAGCCGGTCCTTGCTGACGCGCACCGGCCGGCCGAGGCTTGCGCCGTCACGTGGTTGCGCGATCGCCGGGCCGGCTGAGAACGATACGGCCGCAGCGCCGAGGCCGAGGCCGGCTGAGGCCAGCAGCCTTCGGCGGGATGGCCGGCCGGCCAAGGCTGCAGAGCCGAACTCCGGCCCGGTCAGTTTGGCCATCGGCTGGGCCAACGCCTCTTCGGATCCCGCGACCAGGGTATCCAGGCCGATCATTCGCCGCTTCATCACGTCCCTCCGAGCCGACTACAGCCGAAGGTAGTTCGCAAAGCCTAGCACTTGTTAAATGGTGCAGCAATCGGACCTGAATGTTTCGAACAGTCGCCCGCACTGTCGAGCCTGAAGCGGCCGCGTCGCGGCTCGCCTCCGCACGTCAAGCGTAGCCATGCGAATGATTTGCGATGGCGTTCTCGGCGCACACCAGGAAGAGATCACGAGGAGGAGATGAAGGCTTACCGCGCCGCTTCGAAACCTCCGAGCACTGCGGTCAAGTTCTGCCCGAGAATGTCCGAGAGGTAGCCCCCCTCCTGCACGAACACCGTGGGCAGGCCGAGCCGCGCGATCGCGCCGCCGATGCGGCGGAAACCCGGCGTCGTCACGGAGAGCCCCTTGAGCGGATCGTGCTCGGAGGCATCGAGACCGAGCGCGACCACGAGCGCGCCGGGCGCGAACGCATGGATCGTCTTGGCCGCGGTCTCGAACGCCTTGAGATAGGTGTCGTCGCCGCTCTTCAGCGGCAGCGGAATGTTGAGGTTGGCGCCAAGGCCCGCGCCTGCGCCGCGCTCATGCGCATAGCCCCAGACGAACGGGTAGTAGTGCGTGGGGTCGGCGTGGATCGAGATGGTGAGCACGTCGGGCCGCTCGTAGAAGATGCCCTGCGTGCCGTTGCCGTGGTGGACGTCGACGTCGAGGATGGCGACCCGCTCGTGGCGCTGACGCAGATGCGCGGCTGCAATGGCGGAGTTGTTCATGAAGCAGAAGCCCGAGGCCATGTCCCGATAGGCATGGTGGCCCGGCGGCCGGCACAGCGCATACGCCGCATCCTCGCCATCGAGCAGCAGTTGCGCCGCGGTCGCAGCCACGTCGGTCGCGGCGCAGGCGCCTTCCCACGTCCCCGGCCCGATCGGCGCCGAGGTGTCGGTCGTGTGCCAGCCGAGCCGCCCGACGATGTGCGTCGGATAGGTGGCGGCATTGCGAACGGGATGGATGTTCGGAATCATCTCCGCACCGGCATCGCCGAGCGCGGCCCACGCGTCCCATGCTTCTTCCAGGAAACTGAGGTATTCCGGACTGTGCACGCGCGCGCGAGCTTCCTGGCCGAAATGAATCGGCGCGACCAACTCGTGATGGCCGGCCTTCAATCCCGCAAGCAGACGATCCGCCCGCTCGGGCTGCTCGGTGGTGCGCTTGACGACGCCGCGCACCAGATAGAATTGCGGATCATGGCTGCGATGCAGCTCGGTGTAGACGGCCTTCACGCGCAATGGCTCCTGTTCGCTTGCACCGACGATTGTGCACGCAGTAGCAGCCGATACAAGCACAGATGGTTCGCACGTCCATTGGTCCGTGGGCGGCTTCCAACCGGCGGAACGGACCGCTGCGCTTCGCATCTTGTCGGCAGCGAATTTGCCGGGATCCAGGCGATCCGGCGCGTGAGGCGCGGTGGGAGAGATCCGCCCGCCATGCTGGCGGTTGCCGCGACGGTCGTCGGAATGCGCCACGAAATCTGAAAAACTCGACGGGCAATCCTGATCGGCTCCTGCGCGTATGGTCAGGAGAGAAGCCTTTGCCCGGCATGGAGACCCCGAGATTGATCCAAAATTTGGATCGATCGATACAGGCTTCGGTTTGGACCGCGGCCCTCCCTCTCCTCTAGGACAGTTCTCGAGGAACGTGACAAGAGAGGTGGCGCGCATGAGCGCAATCGTAACCACGGCCGAACTGCGCCGATCGCGCGTGCGGCTGTTTATCGTGACCATGCTGTTCCTGGTCACGACCGTGAACTATGCCGACCGCGCGACCTTGTCGATCGCAGGACCTTCGCTGTCCAAGGAGCTGCATCTCGATCCCGTGGCGATGGGCTATGTGTTCTCCGCCTTCGGCTGGTCCTATGTGCTCGCGCAGGTGCCGGGCGGCTGGCTGCTCGATCGCTTCGGTTCGCGCTGGGTCTATGCCTGCAGCATCGTGATCTGGTCGATCTTCACCATGATGCAGGGCTGGATCGGCTTCTTCTCCGGCGCCGCCGCCGTCACCGCGCTGTTCACGCTGCGCTTCATGGTCGGTCTCGCCGAGGCACCGAGCTTCCCGGCCAATGCCCGCATCGTCGCCGCCTGGTTTCCGAGCAGCGAACGCGGCACGGCGTCGGCCTTCTTCAACTCGGGGCAGTATTTCGCGACCGTGATCTTCGCGCCGCTGATGGGCTGGATCGCGCACGCGTTCGGCTGGCGCCACGTCTTCACCGTGATGGGCGCGCTCGGCATCCTCATGGGCCTGATCTGGATCAGGACCATGTACGGACCGAAGGAGCACGCGAGCGTCAACCAGGCCGAGCTCGACTACATCAAGGACGGCGGCGCGCTGGTCGACATGGAGGGCGCGAAAGACGCCAAGGCCGCCTCCGGTGGTCCGACCTGGTCGCACATCGGACAGTTGCTGTCGAACCGCATGATGCTCGGCGTCTATATCGGCCAGTACTGCATCAACACGCTGACCTATTTCTTCCTGACCTGGTTCCCGGTCTATCTGGTCAAGGAGCGCGGCCTGTCGATCCTGCAGGCCGGCTTCATCGCCACCCTGCCGGCGCTGTGCGGCTTCATCGGCGGCGTGCTCGGCGGTTTCATCTCCGACGCCATCCTGCGCAAGACGGGATCGCTGACGCTCGCCCGCAAGATCCCGATCGTCGGCGGCATGCTGCTGTCGATGGCGATCATCGGCTGCAACTATGTCGACGGCCAGGCGCTGGTGGTCGGCCTGATGGCGCTGGCCTTCTTCGGCAAGGGCATCGGCGCGCTCGGCTGGGCGGTCGTCTCCGACACCTCGCCGAAGGAAGCCGGCGGCGTCTCCGGCGGCCTGTTCAACACCTTCGGCAACCTCTCCAGCATCACCACCCCGATCGTGATCGGCTACATCCTGTCGGCCACCGGCTCGTTCAACGGCGCGCTGGTGTTCGTCGGCCTCAACGCCCTGGTCGCGGCGTGTGCCTACTTGCTGATCGTCGGCAAGATCCAGCGCGTCCAGCTCCGAACCTCCTGAGCACCACGCCGCGCTTCGCGTGGTCTCGACTCCAACGGCGGCCCCCCGGCCGCCGTTTTCTTTGTCGGCGCCTCGCTGCCATTCCAGGGCGACGCGCGATAGCGCGGTGGAATGGCGCAGGTGGCGTTCAATTGAACAGCCAATCGTCGACATGCATGAGCACTAATACGCTATTCCCTGCCACAACGAGAAATATGCAAAGCCAGAACACCAAGCCAAAAAAGTACATCTTGGGCTGCACGTCACGATCGTAGACGGCGCCACGACCAAGCAGCCGCCCAGTTCGCAGGGCGGTCCAGACGATCGGACCTCCGAACCAGAGCAGCACCAAAGGAAACACGGCAAAGCCGGCAAGCATGATTTTCAGAGCCATCAGAAGCAACCCAGACGTGGTGGAAACGGACACGATCTCATCATCTCAACCCGCCGATCAGCGGACAGGCCTATCGAGCCGAGCAAAGGGAGCGCGGGGAAAGTTGCCCCGGCACACGCCACAAAGTCCCCCGCCCCCGGCGCGATAGGCGCACCCGAAACCACGGTGATCCCCAGCAATGGACTGCGGCTCCCGGCATCTCGGCGTTGTTAGGTGAGCAATGTATCCTTAATCCAAGGTCGCGCGATGAATGAGCTTCATACTTTACAACATACAACCTGTGGTTAAAATGTCACAATGGGTTGAAATTTACATACGAAACAACCAGACGTTATTGCCCACGGACCCGCGCACCGAATAGCATGGCTCGGGTCTGGTGGTGGGAGGCAACGATGCGTAACGCATCCATCGCAATCATTTCTGCTGTTTCAATCCTTCCATTTGCGCAGGCCGCGTCGGCGGCCGATCTGCCGCTAAAGGCCCCGCCCCGCGCTGCGCCGCTCGCCGTGTTTAGTTGGACGGGATGCTATGTCGGCGCGAACCTCGGCGGGGGCCAGGTGAAACACAACCTGACGACCGACGCGCCTCCGTTCCCGCCCAATCTCATCAGTGGCATTGCAAGAACGGCAATCAACAATGCCGGTCTGGCGAGCTCGAGTCACACCGGCATTACCGGTGGAGGACAGGTTGGATGCAACTGGCAGCCAACAACGGCAGGCTGGTCGCACTTGGTCTTGGGTATCGAGGGCGATTTCAACGGCATTGATGGCAACGTGTCGCGAAACACTGGCAATGTTGTCGAGCCGGTATCGGGGAGAACGGTTGCATCAGTCGACCACATTGGTATGAATTGGTTCGCCACGGTCCGAGGGCGCGTTGGCTGGGCCTTTGACCGATTCATGATCTATGGCACGGGCGGCGCGGCGATCGCCAATGTCGACGCATCAAAGAGATTTGCGTGGGATTTTGCCGACGGCTGCCCGATCGTGAACGGCTTGAATGAATGTCATGTCGGCGGCCGCAGCAGCACCCGTGTCGGCTGGACAGCCGGCGGTGGCGTCGAATGGGCATTCCGAGACCATTGGTCCGCGAAGGCTGAGTATCTCTACGCCGACCTCGGCAACTTCTCCTATTCGACTTTCAATAACGCACCCGGATTTGGCCCCCCTGGACAAGTAGCCAACCATACGGTGAGCACGAAACTCCAGATCGTTCGCGTGGGCATCAACTATCGCTTCTAGCGGACTACGTTGAATGCGTACTGAACTCGCAGAGCAACAATGGCGCTCCTTGGCGGTGCCGTTTGTCAATTGATTGCACTGTCACTGCCCCCGCAGCTGGTCCATCAACAGCGCGTACGATCTAGCGGCAAGTGGTTGGTCCGCTTATGGCACGAAACGTCGGTCCCCCGAATGGAGGGCGTATTTCCGAAGCTGGAGGTACACCGTCTGTACCATCACCCGACCGGCAACAGCCGGATTTGATGATTCTCTCTGCGGGGAAGCTGATGCGGCGCTTCGTTGAGCAAGAGCTTCTGCTCGCTCTTGGGCCCGAGCCCGGGAAGCGCCGCAATCTCACCGAGGTCACCCGGCAGCTCGCGCCTGAGCCGGTCAAGCACATCGAACTTGTGCGACGTTACGATGGCCTCGATCTTGCCCGCGAGGTCCTTGCCGATCCCAGGTAGCTCGGAGAGATCCTCGCCAGCCTTCAGCAGGCTGGTGATGCTCTTGGGCAGGCGCTCGATCAGGCGGGCTGCGTTACGATACGCGCGAGAGCGGCCCTTGACCTCCAGGAGATCCGCGGTCTGGTCGAACATCTTGGCAATTTCGGCATTCTGAACCGGCATAGGCGCTCTCCACGCCTTCTAGGCGCACACCGGGCGTTCCGCTCTTGATACAGATGACGAGAATTAGCCGCAGCAACCTACTTCGTCTTCAAGTCGACAGCAGCGGCCAATTCTCGGAGCCGTGCCGCCACATGGACCGGATAGGACGAGCCGACCTGGAGTCCCTCAAGAGCTCTCGGCAGTCGCCCCAATTGAGTCCGGGCGTAGGCGCGGATATCCTGGAGCGAGGGCTGATGCGTGACCGGACGCCCTTGTTGCAAGACAGGGACGATCAGGGCTTCTCCCTCTTGGACATCATCTTCCGTCGAGAGCACGTCGGATGTCATGTGGCCGTCGGGATCATAGCGACGCCACACCTGCTTGCGGCCCGGCCAAGTCGCTTTGCCGGTCGAACGCTTTCGCCGCGGCGTGCCTGCATACTCTTGTAGCTTATAGGCGCAGTCGAGGGCGGGGGCATCGGAGGATGTCGCCAGGCTGGTGCCGATCCCGACACCGTCGATGGGGGCGGCTTCAAAGGAAGACAGTGCCTCTTCGTCGATGCCGCCGCTGACGAAAATGGTCACGTCCTCGAGATCGCCCTCATCAAGGATCCGCCGGACGCTTCTCGAGAGCGCCACCAGGTCACCACTGTCGATCCGTACTCCACGGATGGAAATGCCAAGGGCCCGCAGCCGGGGAGCCAAGGCCACCACCTTTCTGGCCGCCATCTCCGTGTCATAGGTGTCGATCAACAGCACGAGATCCTTCGGTCTTGCCCGCGCAAAAGCTTCAAACGCTGCCGTCTCGTCATCGAACGATTGGACGAACGAATGCGCCATCGTGCCATAGGAAGGGATTCCAAAGCATTTCTCGGCGAGAACGGTCGCAGTCCCGGCAAAGCCCCCGATATAGCTGGCGCGGGCTGCCAAAAGACCGGCTTCCGCGCCATGAGCCCGGCGCAGCCCGAAATCGACCAACAGCTTGTTCGGCGCGAGCAGCGCCATGCGGGCGGCCTTGGACGCGATCAGCGACTGGAAATGCAACAGATTGATCAAGCGGGTCTCGACGAGCTGAGCCTCGGGGAGAGGCGCCGTGACGCGGAGGATAGGTTCGTTGGCGAAAAATACCGTGCCCTCCGGCATGGCGTGGACGTCACCGCTGAAGCGGAAATCCGCGATATAACGGATCAGGCTCGCGCTGAACCGGCCGCTTCGTACCAGCCAGCTCAGTTCGTCGTCGGAAAAGCGCAGACCTCGCAGGAACTCGAGCGCCTGCTCCAGACCGGCCGCCACCAGGAAGTTGCGCTGGGGCGGCAGCTTCCGGACGAAGAATTCGAAGACGGCGGTCTGCGTCTGGCCCGCTTCCAGATACGCCTGCACCATGTTCAGTTGGTACAGGTCCGTCAGGAGCGCGCTTGACGACGTATTCATGAGCAACCCCGAGATCAGGAGGCCGGTGTCGTCGTCTTCTTCGCCGGAAACCGCTTTAAGGTTGCGATGACCTCGTCATCGCTGACTTGGCCGAAGTCACGATAATAGTAGCCGATCGCGCCAAAGTCTCGCGGCGTGTCCAGGCAAACGACCGCATCGACCTCCGTGTGCAACCGCTGCAAGGTCTCGAGCGGCGCGACCGGGACGGCTAGGACCAACTCCTTCGGCTCTCGCCTTCGCAGCGCGCGGATCGCTGCGAGCGTCGTCGCCCCCGTCGCAATGCCGTCGTCGACGATGATCGCGACCTGCCCTTTGACGTCGGACCGCAGGCGACCGCCAAGATAAAGTTCGCGCCGCCTGTCGATCTCGGCAAGCTCACCGGCGCAGATGGCGTCGAACGTCTTCTCGCTCACGCCGGTCAGATCGATGACGTCCTGATTGCGAACGATAATCGGATCATCTCCGTCCACCACCGCCCCGATCGCGAGCTCCGGCTGCATGGGCGCGCCGATCTTGCGCACCAGAACCAGATCGAGCGGCGCTTCCAACCGTTCGGCCACCTCAGCGGCCACGGGAACGCCGCCGCGAGGCAACGCCAGAATCACGGGATGGCGGCTCTTGTACTTCAGCAAGGTTTTTGCCAGCTGACGGCCGGCGTCTTCCCGGTCCTGAAACAACATGTCCGCAGATCCGCTTGAATTTTTGCCAGATTATTGCTCCGGCGCCCGGGATCGTTGATCGGTGTCAAACTGTCTCGGTCTTCGTTTGGCAAGTGATTGTCATGCTGGACCGCCAGAACGAGCTCACGACGGACGGTGCCGAGAACGTCAGCGTTTCTGCCCTTTCCGGCAAGGTCGCATTCCTGAGCCGCCCCGAGGGCTACACTCCCGTTCCCGACCGCCTTCAGACGCGCGAGACCCACATGTCCTGGGTCTTCATGAATGGCGGGCGGGTCTACAAGCTCAAGAAGCCGGTCCGTTTTGCCTATCTCGATTTTTCGACTCTGGCTCGCCGCAGGACGGCCTGCCTGGCAGAAGCCAGCCTCAACCACCGGCTGGCACCCGACGTCTATCTCGGCGTCGTTCCGCTGACCGAGACTGCTTCGGGGTACGCGATCGGCGGCTCCGGTCCGGTGGCTGACTGGCTCGTCGTCATGCGCCGACTGAACGAGGACGAAACGCTCGAGGCCATGCTGCGCAACGGCACGGCTCGCCAGACCGATGCCGACCAGCTCGCAGCGGTTCTCGCCGGGTTCTATTCGCATGCTTCGCGGGTCCTGATCGACCCAGAGACCTATTTGGCTTCGTTGCACGAAGCCGCCGTCCTCGATTTGCAAGTCCTGCTGAATCGACGCTTCGCCCTGCCGCACGGCACGATCTTGCGCGTTGCATCCGTTCAACGACGATTTCTCAAGCAGAACGCCCGGATCCTCATCGATCGGGTCTCGCAAAGGCTTATCGTCGATGGTCACGGCGACCTGAGACCAGAGCACATCTGGCTCACGCCTGCCCATCCGATCATCGACTGTCTCGAGTTCAATTCGCGTTTGCGGGCCAGCGATGCACTGGACGAGATCGCGTTTCTGCACCTGGAATGCGAACGGCTTGGCAGCCGATGGTTCGGCGACACGATCCGACAAGGGCTGGCACGCACGCTGCACGATGATCCGGCCAGCGGCGTATTCCTGTTTTATCGAGTTGGTCGCGCGATGCTACGGGCGCGCTTGTCCATCGCGCATTTGCTCGATGCCCGGCCGCGCACGCCGGAAAAATGGCCCCGCGTCGCGCGCCACTATCTCGCCCTTGCCGAAGCCGATGCAAAGCGGCTTGAACGGCTGCTCGCCCGATGATTCGAGCAAGGCTTCGTCAAGCCTGATACATCATCAAATCAGCCAGCGACTCGTTCTGATGCAGCCGTCTGATGGCTTCTGCCAGCAGCGGAGCCGCCGAGATCACCTCAAGCTTGGCGAGAACCGGACCCGGGCGCAGCCGAAACGGCGGAACGGTGTCCGTCGCGATAATGTGATCGATAGACGCGTCCGCAAGTGCCGTTTCCGCCCCCGGCATGAACAGGCCGTGAGCGACACACGCAATGACACTTCCTGCGCCGTGCGCGCGCGCCGCTTTCGCCGCACGCACCAGGGTTCCGCCACTGCTGATGAGATCGTCGACGACGACGCAGAACGCATCAGCCACGTCGCCGGCAAAGAGGTCGCCGGACACCCGGCCGGAGCTGCGATGTTTCTCGACGAAGGCCTTGCCTATGGGTCTCTGCAAGGCCTTTTGCAATGCCTCCCGCAACAGATCGGCCCGCTTGCCACCACCGAGATCGGGAGAGACGACGCTGATCGGCCTGTCGCCGGCGATTGATCTTATCCTTCCGATCAGCAGCGGCGCCGTGGTGAGTGCAATCGAAGGACAGCGGAATGCATTCTCGAAGGCAGCCTCGTTATGCACATCGAGCGTCACCATCCTGGCCGTGCCGACCGCCTCGAACAACGACGCCAGGTAACGGATCGTCACGGGATCATTCTCTTTCGTTCTGCGATCCTTTCGCGCATAGCAAAGATATGGCGTGACCGCGGTCACGCTCGTGGCACCTGCGTCTTTCAGTGCGGCGATCATGAACAACAGACGACAAAGCTTGTCGTTCGGACTCTCAATCGGACCTCCATGGAGACTGTGAACGACAAAGACATCGCACCCGGCAACCGTATCGAGTGGCCGGACCTTGTGCTCGCCGTCTTCAAAGCTGCGCTCTTCGTGGGCCGCCAGCTTGCAGCCCAATGAGGACGCAATCCGCTCGCCCAGCTCCGTGCTGCCATTCAAGGCAAAAAGGCGCAACCGATCGCTCCGCGTCCGTGCGGTACGAGGCGTCCAGCTACTGTCCATTGTGAGCACACCACCAATTGAGATGAGGAACCACCTACGTCCGCATGCCGTGTTTGCTCAGGAGCCTGACCGTGCTGGCCTGAGGCCCCTTTTCTCCGAGCTCCTCGACATAGCCGACACGCGCGCCGACGGCGATGTTCGCGCGGCCTTCCAGAACACTGTTGCAATTGAAATAAACCTCGTGGCCGTCGTCCGCCTCGAGGAACCCGAATTCGCCGCTAGGATCGATCCGTAGCACGGTGCCAACCGGCTCTCCTTGGTGGTGCTTCGTCTCGCGGTGCATCACAAGCACCTGATCCTGCAGTTGCCGCCGCGCCCGCTTGAAAGCGTCGTCCACTGCAAAGGTCGGGTCGGCATACCTTTCATCCTCCTTGGGCGTCCGGCCCACGTTGACTTCGCGCCCGTCGGGAAGAACGAGCCGGATGTTTACCTGGTACTGACCGCCCGTCTTGTGACGCTCGCCAGGGCCTCGCACGATGACGCGACCTGCGGTCGCTCGACCGAAGCGCTTTTCCAGCTCGGAAATGTGCTGGCTAATCGCAGCTTGCAGCTCAGGAGACGGCGTCAGATTCTCGAATTCGATTTGAGCCGGGGTTTGCATGATCTTGCTCCTCAAAAAAGGCGACCGATCTGAGCACGCCGCCCGCGCACGGCCTTGCGCGAAATCAACCCGGCCCGACGCCCTCAACCAGGTAACTAGCCGCCGGTCCAGAACGCCCGGCGGCGCTCATTTTGTTGCCCTCCTTCGGGGAACTTTGCGGCAGGTCAAAGCAGGCCGAGGACAGGCTGCGACTAATTGACCACCTGTCTCTGTCCTGGGAGCGACACCATGAGCACAACAACGGGTGTGACTGCATTGGATCATTCGGTTCAGGAAACCAATGTTTGGCTCAAAGCGATCGATGAGCAGCTGGCCCTGGAAAGCCGCCACCATGCCTACAATGCGTTGCGAGCCGTCCTGCACGCGCTGCGCGACCGTCTGCCGCCAGAGGTCGCAGCCAAGCTCGGCGCGCAGCTACCGATCATCGTGCGCGGCATCTACTACGAGGGCTGGCATATGGCGGCGACTCCGACCAAGGAGCGGCACATCGACGAATTTGTAGCGCATGTTGGCCGAGAGCTTCCGCCGCAATTTCCCATCGATCCCCTCACGGCCGCGCGTGGAATCTACGAAGTGCTATGGGAAAAGCTGGATCCCGGCGAATTCGAGAAATTGATGGCCCATCTTCCGGCCCAACTCAGAAACCTCCAGGGCTGATCCAGAAGGGCTGACCCAGAGCGGATGCGTCATGAAGATCGATCAAGCGTTCGACGTTCGCATTCCGCCATTCGGGCTGGCAGGAACGCTGACCCTGCCGGAAAATGCACGCGGCCTGGTCGTCTTTGCACACGGCAGCGGCTCAAGCCGATTCAGTATCCGGAACATTGCGGTCGCGCAGGGGCTGAATGAGCGCGGCTTTGCGACGCTGCTATTCGATCTTCTCACACAGCAAGAAGAGCATGACCGCTCGAACGTTTTCAATATCGGAATGCTTGGAAAGCGGCTGGTCGCAGCCATCGACTGGCTTCAAGGCCTTAAACCAGCGATTGCCGGCCTCCCGGTTGGATTGTTCGGCGCCAGCACCGGCGCCGCGGCCGCCCTTGTTGCCGCGGCTCAATTGCCTCATCGAATTGCCGCCGTAGTCTCCCGCGGCGGCCGTCCGGATTTGGCTGGCGAGGCCTTGCCTCATGTCCATGCGCCAACCCTGCTGATCGTGGGCGGCGCCGACTCCGACGTGATCGAGCTGAACGAGGAGGCGCTCACCCGGCTTGGCGGGCCAACGGAACTGGAAATCATTCCCGGCGCGACGCACCTGTTTCCAGAGCCGGGCGCAATGAACACCGTCATCGACCATGCCAGCCAGTGGTTCGAGCGATATCTGCGCACACCAGCGCCTGTCCCCACCTCAAGCTAGGAGAGAACCATGGAACTCCTGTCCGGCGCTTTTGTCGACCGATCGACTATTCCGCGACGCTTCACCTGCGACGGCGAAAACCTGTCCCCGCACCTGCAGTGGGCCAACGCACCCGAGGGAACCCGCAGTTATGTCCTGCTCTGTGACGATCCTGATGCCCCAAGCGGCACCTGGCATCATTGGGCGGTCTACGACATCCCACCCACGCAAACCGGCCTTGTGGATGGCGCAGCACAGAAGCCCGGGCTGAAGCAGGCCGCCAACGATTTCCGGAAGATTGGCTATGGAGGACCGTGTCCTCCGCCGGGACATGGCGTCCACCACTATCATTTCCGGCTCCTTGCGCTCTCGGCGGATCATCTGAATCTACGGGCGAATGCTTCGTGCCGCGACGTCGAACGCGAGGCGCGCAAGTTCACCCTTGCCGAGGCCACTCTGGTCGGCCTGTATCATAGATAGTCGCGTACGAGACGCCGATCGTCACGATCGGCCCAATGTGCCTGGAACTTGCGCCCACAAAGGTTTAGCGGACTCTCGACTGAACCCAAAGATGAAGTAGGCGAAAGGACACTCATCGTCTGAACCGAATGATGGACCAGCGAGACTGGGATCACCGCTGCGAGGGACACTGCCAGCAACCTCGGCCATTCCTCCGGACAGCACATGTCCACCTGCGATATGGACGGGAAGGCTGTAGGTGCGATCGCACGTGCCGGCGTCAGTAATGATGAGACCATTCCAATATCCGTCGTAGCCGTCACCCCGGCCGGAGATCGCCATCCGGTGCGCCTGCCGCGCATCCGCCGCACTGGCGAAGGCAGCGGCCACGACCAGCATGGTCCAGAATCCTGCGCGACAAACGTTAGCGCGAATGGTGGGACCGGCGGCTATTGTCATTCCGGGTGCTTAGGGTGCGTCAGGCGTCCAAACTTAACTCGCTGATGTTCTGCCCTCGCCGAAGAAGCTCGTTCTGCACGCGTAGCAGCTCGAGTATCTCTTCATTCTGCGCCTGGAGCTTGGGCAGGACAGACATAACCAGCTTGGGTGGGGCGCCTTCCGGAAGGCTCGCCATTATCCACCCCATGTGGGCGAGCATCTTCTTGTTCACCCAATCACCTGCTGTGCGCGTCAAGCGATGCCGCGGCTCGACCGGAAGACACCGGAGCGCGACCACGCCGCCAACTGCGGCCAACCCCAGCACGACCAATTTGGTCATCCAAGTCATCCCGGCCTCCCTGCGCCGCGCACCACCACGCGCCTACGAAGATTCAGCCCTTCGCGAAAGCGTCTTCCAAAGCAGATAGCCGCCGAGCACGATCAAGATAATGGGCATAAGCGGCAAGGGCAGAGCAACAAGATCCCATATGCCGGCCGCGAGCATGATGAGCCCCACGATTACACCAAACATCTCGACCTTCAGGCCCCGTTGCTGTCGCACGATCTGCGCGCCTACAATGAGGACGCCGACTCCTACAAGGAACCAAGCCCAGGGCAGGTCGGCGAGCATGACGACACCGACCCAGATGAAGAACACCGCCCAGGCTGCTGAATCGATCTGGCGAGTGCGTTCGTCTCGGCTCGAAGGTCCCGGTGAGTCAGTCAAAGGCGACTGCACGGACATGGTGCACCTCTTTTGTAAAAAGATCGCGCCGTTACAGCCGACTGCTGTTGATCTGGATCAACGGTGCTACTGGCTTTCATTTCGATCGGGTTCGTCCCAATCGACGCGAAGCGCCTCCCCGTCGACCGATCGGGAACGGCCTCCGAGGTGCCTGATCGCATTCTTTCGAAATGGCACAGCGCCCGCTTACCGGTCTTGAATGGTTGACTTGACCTCAATCAGTTTCATCAAGTCGAATATGCCTCATTCTAAATTTAAGATACGCGGCCAAGCCTTACAATTTGAGAACGATGCCCACTATCGCCGATCGCGAACGATATCTCCTACGCCTGTGCTCTACCGAATAGATCGACATCGATTGGTGCTAACGTCCATCGAAGGCACTGCGGTCAGTGGCAAGTTTGAATTTGTTCGCGCTCCAAGTACCAGGTCACTTATCTCGTACGCCGTCGCAATGCATGAGTTGGGGCACATCAAGGACCACAATCAGCGCAGCAACATTGTGCGTGACCCTTGAGCTTGAGGACAGCACAACATCGATCTTGTGATCAGGTATATCAGTTCAGAGGAAGATGCCCGACACGGCTTGCCGGAGACGCGGCCGCAACGCGCACGCGACTGGAGGCGAAGCGCGATCGGATCGAGGGCGAGCGGCAACGCATTGCAGAGCTGAACGGGGGACGACAGCGTGTCGAGGCGGAACGGGCCGCGCTTGAGGAAGTCCCCATCCCTGTGGCCCTGCATCCGGCAACCTTGGATCGCCATGTCGCGACCGTCGACGGCGCTGGCGGAAAGGATGGCGGGCCACGCCAGTGCCGACGACGACCGAGGCACCCTGTTCGACGATTTCCGGGCCCTCGTGCATGGCGTCGCGGTTCACCCGAAGGGACCCCGGGAGGGCTTTGAGATTGAAGTCAAGGGAAAGCTGGCCGCATTGCTCGGGGAGATGTGTTCCCAGAGGCCCGCTACAATAGTGGGTCACGCGTGGTAGCGGGGGAGGGACTCGAACCCCCGACCCCAGGATTATGATTCCCGTGCTCTAACCAGCTGAGCTACCCCGCCACGGTGTTCGATCAAGGCAAGACCAGCCGAAGCGGGCGCCGGGCCTTGTGAACGGGCGGCATATAAGGAGGCGTCTCCGCCCCTGTCAAGCAAAGCTCGCGGGCCGCAGCGGTTTTCGCACGAGCGGATTCTAGGCGACTCTCCAAGGCCTTGCGAATGTATCCGTCGCTCGCCGAGGGGCACGGGCCGACGCGCGCAGGAGAGAGAGGCAGCTCGGCAATGCAGATCACAAAAGGCTCACTTCGGCTGCACGTTCGGATTGCCGCCGGGGCTGCCGGGCGGCGGAATCACCGGCGTCGTGCCGCCCTCCGGGGTCGGCGCGTGCATCTCCGGATCGACCCCGCTCGGCGGACACAACACGCCGTTGGTCTTCGCCAGCTTGTCGCCGAGCGGCTCGCCGGCGCGGCCGGTGGTGATGCCGTCGGGCGTCGCCGTCGCGCGGACGTTCGGCGCGCAGGCGGCATTCGCGTCGGGGGCCGGTGCCGTCGCCTGCGGCGGCGTGGCCGGCGTCGGGGGCGCCTGGGCGTGGGCCGCAGCCGCGGCCGAGGCCAGTGCGAACGAGAGGAACAAGGATTGCCTGATGCTCATGGCGGGGCAACGCAAACCCCGCGCTCGCGTTCCGCGCGGAGGGCATGGCAAAGCGCTGCCAGAGTATCTGGCGATCAGCCCTTGCGGTAGCGAATGAGCGAGAAGTGTCCGAGCGGCGGCATCGGCCGGCGCTCGGCCAGCGTGACGCCGCCATGCTTCGCGGCCCAGTTCACGAGGCGAGCCCAGGGGAACTCCGGCCGCCAGCCAAGCCGGCGCGCGATCGGCGCGAAGGCGAGCTCGAAGAGGCGGCGCGGGCCGCTCTCGGCGCCGATGTGGTTGACCAGGATCAGCTCGCCGCCGGGCTTCAACACGCGGATGAAATCGTCGAGCGTCGCTTCGGGATCCGGCACCGCGGTGATGACGTATTGCGCGACCACCGCGTCGAAGAAATTGTCGGGAAAAGCGAGATGCTTCGCGTCCATCACCGCAAGCGTCTCGACGTTGAAGAGCTTCAGCTCGCGCACGCGGGCCTGCGCCCGCCGCAGCATCGGCTCGGAGATATCGACGCCGCAGATCTTCGTGGTCCGGGCATAGTCCGACAAAGACAGGCCGGTGCCGACGCCGACGTCGAGAATGCGGCCGCCGATGCGATCGGCTTCCGCGATGGTCGATTGGCGGCCCTGATCGAAGACCTTGCCGAACACCAGATCGTAGATCGGCGCCCAGCGCTCATAGGCCTTTTCGACCCCCGCGCGGTCGATGTCCCCCATGCCCCTGCCCCGAATGATGGATGCTGATCAGCCGCGGACCGGCTCGGCCACGCGCTGCGGCCTGATCACGTTGCCGCCCAAGCTGCTGCTTTCCGCAACAGCGCTCTGGATGAAGCCGCCGCCGAGCACGCGGGCGCGGCCGGACGCGGCATCGTAGAACACGCAGGCCTGGCCCGGCGAGACGCCCTCTTCGCCGGCGACGAGCTCGACCTCGTAATGGCCGTCCGCACCGCGCAGCCAGGCCGGCTGCGGCGGCCGCGTCGAGCGCACCCGCACGAACAATTCGAGGCCCTCGCGCGCGGCCGCGTCGAGCGCGCCGTCACCGATCCAGTTGACCTCGCGTAGCGTGATGCGATGCGTCCGCAGCGCCTCGCGCGGGCCGACCACGACGCGGCGGGTGGCGACGTCCAGCTTGACGACGTAGAGCGGCGCGCCGGCAGCGATGCCGAGGCCCTTGCGCTGACCGATCGTGTAGTTCGCGATGCCGTGATGCACACCGAGCACGCGGCCCTGGAGATCGACGATCTCGCCCGGCTCCATCGCGTTCGGGCGCAGCTTGCCGATGATGTCGGTGTAGCGGCCGGTCGGCACGAAGCAGATGTCCTGGCTGTCGTGCTTGTCGGCGACCTCCAGGCCGAAGCGGCGCGCGAGCTCGCGCACCTCCGGCTTGGTCATGTCGCCGAGCGGAAAGCGCAGATAATCGAGCTGCTCGCGCGTGGTCGCGAACAGGAAGTAGCTCTGGTCGCGATCGCTGTCCGCCGCGCAAGTGAGCGCGCGCGATCCGTCCGCCAGCCGCCGCGAGGCGACGTAGTGGCCGGTGGCGAGCACGGAGGCGCCGAGCTCGCGCGCGGTCTTCAGGAGATCGCCGAACTTGATGGCGCGGTTGCACTCGATGCACGGCACCGGCGTCTCGCCCGAAGCGTAACTGGCGGCGAAATTGTCGATCACCGACTCGCGGAAGCGGTCTTCGTAGTCCAGCACGTAATGCGGGATGCCGAGGCGCTCGGCGACGTTGCGGGCATCGTGGATGTCCTGGCCGGCGCAGCACGCGCCCTTGCGGTGCGTCGCCGCGCCGTGATCGTAGAGCTGCAGGGTGATGCCGACGACGTCGTAGCCTTCCGACTTCAACAGCGCGGCCGTCACCGAGGAGTCCACGCCGCCGGACATGGCGACGACGACCCTGGTGTCTTCGGGACGGCCTTCGAGATCGAGACTGTTGAGCATGATCCGGTCACTGCGATCGCGGCGTCAGGCAACGGGTTCCCGGCGCGGGAACGCCTCGCATGCGCCGTCTTTGCGGATGGCTTGCTTCGGGCGATCTCCGGACAGGACGTCCTGATCGGAAACAACACGAAAGCATCTGTCTCTAATATAGGCGCACTTCCTGCGAAGCAATTGCGCCGGTCGCAGATGCCGGCGGCAAATCTTGCCGGCCGGGCAGAAATGGCGAGGACGCAGCGGGGGATCCACGCCCCGATCGATTCCATAAGAATTTGAATTTGTTGACTATTTTTGACAGAACTGGCTTGGCCCGCTCCTTGCTGAACTGCTTCGTCGAGTTCATCGCGAGAGGTTCCAAGGTGTTCAGCGTCACGTCAGACATCCAGGCCGGCACGGCTCTCAAGACCACGGCGCCGAGACAGTCCCGTCAGGACGCTCCGCAGCCGGCCGACAGCTTCTCGGCGCTGGTCGACGCCGCGACTCCGGATCCGTCGACAGCGTCGCCGCCCACCTCCGCGTCGCCGTCACCGCGCGCCGGCAGCGCCTCCACCCCGAGCCGCGAGCCGGCGCGGGCCGGCGACGCCGATCGCACCGCCCAGGCCAGGTCGCAGGACAAGCCGGCGGACAAGGCCGACGGCAGCAGTGCGGGCGCCGACGCCAGCGGTCCCGATACCACGGCCGACGCGACCACCGGCACGCCGACCAAGACCGATGCGGCCGGGACCGCCGACGGCAAGACCAGCGACGGCAAGACCGGCGACAAGAAGGACGGCGATCAGACCAGCGCGGATGCGAGCGCCGTGACGACCGCGGTAGCCGAGCAGACCCTGACCGTGGCGACGCCGGTCGCCGTCGTCATCCAGCCGGAGACCATCCTCGCCAACCCTGCTACCGGCGATGGCACGTCGGACGGCGACGGCCCATCCAACGCACCCGGCGCCACCGCGCCCGTCGGAACGGCCGGTGTTGGCCCGCAGGGCTCGGTCGATGCCGCAGCAGGTCTGCTGGCAGCCGCAGCCAAATCCACCGGCGCGGCCAAGGATGCCGACGGAGCCGGATCCGCCGCGGCGGCGCCCGAGACGGCAACGGCGGCCTCCGGCGACGCTGCCGCATCTGCCGATCAGACCTTCACCGCCGCGCTCGATGCGGCCGTTCCCGGCGGCACCAAGACGACGGGCAAGCCGGGCACCCAGACCAAGACGGGGCTCGCCGACGGCGCAGCCGGCAAGGTCACCGAACCGGGCAATGGCGACGTCCAGGCCGCTCAGCAGCCGGGCCATGGCGCCCTCGCCCAACAGCCCGCTGTTGCAGCCAAGCCGGACTCCGTCGAGGCCGGCGACGGGAAGGCGAATGGCAACGTGCAGGCACCAGCCTCACATGATCGCAACGCCGCGCCGACGACCAGCCCGACCAACGCGCCGGCGCCCGACCCGAGCGCACAGGCCACGGCCGCCGTGCAGCCCCAGCTGTCGACGCCGGCCGCATCGACCAGCCAGATCACCTCGGCCAACCTGACCGCGACAGCCGCCACGGTGGCCACCGTGCCGCTGCACGGGCTTGCCGTCGAGATCGCAGCCTCCGCGCTCAACGGCAAGAGCCGCTTCGAGATCAGGCTGGATCCGGCCGAGCTCGGCCGCATCGACGTCCGCATCGACGTCGACCGCAACGGCCAGGTGACCTCGCATCTGCGGGTCGAGAAGCCGGAGACGCTGGCGATGCTGCAGCAGACGGCGCCGCAGCTGCAGCAGGCGCTGCAGGACGCCGGCCTCAAGAGCAACAACAGCGGATTGCAGTTCTCACTCCGCGACCAGAACTCGTCCGGCCAGAACGGCGGCGATTATCAACAGAATGGCAACGCACAACGCCTGATCGTGACCGAGGACGAAAACGTCCCGGTCCAGCTCGCCGGCCGGTCCTATGGACGGATGTTCGGCGCGCAAGGCGGCGTGGATATCAGGGTTTAACAGGAGGCTTCCATGGCAATCGGCGACGCAATCACGTCAAGCCCGCCAGTCTCGGGCACGACCAACACCAATTCGTCATCCGGAAACAGCAACCTCGGCTCGAGCGCGGGCTCGACGATTGCAGGCAACTTCCAGACCTTCCTGACGCTGCTGACGACGCAGCTGCAGAACCAGAATCCGCTGGATCCGCTCGACACCAACCAGTTCACCCAGCAGCTCGTACAGTTTGCCGGCGTCGAGCAGCAGCTCAAGACCAACGACCAGCTCGCATCGCTGCTCACGATGCAGCAGACGGCACAGGCGACCCAGGCGCTGGCCTTCGTCGGCAAGACCGCGGTCGTCGCCGGCGACACCACCAGCCTGTCCAGTGGAAAGGCGAGCTGGGGCCTCACCATCCCCAAGAACTGCAATCTGACGGTCAACATCATCAACAAGGCCGGGCAGACCGTCTTCACCGGCAAATATACGGCCAACGCCGGTGACAACCAGACCTACAGCTGGAATGGTCAGGGCAATGACGGCACGCAATGGCCGGATGGACAGTACAAGATCACGACGGTGGCGACCGACGCCACCAACGGCAATCCGGTTGCGATCAAGACCCAGGTCCAGGGCGCGGTGTCCTCGGTCGACCTGACCCAGCAGCCGCCATTGCTGACGATCGGCGGCCAGACCTACACGGTCAACCAGATCCGGCAGATCGTCGGCTAGCCCCCAAGCAACCGGCTCCTGAGACCGCGGATGCGCCTGCAGCTGAGCTTGAACATCAAGCTCTGCTGCCGCGACGACACGTCAGCGTAAGCGCCGGAAATTCTTAACCAATCATTTACCACGATTCCGCTCCCGGGGCGTCTCGCCACCGGAAGTGGCGGCGTTCGCGCACATCGCCGGATTCGCGCCCTTGGCTTAGGCAAATTTTAAGCGAGGCGGCGTAGGGTCTTACCGTGAGTTCAGTGGTTAAGAGTTTGTGAGTACGCCATGACAGAACCCCATCGCCCGAGGGTGAAATACGTCATCGGGCCTGACGGCAGCCCGCTCACCATCGCGGATTTGCCTGCCCCAGGCACCAAGAGGTGGGTCATTCGCCGGAAGGCGGAAGTCGTTGCCGCCGTTCGCGGCGGCTTGCTATCCCTCGAGGAAGCGTGCAGCCGCTACACCCTGACCGTCGACGAATTCCTGTCGTGGCAGTTCTCGATCGACCAGCACGGTCTGGCCGGCCTGCGCACCACCCGAATTCAGCAATATCGCCAATAGATCGTTACCGACGCGACTGGATTTCTTCGAAAATCGGCTTGGCCCCGCCAAGCCGATTTTTTGCATGTCTACACTTTGTTAGGACCCTTTAACCACCGTTAACCATATCGAAACCTTCCCATAGGCAATAATTGCCCAGTGGTTCGTTTCAACCTCCGCAACCCGTCCCGCGAATGGCGGGGGCAGCGGCTGACATCGGATCGCCACCTGGAATGCGGGTGTTGGTGAAGGTTAAGGATTGAATTTCGCGATCTATGCAACCGGCCGTAAAGGCCCGCGAAGCTCAAATCACCTTTCAGCAGCCACCCGTCGAAATGCCGAACTATGGGGCAGTTGCTTGCAAGGTCTCTTGGACTTTCTGAAGGGTTTGGGCGCCGCGCGGCTCACCGCCATGATCGCAGTCACCGCTGCTCTGATCGGCTTCTTCGGTTTCGTCATCATGCGCGTGACGGCGCCGCAGATGACCACCCTCTTCACCGACCTGACCATGGAAGACTCCTCCAGCATCATCAAGGATCTGGAGCGGCAGGGCATCGCCTTCGAGATCCGCAATGAAGGCAGCGTGATCCTGGTGCCGAAGGACAAGGTCACCCGGCTGCGCATGAAGCTCGCCGAGGGCGGCCTGCCCAAGGGCGGTGGCGTCGGCTACGAGATCTTCGACAAGTCGGACGCGCTGGGCACCACGAGCTTCGTCCAGAACATCAACCATCTCCGCGCGCTCGAGGGCGAGCTCGCCCGCACCATCCGCGCCATCGACCGCGTCCAGGCGGCACGCGTCCATCTCGTCCTGCCGGAGCGGCCGCTGTTCTCGCGCGAGACCCCGGAGCCGTCCGCCTCGATCGTCGTGCGCGTGCGCGGCACCCTCGAGCCGGCGCAGATCCGCGCCATCCGCCACCTCGTCGCTTCCGCCGTCAACGGCCTGAAGCCGCAGCGGGTGTCGATCGTCGACGAGGCCGGACAGCTGCTCGCCGACGGCACCCAGACCGACATCGACCAGCAGGTCGGCGACGAGCGCCGCAACGCCTTCGAGAAGCGGATGCGCAAGCAGGTCGAGGACATCGTCTCCTCGGTCGTCGGTGCGGGCCGCGCCCGCGTCCAGCTCTCCGCCGACTTCGACTTCAACCGCATCACTCAGACATCCGACCGCTACGATCCGGAAGGCCGCGTGCTGCGCTCGAGCCAGACCCGCGAAGAGCAGTCGGCGACCAACGAGAGCAACGGCCAGGTTACGGTCAACAACGAGCTGCCGGGCAACCAGCAGAACCAGCCGCCGCAGCAGCCGCGGGACCAGAGCAAGAAGACCGAAGAGACCAACAATTACGAGATCTCCCGGACCACCAAGACGGAGGTCACCGAGGCCGGACGGGTCAACCGCATCTCGGTCGCGGTGCTGGTCGACGGCGCCTACTCCAAGAACGAAAAGGGCGAGCTGGTCTATCAGGAGCGCAGCAAGGACGAGCTCGACCGCATCGCCGCGCTGGTCCGCTCCGCAATCGGCTTCGACCAGAAGCGCGGCGACCAGGTCGAGGTGGTCAACCTGAAATTCGCCGACGCTCCCACGGTGCCGCAGATCAACGAGCCCACCGGCTTCCTCGGCATGCTCCACTTCACCAAGGATGACGTCATGTACGTCATCGAGCTCGCGGTGATGATGCTGCTCGGCATTGTCGTCGTGTTCATGGTGGTGCGGCCGCTGGTGAAGAAGATCATTGCCACCGAAGAGGTCGCCGCCCTGGGCGGCGGCCTGCCGGCGCTCACCGACGAAACCGTCCAGGCAGCCGCTCACGCCCAGCAGACCGCCAGCCTGATCGACGTCGCCCAGGTCCAGGGCCAGGTCCACGCCCAGTCCGTCCACCGGGTGGGCGAGCTGGCCGACCGCAACCCGGGCGAAGCCGCCGCCATCATCCGCCAGTGGCTCGCCGAGCCGCAGCAGAACTGATCCCACCGACGTGAACCGCCTGAACTGAAAAGAACGTAGACGCCATGTCGCTGCCGCAGACCCAGAACGCCAACGCCAACAACAACGACATTTCCACGGTGATCGCGACGCTGGCGAGCCGCCAGGCGCAGCGCCCGAAGACCGAGCCCTTGAGCGGCCCGCGGCGCGCTGCCGTGATGATGCTCGCGCTCGGCGAGCAGTATGGCGGCAAGATCTGGCAGCAGCTCGATGACGACGAGGTGCGTGAGCTGTCGCTCGCGATGTCGACGCTGGGAACCATCGAAGCCGACGTCGTCGAGGACCTGATGCTCGAATTCGTCTCGCGCATGTCTGCTTCCGGCGCGCTGATGGGCAATTTCGACGCCACCGAGCGGCTGCTGCAGCAATATCTGCCGCCGGAGCGCGTCAACGGCATCATGGACGAGATCCGCGGCCCGGCCGGCCGCAACATGTGGGAGAAGCTCTCCAACGTCCAGGAAGAAGTGCTCGCCAACTACCTCAAGAACGAATATCCGCAGACCATCGCGGTCGTGCTGTCCAAGCTGAAGCCGGAGCATGCCGCGCGCGTGCTCGCGATCCTGCCCGAGGACATGGCACTCGACGTGATCGGCCGCATGCTCCGCATGGAAGCGGTGCAGAAGGAGGTCATCGAGCGGGTGGAGCAGACCTTGCGCACCGAATTCATGTCGAACCTGTCGCAGACCCGGCGCCGCGACGCCCACGAGGTCATGGCCGAGATCTTCAACAATTTCGACCGCCAGACCGAGACCCGCTTCATCACCTCGCTGGAGGAAGATAACCGGGAGTCAGCCGAGCGCATCAAGGCGCTGATGTTCACCTTCGACGACCTGATCAAGCTCGATTCCGCCTCGGCGCAGACGCTGCTGCGCAATGTCGACAAGGACAAGCTCGGCGTGGCGCTCAAGAGCGCCAACGAGGAGGTGCGCAACTTCTTCTTCGGCAACATGTCGTCGCGCGCCGCCAAGATGCTGCAGGACGACATGGCCGCCATGGGACCGGTGCGGCTGCGCGACGTCGACGAGGCGCAGGCCCTGCTCGTCAATCTCGCCAAGGATCTCGCCGCCAAGGGCGAGATCATGCTCAGCAAGAACCGCGCCGACGACGAACTGGTGTATTGATGGCTCAGCCCGCGAAATTCCTGTTCGATACCGACTTCGCCGCGCCGGAGAAGACGACGCGGGAGCGTGCGGCCACGTCCGCCGAGATCGCACAGAAGGTCGCGGCCGCCGAAGCCGCCGCCTACCGCAACGGCTATGAGGCGGCGCAGCGCGAAGCCAAGGTCGAGGCCGACCGCCGCGTCGCGTCGGCTCTGGAGCAGATCAACATCCAATTGCAGGGCATCTCCGCCCGCTTCGAAGGCATCGAGCAGCGGATGGAAACTGAGGCCGTCGATGTGGCGGTCGCCGTCGCCCGCAAGCTGTGCGCGGCGCTGATCGAGGCGGAGCCGCTCGGCGAGATCATCGGCCTCGTGCACGACTGCTTCGCGCATCTGGTGGCCACGCCGCACCTCGTGCTGCGCATCAACGAGACGCTGTACGAGCTCGCCCGCGAGAAGATCGAGAAGCTCGCCAAGCAGAGCGGCTTCGAGGGGCGCCTCGTGATCCTCGCCGAGCCGGAGATCGCGACCGGCGACTGCCGCATCGAATGGGCCGATGGCGGCGTGGTGCTGGAGCGCGCTGCGATCGACGCCAAGATCAACGAGCTGGTCGGACGCTACATGGCGTCCAGGAAGAACTAGGCCGCTGTGGCGGCCGAAGGAGTTTAAGTCATGAGCGACAACGAGATCCCGCTTCCCGACCTCAATTCCGCGGACGCGCCTCCCCTGGGCGGGGACGTCGGCTACAATGAAGAAGAGCATGCCGCGCGCATCGCGGCCGACCTCGAGGCAGTGTTCGACGTCCCGGTTCAGGTCTCGGCCGTGCTCGGCCGCTCGAAGATGGATGTTGGCGAGCTCCTGAAGCTCGGGCCCGGCACTGTGCTCGAGCTCGACCGCAAGGTCGGCGAGGCGATCGACATCTACGTCAACAACCGGCTCGTGGCACGCGGCGAGGTGGTTCTGGTCGAAGACAAGCTCGGCGTGACGATGACCGAAATCATCAAGTCCGACCGCAACTGACAGGCATGACCTGCGTGCCGATCGAGAGCGGCGCGACCGAATAGGAGACCAACATGCGGCTTCTCATCGTCGGAACGCTGAAGGGCCAGTTGACGACGGCCACCAAGATCGCCATGGAGAACGGCGCCACCGTCACCCATGCCGAGGACAACGAGCAGGCGATGCGGGTGCTGCGCGGCGGCAAGGGTGCCGACCTGCTGCTGGTCGACGTCGCGCTCGACATCCGCGACCTGGTGATGCGGCTCGACGCCGAGCACATCCACGTGCCGATCGTCGCCTGCGGCATCACCAGCGATGCACGCGCCGCGGTCGCCGCCATCCATGCCGGCGCCAAGGAATACATTCCGCTGCCGCCGGATCCCGAGCTGATCGCGGCGGTGCTCGCCGCCGTCGCCAACGATTCGCGCGACCTCGTCTATCGCGACGAGGCGATGGCCAAGGTGATCAAGCTCGCCCAGCAGATCGCCGGCTCCGACGCCTCCGTGATGATCACCGGCGAGTCCGGCACCGGCAAGGAGGTGCTGGCGCGCTACGTCCACACCCGCTCGGCCCGCGCCAAGCGTCCCTTCATCTCGATCAACTGCGCCGCGATCCCCGAGCATCTGCTGGAATCCGAGCTGTTCGGCCACGAGAAGGGCGCCTTCACCGGCGCGGTCGCCCGCCGCATCGGCAAGTTCGAGGAGGCCAATGGCGGCACTCTGCTGCTCGACGAAATCTCGGAAATGGACGTGCGGCTGCAGTCCAAGCTGCTGCGCGCCATCCAGGAGCGCGTGATCGACCGCGTCGGCGGCACCCGCCCGGTGCCGGTCGATATCCGCATCATCGCGACCTCCAACCGCAACCTTGCCGACGCCGTTCGCGAGGGCACGTTCCGCGAGGACCTGCTGTTCCGCCTCAACGTCGTCAACCTGAAGATCCCGCCGCTGCGCGAACGCCCCGCCGACATTCTCGAGCTGGCGCAGCATTTCGCGCGCAAATACTCCGATGCCAATGCCGTGCCGCTGCGGCCGATCTCGGCGGAAGCCAAGCGCATCCTCACCACCAATCGCTGGCCGGGGAACGTGCGCGAGCTGGAGAACACGATGCATCGCGCGGTGCTGATGGCGCAGGGCGACGAGATCGGGCCGGATGCCATCCTCACGCCGGACGGCACCCGTCTCGACATCGGCAAGACCCAGCCTGCTGTCGCGCATGCTACGATGGCCGCGGAACAGGTCACACGCGCTTTGGTCGGCCGCACGGTCGCCGATGTCGAACGTGACCTGATCCTGGAGACCCTGAAGCACTGCCTGGGCAACCGGACACATGCGGCCAATATCTTGGGCATCTCGATCCGCACGTTGCGCAACAAGCTCAACGAATATGCCGACGGCGGCGTGCCGATCCCGCCGCCAGGCTCCGGCGACACGCCGCGCGTGCCGAGCGCCGTATAATCTGCCCATCCGGATCGTTCTCGGCGGCGCGCTGGCCCTCGGCGCGCCGCTTGCCGTTTCGCCGGCTGATGCCGCAACGCGCGGCGTGCTGTCCGGCTGCTGGGAGCAGACGTCGCACGCACCGCTCGTCAATCCGTCGTCGGGTCAGGAATGGGGCGCCCGGAGCTGGTGCTTCGCAGGCAAGGGCAAGCTGATCTCGCGAACGATCGCCTGTGGCAGGGAGGGCTGCGACGGCTGGGACAATGAACGCAGCTATCGCTGGCGGCCGCCCACCCTCTCGTTGTCCGATGCCGAGACGTCGCCGGATGGCGGGCGCATCAAAGTGTGGCGCCGCTGCCGCGTGCAGTTTCTGACCGACGATTGGATGCAGCTACAGGACTGTCAGCAGTCCCCGGATCCGTGGGGTCGCGAGAACACGCCGGCGCGTCGTCGCCGGGCACCACCTCACGAATAGTTCGGCGCCTCAGGATTGCGGAAAATGTGAATGGGATCGCCGGGCGTGAACTCGCGTTGCGTCAGCACGGCATAGGCATAGAGCGCGAGATACAGGATCGCGACGGTGCCGATCACGTAGAGCGCCCAGGTTCCGATCCGTTTCATCAGCTCCGCCGCAAACACCGCCTCAAGGCCGCGGTGCTTTTACGGCGTTCAGCTTCGGGACGCCACCCTGCGACCAACCGCCGCTCACCCCCTACGGCACGTCCTGCGGATCGGCCCCGCCGAGGGGGGCAAGTCGGGCGATGTCCGCGTCGCGGTCGACGTGCACATAGCCGCCATGCCAATACGCCAGGGCTGCCGCTTGCGGCGCCACCTCGACATGCACCACGCGGCCGATCACGATGCCATGGGAATGCCGCTCGATGATCTCCTCGACCTCGCAGTCCAGCGCGGCGAGCGCCCCGACCAGGAGCGGCACGCCGGTCACGTGCTTGCGCCACTCGGCGCCGGCGAACCGCTCGGCGCCTCTGAGACCGCCTTTACCCGAGAACCGCTCGGCCACGCCGATCTGGTCCGCGGCGAGCAGATTGGCGCCGAAAACACGCTCCCGCTGCAGGATCGGCCAGGACGAGGCGTTCCGGTTCAGGCTCACGATCACCGAGGGCGGCTCGATGGACAGCGACGCCAGCGAACTCACGGTCATACCGGTCACATCATCGCCGCGCCCTACGGTGATGACGCTGACGCCGCCGACCAGTTGGCGCATCGCAGAGCGGAAGTCAGGCTGAAGCGCCGTAGCATCGGGCATGTGACGGATGATGGAGTTCATTGCGATGATATCTCCTAACCCGCCGTGCCCGGTCCAAGCAACTGGCCCAGGATCGAGCCTTCCAGCGCCGCAAGCTCCGCAGAGCCGCGCTGGCGCGGGCGCGGCAGATCGACCCTGATGTCCTCGGCGATCCGGCCATTCTCGATGACCAGAACCCGGTCGGCCAGGGCCACGGCTTCCGCCACGTCATGGGTGACCAGGATTGCGGTGAAGGTTTGATCGGCCCAGACCCGCTCCAGCAGCCGCTGCATCGCGATCCGCGTCAACGCATCGAGGGCGCCGAGCGGCTCGTCGAACGCCAGCAGGCGCGGACCGCTGACGAGCGCGCGCGCCAGCGCGACGCGCTGCTTCTGGCCGCCGGACAGCACCGCCGGCCATTGGTCGCGCTTGTCGGCGAGACCCACTTCCTCCAGCGCCTGCCGCGCGCGCTCATGCGCGCCGGCGGCCTTGCGCTCGCGGCCGAGGCCGACCTCGACATTGCCGAGCACCCGCGCCCACGGCAGCAGCCGCGGTTCCTGGAACATGACGCGGACGTCCTCGGGCCGCGCCGCGGCTTCACCGAAGCTGATGCTGCCTGACGTCGGCTTGTCCAGACCTGCGATCAGGCGGAGCAGCGTGCTCTTGCCGCAGCCACTCTGACCGACGATCGCCACGAACTGACCGGCCGGAATCTCGAGATCGATGCCGCGCAGCACCTCGTTGTCGCCGAACGCCTTGCGAAGGTCGCGGATCACCAGCGGCAGGCCGCGCGTCTCGGGTTTGGCCGGGGTCACGCCTGGCTTCCTCGCGCGGCGGAAGGCCTCAGCCTGCCCGATCACGTCAGTGCCGTCGATCGCCTCGGCGCCGGACACGGGAATTCGGAGCGCTTGCTGCATTTACGAACCTCAATGTTTGCTGAAGGCCGGATGCCAGGACAGCGTCATCCGTTCCAGCACCCGCGAAGCGCTGTCGGCGACCTTGCCCAGCAGGGCGTAGATCAGGATGGAGAGCACGACGACGTCGATCTGCATGAACTCGCGCGCCTGCATCGCCATGTAGCCGAGGCCTGAAGAGGCCGCGATCGTCTCGGCGACAATCAAGGTGAGCCACATGATGCCGAGCGCGAAGCGAAGGCCGACGAAGATCGACGGCAGCGCGCCGGGGAAGATCACGCGGCGAAACAGCTCGCCGTCGGTCATGCCGTAGACGCGGCCCATTTCAATGAGTTGCGGATCGACGGTGCGAATCCCGTGCAGCGTGTTGAGGTAGACGGGGAAGAACACGCCGAGGGCCACCAGGAACAGTTTTGCGCTCTCGTCGATGCCGAACCACAGGATGACCAGCGGGATCAGCGCCAGATGTGGCACGTTGCGCACCATCTGCAAGGTGGTGTCCGTCAGCTTCGCCGACAGCTGCGACAGGCCATTGGCGAGCCCGAAGGCGAAGCCGATGCTGCCGCCGATCAAGAAGCCGATCGAGGCGCGCCAGAAGCTGACCCAGATGTTGCGGCCGAGCTCACCCGACCACAGCAGCTTCCACCCGGCGCGCGCGACGTCGCTCGGCGCCGGCAGCACCCGCGGCGACACGAGACCGGCGACCGAGGCCGCCTGCCAGATCAGAATGATCGCGAGCGGCACCAGCCAGGGCAGAAATCCATCCGCCTTTGGCACCCTGAGCTTGCGAACCTTGGGAAGGCTTTCGATCAGGCTCATGATTGCGACGCCCGCTGCAGGGGACGATGCTCGTTGGCGATGGTCTCACCGAATGGGCCGGTGTTGGTGCGCAGTTTGGTCACGTTGCCGGCCTGCTCCGACACGTTCAGCCCAAGCTTGGGAAACACCAGCTCGGCGAAGCGGTAGGCTTCTTCGAGGTGCGGGTAGCCGGACAGGATGAAGGTGTCGATGCCGAGCTCCTGGTACTCGCGGATGCGCGCCGCGACCGTGTCGGGATCGCCGACCAGCGCGGTCCCGGCGCCGCCGCGGACGAGGCCGACGCCGGCCCACAGGTTCGGGCTGATCTCGAGCTTGTCGCGCCGGCCGCCGTGGAGCTGCGACATCCGCTGCTGGCCGACCGAATCCATCCGCGCAAAAATCTTCTGTGCCGAGGCGATGGTGTCGTCGGTGACGTGCTTGATGAGGTCGTCGGCGGCCGCCCACGCCTCCGCGTTGGTCTCGCGCACGATCACGTGCAGGCGGATGCCGAACGACAGCTTGCGGCCACGGCTGTCGGCGACGGCTCTCACCTTGGCGATCTTCGCCGCGACATCTGCCGGCGGCTCGCCCCAGGTAAGATACTTCTCGACCGTATCGACGGCGACGTCGATGCCGGCATCCGACGAGCCACCGAAGAACAGCGGCGGGCGTGGCGAATGCACCGGTGGGAACAGCAGCCGGCCATCCTCGACCTTGATGTGCTTGCCGGCGAAGTTGACGGCTTCGCCTTCGAGCAGCGCGTTGTAGACGGTGAGAAACTCGCGGGTGACCTCGTAGCGCTCCTCATGCGACAGGAAGACGCCGTCGCCCTTGTTTTCGACCGGATCGCCGCCGGTGACGACGTTGACCAGCAGGCGTCCGTTGGTGACGCGGTCCAGCGTCGCAGTCATGCGCGCGGCCACGGCCGGCGATTGCAGACCCGGACGCACCGCGACGAGATAGCGCAGCTTCTCGGTGAAAGGCGCCACGGCCGACGCCACGATCCAGGAATCCTCGCAGCTGCGCCCCGTCGGGATCAGCACGCCGAAATAGCCGAGCTGGTCGGCGGCCTGCGCGACCTGGCGCAGATAGTTGAAGTTGACCTCGCGGCCGCCTTGCGAGGTGCCGAGATAGCGGCCGTCGCCATGGGTCGGCAGGAACCACAGCACATTGGGCTTCGAAGCATTGCTCATGTCGTTCTCTTTCGGATCGTGTCGCAGGCGAGCGTCAGGTGGACGGCGTCCACTTCCAGACGATGTCGGCGACGTTGACTTGTTTCGGGATGAGCCCAACCCGGGCGAAGCGGTCGGCGACGGCCTGCTGGCTCTTGATGACCTCGTCGTCGATCGGCACGACGCTATAGACCGAGCGGTCGACGAAGCGCTTGACCGCCTCAAGATCGACGCCGGTGGCCTCGGCCTGGGCCTTGGCGACCTCCTCGTGATGGCTGTTGGCCCACACGCCTTCTGCGGCGAAGGCGGCGTTCAGCCTGGCCACCACGGCCGGGTACTTTTCGACGAAGTCGGAGCCGACGATGTAGAACGAGTTCGGCTTGTGCACGTCTTTGTCCCACGCGATCACCCGCGCATTCTCCTTGAGCTCGGCGAGCGCGAGATACGGATCCCAGATCGACCAGGCGTCGACCGAGCCCTTGACGAAGGCGGCGGTGGCATCGGCGGGCGCGAGCGGCGCCGGCGTGATGTCGGTCCAGGACAGGCCCGCCTTCTCCAGCGCGGCGACCAGGAGATTGTGCGCGCTCGAGCCCTTGCCGAAGGCGACGCGCTTGCCCTTGAGATCGGCCATCGTCTTGATCGGCGAGTCCTTGGGCACGATGATCGCCTGGCTGCTGCCGTTCTGCTTGACGGCGGCCGCATAGCGGATCTTGGCGCTGGCAGCCTGCGCGAAGATCGGCGGGGCGTCGCCGACATAGCCGAAATCGACGCTGCCGACATTGATGGCTTCCAGCAGCGGCGGACCGAACTGGAAGTCGACCCAGACGATGTCGATGCCGACAGGCTTGAACGTGTCCTCGATGGTGCGGCGCGCCTTCACGGCCGGGAAGAAGCCGCCCTTCTGGGTGCCGATCCGGATCTCCTTCGGCTTGTCCTCGGCGCGCAGCGGCGCCGCTGAGGCCATCACCGCAGCCGATGCCAACGACAGTTTCAGAAAATCACGCCGCTTCATTGCCCTCTCCGATCACCCTTGTGCATCTACGTTGATGCGATGCACAGGATGATGGTGGCGGGCGAAACGCGTGTCGAGCACCCCTGGAAAATAGTGATGCCGGTCCTCTCGGCTCACGACCAGAGGGGATGATCGTATCGAGGGCCCCACGCAAAGCAGCGAGAATTTCTCGCAAGCAAAGATGCGATCACGCGTCTTCACGGCCCATCAACCAAGATCTCGGTGGGACCGGCGCGACTCCGCTCTGGCGGTGCGCCGGTGTGCGCGAGGTTCCGCCCGCTTGATCCAGGTCAACGCCGGTTTCCGGAGCTTTCTTAAACATAAGATTAGGCGCGGCCCGGATGCCGCAATCCCTCCTGAACCTCCCCTAGCAGAGAATTCTCTCATGTCGCTCGTTGGCAGCGATGCGAACGCGCATGCGCGTCGCAGACGCATGGAAATTTTTGCCTTCCTGTTTCTCACCGCCGTGCTGATGCCCGCGCTCGCGGTCGCCACCGTCGGCTCCTACGGGCTCACGGTGTGGGTCTACCAGATGATGGTCGGGCCGCCCGGCCCGCCTGCTGCGCATTGATTGGAACGACCACGCCCATGCTCTCCCACCGCACCTCCCTCGACCGCCGCGCGCTGATCACCGGCCGTGTCCTCACCGCCGATCCCGTCGTCGCGCCGGCCAAGGGCGAGATCGCCAGCATCATCGTGCAGACCCGCCCCGAGCAGCTCGATCGCGTCGAAGCCGACATCCTCGCGCTGTCCGGCTGCGAGATCCACGGCCGCGACGAGCGCGGCAAGCTGATCGTGGTCGTCGATGCGCCCGATGCCGGCGCGCTCGGCGCCACCATGAACCGGATCGGACTGCTGCCGCACGTGCACTCCGCCTGCCTCGTCTTCCACGCCATCGACGCCGGCTAATCACACGAGACTCTAATGACCGACATGAAGATCGATCGCCGCCAGATGCTGAAGCTGGAGGCCGCCGCGATTGCCGCGGCCGCCGCCGGCATGCCGAGCGCCTCGCTCGCGGCGAACCTCGTCACCGAGCGCGAAGCCTCCGAGTTGAAATGGGACAAGGCCGCCTGCCGCTTCTGCGGCACCGGCTGCAGCGTGATGGTCGCGACCAAGGACAACCGCGTCGTCGCCACCCATGGCGACATCAAGGCCGAGGTCAATCGCGGCCTGAACTGCGTCAAGGGCTACTTTCTCTCGAAGATCATGTACGGCCATGATCGCCTGACGCATCCGATGCTGCGCAAGACCAACGGCAAATACGACAAGAACGGCGAGTTCACGCCCGTCTCCTGGGACGAAGCGTTCGACGTCATGGCCGCGAAGTACAAGGAGGCGCTGAAGAAGCGCGGGCCTTCCGGTGTCGGCATGTTCGGCTCCGGACAGTGGACGATCTGGGAAGGCTATGCGGCCTCGAAACTGTTCAAGGCCGGCTTCCGCTCCAACAACATCGATCCGAATGCGCGGCACTGCATGGCCTCGGCCGTCGCCGGCATGATGCGCACCTTCGGCATCGACGAGCCGCCCGGCTGCTACGACGACATCGAGGCCACCGACGCGTTCGTGCTGTGGGGCTCCAACATGGCGGAGATGCATCCGATCCTGTGGAGCCGCGTCACCGACCGCAGGCTGTCGGCGCCGCACGTCAAGGTCGCCGTGCTCTCGACCTTCGAGCACCGCTCGTTCGACCTCGCCGACATCGGCATGGTGTTCAAGCCGCAGACCGATCTCTATCTCCTCAACGCGATCGCCAACCACATCATCAAGACCGGCCGCGTCAACAAGGAGTTCGTCCAGGCGCATACGGTGTTCAAGAAAGGCCAGACCGACATCGGCTACGGCCTGCGCCCGGAGCATCCGCTGCAGAAGAAGGCCACCGGCGCAGCCAAGGCCAACGACGCCACCGACATCTCGTTCGACGAGTATGCCAAGTTCGTCTCCGACTACACGCTGGAGAAGGCCGCCGAGATGTCCGGCGTGCCGCTGAATCGGCTCGAGGCGCTGGCCGAGCTCTATGCCGATCCGAAGACCAAGGTGGTCTCGTTCTGGACCATGGGCTTCAACCAGCACACCCGCGGCGTCTGGTGCAACAACCTCGTCTACAACATCCATCTCCTGACGGGAAAGATCAGCGAGGCCGGCAACAGCCCGTTCTCGCTGACCGGCCAGCCTTCGGCCTGCGGCACCGCGCGCGAGGTCGGCACCTTCTCGCACCGCCTGCCCGCCGACATGGTCGTCACCAACAAGGAGCATCGCACCAAGGCCGAGCACATCTGGCAGTTGCCGGAGGGCACGATCCCCGACAAGCCCGGCTATCACGCCGTGCTGCAGAGCCGGATGCTGAAAGACGGCCTGCTCAACGCCTATTGGGTGCAGGTCAACAACAACCTGCAGGCCGGCCCGAACGCGAACGAGGAGACCTATCCGGGCTTCCGCAATCCGGACAATTTCATCGTCGTCTCCGACGCCTATCCGTCGGTGACCGCGCTCGCCGCCGATCTCATCCTGCCGACCGCGATGTGGGTGGAGAAGGAAGGCGCCTATGGCAATGCCGAGCGCCGCACGCAGTTCTGGCACCAGCTCGTGTCGGCACCCGGCGAGGCACGCTCGGATCTCTGGCAGTTGATGGAGTTCTCCAGGCGCTTCAAGATCGAGGAGGTCTGGCCCGAGGAATTGATCGCCAAGAAACCGGAATATCGCGGCAAGACGCTGTTCGACGTGCTCTACAGGAACGGCCAGGTCGACAAGTTCCCGCTCGACCAGATCGAGCCGGGCTATGCCAACGACGAATCCAAGGCGTTTGGCTTCTACGTCCACAAGGGCCTGTTCGAGGAGTACGCCTCCTTCGGCCGCGGCCATGGCCATGACCTGGCGCCGTTCGAGGCCTATCACAAAGAGCGCGGCCTGCGCTGGCCGGTGGTCGACGGCAAGGAGACGCGCTGGCGCTTCCGCGAGGGCTCCGATCCCTACGTCAAGGCCGGCACCGGCGTGCAGTTCTACGGCTTCCCCGACGGCAAGGCGCGGATCTTCGCGCTTCCTTACGAGCCGCCGGCGGAATCGCCCGACAAGGACTATCCGTTCTGGCTGTCGACCGGCCGCGTGGTCGAGCACTGGCATTCCGGCACGATGACCCGCCGCGTGCCCGAGCTCTACAAGGCCTTCCCCGAAGCCGTCTGCTTCATGCATCCGGACGATGCGCAGGAAGCCAACCTGCGGCGCGGCGACGAGGTCAAGGTCGCCTCGCGGCGCGGCTTTATCCGCGCCCGCGTCGAGACCCGCGGCCGCGACAAGCCGCCGCGCGGGCTCGTGTTCGTGCCGTGGTTCGACGAGTCGAAGCTGATCAACAAGGTGACGCTCGACGCCACCGATCCGATCTCGCTGCAGACCGACTACAAGAAATGCGCCGTGCGCATCGAGCGGGTGTGACGATCATGATCAGGAAACTTGCCATGATGCTGGTCGCGGCCAGCGTTGCAGCCGGGTCGAGCGCGCTGCTCGCCCAGAGCGTCAGCTCGTCCCTGCGCGGTCCCGCGCCGCTCAACGACGAAGGCCCGGCGCCGCCGATCCAGCCGATGAAGAACACCGCCGAGAGGGAGGTGCGCAACTATCCGGAGCAGCCGCCGGTGATTCCGCATGCCATCGACGGCTATCAGGTCGACATGCAGGGCAACAAATGCCTGTCCTGCCATGCCCGCGCGCGCACCGCGGAGTCGAAGGCGCCGATGCTGTCGATCACCCACTTCATGGATCGCGACGGCCAGTTCCTGGCCTCGGTGTCACCGCGCCGCTTCTTCTGCACCCAGTGCCACGTGCCGCAGAGCGTCGCCAATCCGCCTGTCAGCAACGACTTCGTCGACATCGACACGCTGCTGGCGCACGACAGGCCAGGTGGCAAGCGATGAGCAGCGCCGACATCCCGGAGGGCGCCAAAGCGCCCGTCCCCGAGAAGCGGCTCGGCCTTGTCCGCCGCGCCTGGCAGTTCATTCTCGACCTCATCGACGTGCTGCTGAAGCCGAGCTCCGTGTTCGGGCTCGGCGTGCTGGTGCTGGCGGGCTTCCTCGCCGGCGTCATCTTCTGGGGCGGCTTCAACACGGCGCTGGAGATCACCAACACCGAGAAGTTCTGCACCGGCTGTCACGAGATGCGCGACAACGTGTTCGCCGAGCTGAAGTCGACCGTCCACTTCTCCAACCGCTCCGGCGTCCGCGCCAGTTGCCCGGACTGCCATGTGCCGCACAACTGGACCGACAAGATCGCGCGCAAGATGCAGGCCTCCAAGGAGGTCTGGGGCCATCTGTTCGGCTCGATCAACACCCGCGAGAAGTTCACCGACCGCAGGCTGGAGCTGGCCTTGCACGAATGGGCGCGCTTCAAGGCCAATGATTCGCTCGAATGCCGCAACTGCCACAGCGCGCAGTCGATGGACATCACCAAGCAGTCGCCGCGCGCCGTCGAAGCGCACCAGCGCTTCCTCTTCACCGGCGAGAAGACCTGCATCGACTGCCACAAGGGCATCGCGCATCATCTGCCGGACATGCGCGGCGTCCCGGGCTGGCAGTAGGCTTCTTCTGGAGGGGAACGAGCGATCGCCGCAGGCACGCTGCGCCCCCTCCCCCGCTTGCGGGGGAGGGCTGGGGTGGGGGCGCCACACGGGCAGTCCCGCCGGAGCGTTCCCCCACCCGCATCGCATCTTCCGATGCGATGCGACCTCCCCCGCAAGCGGGGGAGGCGTGGACCCATTCGCATCAAGCGCTTGATCTCTCCCCGCCAGCCCTTAGGTTCACGGAATGTCCCCGAGTCGCTCCGCGGCTCCATTCCGTTGAGCCATGACCACCTTCTCCCCGCATCAGGATTCCGCGCTCAAGGCCGTCGGCGACTGGCTGAAGGCCAAGCCGGGCAATAACGGCACACCGCAGGTGTTCCGGCTGTTCGGCTATGCCGGAACCGGCAAGACCACGCTGGCCCGCCACATCGCCGAAGACGTCGACGGCGAGGTCAAGTTCGCGGCCTTCACCGGCAAGGCGGCGCTGGTGATGCGCAGCAAGGGCTGCGACAATGCCTCCACCATCCACTCGCTGATCTATCGCGCGCAGGAGAGCGGCGAGGAGCAGCCGAACTTCGAATTGTGGGACGACGCGCCGGCGTCCAAGGCCAAGCTGATCATCATCGACGAATGCTCGATGGTCGACGCCGATCTCGGCCGTGATCTCCTGTCCTTCGACTGCCCGTTGCTGGTGCTCGGCGATCCCGCGCAGCTGCCGCCGGTCAAGGGCGGCGGCTTCTTCACCGAGAGCGAGCCCGACGTGATGCTCACCGAGGTGCATCGCCAGGCCAAGGACGATCCGATCGTGCGGATGTCGATGGACGTGCGCGAAGGCAACACGCTCGACATCGGCCGCTACGGCGAGAGCGAGGTGGTGGAGCGCCGCGAGCTCGATCCGTCGCGCGTGATGGAGGCCGACCAGGTGCTGGTCGGCCGCAACGCCACCCGCCGCGCCTACAACAACCGCTTTCGGCAGCGCCTCGACATCGAGGACGCCCTCCCCGTCGCCGGCGACAAGCTGGTCTGCCTGCGCAACAACCGCAAGAAGGGCCTGTTCAATGGCGGGCTATGGCGGGTGAAGTCGCGCGCGACCTCGAAATCCAAGATCGTGACGATGCGGGTCGCGCCCGACGAGGATCTCGGACGCAAGGTAACGAAAGTCTCGGTGCGCGGCGAATGCTTCGGCGGCGGCATCGAGGACATCCCGTGGGAGCAGCGCAAGCCTTATGACGAGTTCGACTACGGCTACGTGCTGACCGTGCACAAGTCGCAGGGCTCGCAATGGGACGACGTGGTGCTGTTCGACGAGAGCTTTGCCTTCCAGGAGAGCCGCGCCCGCTGGCTCTACACCGGAATCACACGGGCCGCGAAGCGGCTGTCGATCGTAGTGTAACGCCGGCTTTACCGCGCGAGGCGATTTCATCCGCCCCGCTGGTACCCGCCTGCGGCCGGTTGATCCACGTCAACCTGACGCAGGGTCCTTGGCGGATAGAGATCGATTCACATCTCTGTTAATCCAGCAGCAGGCGGCGGGATCGCATGGCAAAGTCCAGGACCACGAAGGGCAAGGCCTCCAACGGCCAACGCATGAAGCGCGCAGCCGCCACCGCGCGCGTCGCGCGCCGGCAGTCCGCCGCCAGGCTCGATCCGATCGCGCAGTCGCTGGTCGACGAACAGATGCAGGCCGCGCAGATCACCGGGCTGTCGGCGTTCGAGAGCGTGCTCAACGGACCGCCGGCCCTGGACGCCAACTCTGCGCCGGTCAAGGCGATGCTGGATGGTGCCGCGCCCGACGATGCCAAGCTGATGAAGGCGCTGATCGAGGGCAAGGCCAAGCCCGACAAGCGTCACACCTCCGACGAGCTCGCCGACAACTGGCGCCAGGGCGGCTACCCCTACAAATTCCGCATGTACCGCAAGGACTATGAGGAACAGAAATTCATCCTGCAGACCGAGCTGCTCAAGCTGCAGAACTGGATGAAGGATGCGCGGCAGCGCCTGGTGCTGCTGTTCGAGGGCCGCGATGCCGCCGGCAAGGGCGGCACCATCAAGCGCTTCATGGAGCATCTCAATCCGCGCGGCGCCCGCGTCGTCGCGCTGGACAAGCCGAGCGACGTCGAGCGCGGCCAATGGTATTTTCAGCGCTATGTCGAGCACCTGCCGACCGCGGGCGAGATCGTGCTGTTCGATCGCTCATGGTACAACCGCGCCGGGGTCGAGCGCGTGATGGGCTTCTGCTCGCAGGCCGAATATGACGAGTTCCTGCGCCAGGTGCCGGAGTTCGAGCGCAATCTCGTGCGCAGCGGCATGCATCTCATCAAGTTCTGGTTCTCGGTCAGCCGCGAGGAGCAGCGCCGCCGCTTCAAGGAGCGCGAGGCGCATCCGCTCAAGCAGTGGAAGCTGTCGCCGATCGACACCGCCTCGCTCGACAAATGGAACGACTACACCCGCGCCAAGGAGGCGATGTTCTTCTCCACCGACACCGCCGACTGTCCGTGGACCGTGATCAAGTCCGATGACAAGAAGCGCGCGCGGCTGAACGCGATGCGCTGCGTGCTGCACTCCCTGCCCTATGCCGGCAAGGACGCCTCGCGCATCGGGCAGGTCGACGATCTCATCGTCGGCCGCGCCAGCGTCATCCACGAGCGCGAGGAGCACGCGAGCTGAGGCGACGCGCTCAGCGCCGATGACGCCGATGCGCCCTCACGGGATCGGCCGGCGGCATCGCTGCATTTGCATTCGGAAAGGCCGGCGTGCCACGACGGGCCAGCTCCGCCTGCGCCGCCGGCGTCAGCGCGCCGCCATTGAGCACATCGCGGTCGGGATGCATGGCCGCATATGCCGCCGGCTCGGAGAATTGGGCCGACGCCGCGGTGGCCGCCAGTGGCGACATCAGCAGAGCTGCCGCCAGGCTCCTGAATGCGATCATGATTGGTCTTCCCTGTTGCGCACCAATTCGCGCAGGCGATGATGTAGGCAGGCGAAAGCGGCATCCCAATCACGACCGCGCGAGGTGACGGCCGTTCGTGATCGCGCCCATCTCTCAGACGTAGCGCTGCAGCCGCTGTCCGGGCAGCAGATCGTAGGACGCCTTCCAGGCGACCCGTCATCGCCGCTGCGGCAGCCGATCATACGGGCGGAGATGAGCGGACGGCGGAAACGCGGGCGCCGCGCCGGAGGCGCGCACCAGGCCCATTCGTCCCGCCGGCGTCAGTGCGCCGCCGTTGAGCACGTCGCGATCGGGATACATCGCCTGAAACGCCCCCGGCTCCTGCTCGCCGTAGAACCAGCCCTGCGCCGATGCCGGCGCGGCAGTCGCCATCGACAGCAGCACCGCTGCCGCCTTTGATTTCCAGGATGTCATGATTGTTCTCCAGGTTCTCAAGATGCGGAGAACGCGCACTCGATGTCTGGTCAGGGGTCTGACGATCGAGACGCGTCCGCCTCTGTATTGACCGCAGAGAGAACGAAATATTCGCGGCGTCTCCGCCGCGCGGGCATCACGACCACGAGACCTGAACCACATCATGGTTCGAAGATCGACGAAGTGTGATATCATCGTGAGCTTGCGGACTAGATGGCCCGTCGGGCAAATCGGCCAACGACGACAGAAGCTGTCAAGGTATTCTGAAAAACATAAATCGTTTCGCGGTTTGCCCAAATCAGGCTTATGATGCCCGCGTTTCGTTGCACGGCAGGGGACGTATCGCGATCGTCACGGACGTTGGCAGCGAAATGCGATGGACGCGACATGTTGCAGCGGGCGAAGCGCCTGCGGACGAACGGCATGGCGCGGACGGCGAAAGCGTGTGGTCCTGGCCTCCCGACGCTGAGGCCAAGCTGGTGGTGATGATCCGCCGGCGACGGGGGCAAGACAGCCGGTCCCCGAGGAGAGCACGTATAAGCGTTAACACCATCGCGCGGGGAAGGCCGGATCTGTCTGGCTGCACCTGTGGTACCTGCCGCCTGCATTTTTTTGAGCAGGCGGGCCACGGGCCTCAGCCGAGGTCCGGCCTTCCCTGCGCCCTCCGCTTCCGGAGGGCCAATGAACCGGTATCCCTCGGGCCATTCGAGCCGCGAGAACAAATCGCCATGTCTGGAACGCTCCCGCCACAACTCACAGTGTCGTTCCCGGCGCCCAGTGCGCAATTGTGCACGCCTCGCGCCACCCCGGCCGTTCACGCAGTCGTGTCGCGTCCCCCGTAACGCCGGCCGAGCACCGACGTATCTTGCAGCAGAGGCCGGACCGGGCCAGTGTTTCCGGCTGGCGAGAAGAGCCCACCCCTCACGAGGATCCAAAGATGCGCCTCACCCGCTCCCTTTTCGTCAAGACAGCCGTGCTCGGTGCCATGGCGGCCGGCATCCTGGCCTGGCAGCCGCTGCACGCCGCCGAGGTGGCCGTCGTGATCCCGCCGCCGGCCCAGGATCAGCCAGCCTCCGACGGGCTGGAAACCGCCGTGGTCGCCGGCGGCTGCTTCTGGGGCGTCCAGGGCGTCTACCAGCACACGGCGGGCGTGATCAGCGCGGTGTCCGGCTATGTCGGCGGCACCAAGGCCACGGCCGACTACCGCACGGTCTCGAGCGGCACGACGGGCCATGCGGAATCGGTCCAGATCAAATACGACCCGAAGAAGATCTCCTACGGCAAGATCCTGCAGATCTTCTTTTCGGTCGTGCACGATCCGACCCAGTTGAACCGACAGGGCCCGGACTCAGGCCCGCAATATCGCTCGGCGATCTTCACCACCTCGGAGGCGCAGAGGAAGGTCGCGGAGGCCTATGTCGCCCAGCTCGACAAGGCCAAGGTGTTCGGCAAGCCGATCGTCACCAAGATCGGCAAGCTCGAGGCGTTCTATCCGGCCGAGGCCTATCATCAGGACTATCTGACGCTGCACCCGAGCCAGCCCTATATTGCCTATAACGACCTGCCGAAGATCGAGAACCTGAAGAAGATCTTCGCGGAGAACTACATCGAGAAGCCGACGCTGGTCGGCGAGGCCAAAGCGACGAACTGAGGCGACGACCTGTCGCCACGACTTTGAGGCCGCGACGGTGGCCGATCAGCGCAATGACAGGGGCGGACGAGTCTAGGTCCGCCGGAGGAAAAGAGATGAGCGACACCAGGACCGACGACAAGGTCATCAAGAGCGAGGCGGAATGGCGCGAGGAGCTGACGCCGATGCAGTACGCCGTGCTGCGCGAGAAGGCGACCGAGCGCCCGTTCTCGGGCGAATACGAGCATGAGCATCGCGCCGGGACCTATGTGTGTGCCGGCTGCGGCCAGACCCTGTTCGAGTCCGACGCCAAATTCGACTCCGGCTGCGGCTGGCCGAGCTTCACCCAGCCGGCGACGGAGAGCCACATCGACGAGGAAACCGACTATACCCACGGCATGGTCCGCACCGAGGTGCTGTGCTCGAAATGCTCGGGCCATCTCGGCCATGTCTTTCCCGACGGTCCGGGGCCGACCGGCCTGCGCTATTGCATCAACTCCGCGGCCCTGAAGTTGAAGCCGCGCTGACGTCACCATCGGCCCCGGTTCCGTTACGGACGGTAATGGGGCCGCTGGGCTGGCGGCCGGCGAGGCGTGGGCGGCCAAAACCGGCCACCAGGGGTGAGATTTTAGCCGTGCAGATCGGGCTCTCCTGCATTCACAAGTTGCAGATCGATTAAACTATTGAAAAAATAGGACATTTCAGCGCGGTCCGAACCAGGCCGGATTTACGATGTGAGCGTGCAGGATTCGCATTTCTGCCAAATCGGCCTATATTAGGGGTCGTAACTGACTATGCAGGGCCGGGCCGCCTGGAGCGGCAAATCCCGCCCTCCACCCCCGCAATCGCTGGCGTCATCGCCAAGCTGAATGTTTTGAAAGCTCGCGTCAGCGCTTCCAGCCGACAAGAAGAGGTCTCAGACCATGCGTCCACTGCGTCCGTTCAACTTCAACACCTCTGCCGAACTGTTTCCCGCCGCCATCCGCAAGAAGAAGCGGGCGGGGTTTGCCTATCGGCGGTTCGGCACCGCGGCTGAAGCCGTGCGCTTTGCCATGGAGGAGTTGCCTGCGGATTCGCTGAATGGCGCCTACCTGCAGGTCGAGGAAGCCCGGTTCGACCAGAACGGCATCCGCACCCTGTATGAGAGCGAGGCGTTCCCGCTGCCGCGCCGGGTGGTCGACAAGGCGCCGGACGCCGATGCAGCCTGACGGCTGCCAGACCATTCTCCAACACCCTGCCCCGCCTTGTGCGGGGCAGTTTTTTTATGGGGGTCGGTTTGTGCGGCTTTTGGCCCGGTCTCGCGGCGCATCAACGCGGCTGGGTATCGAGCCACCGCCGCAAGATCTTAGCGTTGCGCATATTGGCGCGGAACAGCACGTCGAAGGCGTCGCCCGCCACCGGCACCATGCCGATCACCCCCTCGACCGCGACATTGCCGAGCATCCGGGTGATGACGTGCCAGGGCGCGCCCAGCGCACGGGCCTCGCGCACCAGCCACAGCGACAGCGCGGTCGCGATGAGGTCACCGACCACGGGGATCAGGCCGATGATGCCGTCGATGCCATAGCGGATGTTGGTGCCGGGCAGGACGAAGGCGACGTCGAGCAGCTTCGCCACCGCCTCCAGCCGCGCGATCCGCTGCTCACGGGTCAGATTGCCGAATGGATTGGAGGTGCTGAAATCGAAGCGCACGCCGCCCGGGCCGACGAAGGCGCCATTGAACGAGGACTGGAAGGATCCCTGCGGGATCTCACGTCCGTCCTGGTCGATGATCGGTCCGCGCGCCTCATTGGCGTTGAAGCGTGCCTGCGAGGCGCGTCCGGAGGCGCGGCGGGGCGAGGGGGTCATCTGCTCTTGCATACCCATCACATAGAAACGCGGCAGCAGGGCGCAAGTTGCGTCACGCCGTCACGCGCTGTGCTCGCTGGGCTGAGCCGCCGGCGCTTCGGGCGGGGTTTCGTCGACGAATTTGTGCACCAGCCACGACGACACCGTCGCGGGAATGAAGCCGACCAGTCCGTAAAGGACCCATTGCAGGGCACCGTATTCGGAGCCGTGCGAAGCGTAGTTGAAGCCGGCGAGCAGGAAGGCGATGCCGCCCACCAGCAGCATCCGCATGGTCGGTCCGATGCGCCTGACGTGGAACAGGATGTCGTCGATCGCGCACATCATCAGTGCCGGCAGGAAGCCGAACAGGTAGCTGTATTGCAGCGAGGTGACGAAGACCTTGAACAGCTTGGCCACTTCGCCGGGATTGGTGTTGGTCCAATAGCCGGACATGTAGGTCGTGACCAGAAGCAGCGCGAAACCGCCCAGCGCCGGGCCCACGGCAACGAAGATGAGATATCGCTTCATGCCCAATCTCCTGCCTCGCCGATTCGCCCAACGCGCGAGGCGCGTGCGGACTGCTCAGTCACCCCACAGCGCGAAGGCGTCGTTGAAGGCGCGCTCGCCCGGCGCGCCCTTCTCGATCGCGATGATGGCCCGGCGCTGATTGCTGTAGACCAGCGGAACGTCGAACCAGGAGCGCTCCTTCAGGAGCTGCACGTTGCGGGTCCGGTCGGCGTCGACATTGGACAGGCCGACCAGGAAGAAGCCGTCGGTGACCTTCACTGCGAGGCCGGCCAGCGGCGTCCCGCGCGCCTGCTCGTTGGATTTCATCAGGATCCCCGGCACGTTGCCGACGCCGCCGCCAGAGAAATCCTGCGGCAGGATGAAGGTCAGTTCCGCGGTGTGGCTCGCCGGCAGCGACGTGTCGGTGTTGCGGCGGAACGACATCGTCATCTTGAACTTGCGATCGGGAATCTCGATGTCGGCGCGCACGGCGATGTCGGCCTTCTGCGTCCCCGTCGCCTTGATCTGCTCGGTGCGCCAGACCACCGAGCCGATGTATTGCTTGCCCTTCGGGTCGGCGGGATCCTCGTCATAGAGCACGACGCGTTGCGCGACCGGCGCGATCTGGTCCGAGGACGGCGACTGCCCGACACGGTCGGTGATCTTCGGCTTGCTCAGCGGCGTGCCGGTGTCCTTGGGCGCCTCGACCGTCGAGGAAGATTTGAACAGGCCATTGACCATCCCGACCAGCGGCCGGCCCCACAGAATTCCGGCGCCGATCAGGATCAGCACGATCCCTGCGGCGATGGCGGCCTTGAACGGAAAGGTCGAGCCGCTGCGCTCCGACTTCTTCTTGCCCTCGCGATCCGGCGCGGCGCCGCGCTGGCGGGTCGAGGTGGCAGGCAGCGCGTAGCGCTCGGCCTCCTGGACCGACTCGTCATAGGAGTATGGCGCCTCGGGCAGCGGCGGCCGATCATCGTCGTCGCCCTCGAGCCGATCGAGATCGGTGGTCGGAACGTTGGCGTAGGTCTTGCGCGCCGCACGGTTGGCCTGGGCAGTGGCCTTGCCGAGATCGTCGACATCAGCGGTGATGTCGCGGAAGCCGCGCATGGCGGGCGGCGTTGCCGGATTGCCGTTGTCCTGAGCACCGCGGCGGGCGGCCGCCGGACGTTCGCGCACCGGAGGCGCCGCCCCATCCTGTGGAGGCGTTTGAGGCGGCTGGGGCCGCGGCGGCACAGCTGGCGCGCCAGCGGCAGCCGGCGGCGCTTCCGGTCGCGGATTGCGCGCCGGACGCGGCTCGGCCGTCTCGCCGCCGAGCGGCGGCCGCTCGGCCCGGGCAGCGGCCGGGGCCGCCGGTCGTGGCCGCGAGGCGGTCGTGGCGGCCTGGTCTGGAGTCGGAGCGGGCTGAGCCGCGGGGGTGGCCGGAGCATCCGAATTGCGCGCACCGGCCCGCCGGAGCGCATCACCTGGGCGGGCCGCGCCGCTGGACGCCCGCTGTGCCTCGCGGGCGCGCTGGGCCGCTTCCGCCTCAACCTTGCGCACGGCTTCCTCGAGCGACAGCCGCTCGCGCGTGATCTCGGATTCGCTCAGCGGCGGCTGGACGCTGCGCAACTGTGCGATCAAGGCCGCCCGCGCCCGCTCGTAAAGCGCACGCCGGCTTTCCCCGGGAGCGTTGGGGTCCAATCCGGCAATGGCACGGGCTATCAGCGGGTAGTAGTCGGCCATATCAACTCAATTCGCGCGCTCAGCTGTCGGGTCCCGTCACGCCTCGAAGGGATTCTGGACCAGAATAGTATCCTCGCGTTCGGGGCTGGTGGAAAGCAGCGCGATCGGGCAACCCACCAGTTCCTCGATCCGCCGGACGTATTTGATGGCCTGTGCCGGCAGATCGGCCCAGGAGCGCGCGTTTGCGGTCGGCTGCTTCCAGCCTTCGATGGTCTCGTAGATCGGTTCGACCCGAGCCTGCGCGCCCTCACCTGCCGGGAAATGATCGATCTCCTTGCCGTCCAGCCTGTAGCCGGTACAGACATCGATGGTGTCGAAACCATCGAGAATGTCCAGCTTGGTCAGCGCAAGACCGTTAATGCCGCAGGTCCGCACCGCCTGGCGGACCAGGACCGCATCGAACCAGCCGCAACGACGCGGCCGGCCGGTATTCGTTCCGAATTCGCGGCCACGCTCGCCGATCTTGCGGCCGGTCTCGTTGTCCTGCTCGGTGGGAAACGGCCCCTGCCCGACCCGGGTCGTGTAGGCCTTGCACAGGCCGAGCACATAGCCGATCGCGCCCGGCCCGAGGCCCGCGCCCGTGGCCGCCTGCGCCGCGACCGTGTTGGACGAGGTCACGTAGGGATAGGTGCCGTGATCGACGTCGAGCAGCGCGCCCTGCGCGCCCTCGAACAACATCCGCTTGCCTTCGCGGCGCTTGATGTCGAGCAGACGCCAGACCGTCTCCGCATAGGGCAGCAGCTTCGGCGCAAAGGCCGTCAGCTCGCGCAGGATCTGCTGGCCGTCGATCGGCTCGAGGCCGAGGCCGCGGCGGAGCGCATTGTGGTGCGCGAGCAGCCGATCGATCTTGTGCGGCAGCGTATCGAGATCGGCGAGGTCCATCAGGCGGATCGCGCGGCGGCCGACCTTGTCCTCATAGGCCGGGCCGATGCCGCGGCGGGTGGTGCCGATCGCGGTCGCCGCGCTCGCGGACTCGCGCAGCGCGTCGAGTTCGCGGTGCAGTGGCAGGATCAGCGTGACGTTCTCGGCAACGCGCAGATTGTCCGGGCTGATGGCGACGCCCTGCGACTGGAGCTTGCCGACCTCGTCGAGGAAGGCCTGCGGATCGAACACGACGCCATTGCCGATCACCGACAGCTTGCCCGTGCGCAGCACGCCCGACGGCAGCAAAGCGAGCTTGTAGGTGGCGCCGTTGATGACGAGGGTATGGCCGGCATTGTGGCCGCCCTGGAAGCGCACGACGATGTCGGCCTGCTCCGACAGCCAGTCGACGATCTTGCCCTTCCCCTCGTCACCCCATTGGGCGCCGACGACGACCACGTTAGCCATTCGCAGCTCTTTCCTCTGCCAAGATCCAAAACAGCACGATCGGTTCGGACGAAATCGCTTCCGATGAGGGGCCAGCCTGGCCAACCATGCGCCCAGCCCAAATCGCGGCCGGGACCGCTCGCTTGCGAGGCGACCCACCGGATAAAGGAAGCCGCCGGGCTAGGCAAGCGAGAACGGGCCTTCGGAGCACACAAGAGCGCCACCAAGCCTTTGATAAGCCCCAAAATTTCATGCCGCCCCGGCTGCGGATCGGGCGACCCGGCCATACGCTTCTGGCGGCGCATCGACCCGGGCGGTTCCATTGAGCACCCGAACGGCGGCGAATCTACGATCGAAGCGGCGCGCTCTCAGCTCTGGATGCGGCCGTCGACAACCTCGATGATGCGATCGCAGCGCCGGGCCAGATCAAGGTTGTGGGTGACGAGCAGGAAGCTCGTGCCGACCTCCCGATTGACCTCGCGCATCAGGCCAAAGACCGCCTCGGCCGACTTGGTGTCGAGGTTGCCGGTCGGCTCGTCCGCCAGCACCAGATCGGGGTTCATCGCCAGCGCCCGCGCCACCGCGACGCGCTGCTGCTGGCCGCCTGACATGTTGCTCGCGAGATGGTCGGCGAATTTCGCCAGCCCGACCTGGTCGAGCAGCTCCGACGCCTGCGCCTCGATCTCGGGGCCCGGGAAGCCGCGATCGACCAGCGAGCCGACGAAGCCGAGCAGTCCGCCTGCAGCAGAAACACACGCAAAATCTGTCCGCGCGAGGTGCCCATCGCACGCAGGATCCCGATCTCCTTGGAGCGCTGGATCACCGAGACGATCAGCACGGCGGCGATGCGGCGCATTGCGGCAACCGAGGCCATCACGGCAGCGGGATGTTGCGCTAGGTCAACCGCCGCCCGGAGAGCTTCATGCAAATCAGCCATGATGACCACGACCATTCATCCACCAACCTGGACAGGCCCGCGTGAGCACTGAGACGACCTCCGGCCCGCACCAATTTTGGCGCCTGTCGCCCGCGCAGGCGGGCGCGACGCTCGGCTGCGACCTGAACGGTCTCGGCGCGGCCGACGCCGAGCAGCGGCTGCAACGCTACGGCCACAACGCCGATGCGCCCTCGCACGTCGTGGGTCCGTTGCGCGCCGTGCTCCGCCGCCTGCTCGAGCCGCTGTCGCTGATCCTGCTGGTGGCGGGCATCATCTCGATGGTGACGGGAGACGTGATCGGCGGCGCCATCATCGTTCTCATCCTGACGCTGTCGATCGGCCTCGACACGGTTCAGGAGGGACATGCCGTCAAGGCGGCCGAGGAGCTCCGCCGCTCCGTCGCCTTGAAGGCCGAGGTCAAGCGGGATGGCGCCTATCGCCAGATCGACGTCGAGGCGGTCGTTCCCGGAGACATCCTGCGCGTACGCGCGGGCGACATCGTTCCTGCCGATGCGCTGGTCATCGAAAGCAAGGCGTTCACCGCCGGCGAGGCGGCGCTCACGGGAGAGCCCTATCCCGTGACGAAACAGGCCGGCATTCCGGCCGTTGAGAACGACACGTCGAATGCGCTGTTCCGCGGCTCGGTGGCGCAGACCGGCGAGGCCGTCGCCATCGTCGTCAACACTGGACCGAACACGATGTTCGGCGCGGCCGCCGCGGCGCTCGCCGAGGGGCAGGCGCGCACACCGTTCGAGCGCGACCTGCATGAATTCGGCCTCGTCATCGCGCGGCTTACGCTGGCCCTGGTCGTGATCGTGCTCACGGTTCGCGTCGTATTCGGACGCGATGTGCTCGACTCGCTGTTGTTCTCGGTCGCGCTCGCGGTCGGATTGACGCCCGAGCTGCTGCCGATGATCACGACGGTGACACTGTCGCGCGGCGCACTGCGCATGGCCAAGCGCAAGGTGATCGTGAAGCGGCTTGCGGCGATTCATGATCTCGGCGCGATGTCGGTGCTGTGCACCGACAAGACGGGAACACTGACATCCGCGGAGATCACGCTCGCCCGCAGCGTCGCGCCCGACGGCACCGACCATCCGCGAGCTGCCGAGCTCGGCGCGATCGCGGCCGCACTCGGCGGTGATCGCGGCTCGCTCGATTGCGCGCTCGTCGCAGGCGCCAATCATGCGGCCGAGGGATGGTCCCTGGGCGGCCAGCAGACCTTCGACTTCTCGCGCCGGCTCGGCTCGGTGCTGGCGATCCGCGGCCAGGATCGGATCCTGATCGTGAAGGGCGCGCCTGAGGCGGTGATCGAGTTGTGCACGCAGCAGCGGCATGGCGGCACGTTCGCGCCGCTCAACGACAACGGCCGCACCGAGATGTACGAGCGCGTTCACGCGCTCGCACGCGAGGGCTTGCGCACGGTCGCGATCGCGTCACGGCCGTGGAACGGCGCGCCGCGCGAGATCGAAACCGACGACGAGCAGGAACTGATCTTCGAAGGGCTGTGCGCGTTCGCCGATCCGCCCAAGCCGACCGCGGCGGCAGCGATCGCGCAGCTTGCCCGCGCCGGCATCGCGCTGAAGATCCTCTCCGGCGACGATCCCGTCGTGGTCAAGCGGCTGGCCGGCCTGGTCGGGCTGAAGGCGGATCGCGTGCTGTCCGGCAGCGACATCGCCGAGCTCAGCGACGACGCGCTCGCGGTGCAGGTGCACTCGGCCGATGCGTTCGGCCGTCTCGCGCCCGATCAGAAATCGCGTATCGTCAAGGCGCTGCAGGCCTCCGGCGAGATCGTTGGCTTCCTCGGGGACGGCATCAACGATGCGCCGGCGCTGAAGGCCGCCGATATCGGCCTGTCCGTCGAAGGCGCCACCGGCGTCGCGCAGTCGGCCGCCGACATCATCCTGCTCGCCTCTGATCTCGACGTCGTCGCCAACGGCGTCGAAGAAGGCCGACGCACCTTCGCCAACATCCTGAAGTATGTCCGAATGGGCGCGAGCTCGAATGTCGGCAACATGCTGTCGATGGCCGCCGCATCGATGGTGCTGCCGTTCCTGCCGATGCTGCCGACGCAGATCCTGCTCAACAATCTGCTCTACGATCTCTCCGAGCTCGGCATTCCGTTCGACCGCGTGAGCCGGCAGGCGACCGCGCGGCCGCAGCGCTGGGACATGAAGCGGCTCATGCGCTTTGCCGCGATCATGGGGCCCCTGTCGTCCCTGTTCGACTTTCTCACCTTCGGCGCGCTGCTGTATTTGTTCCATGCGACGCCCGATGAATTCCGCACCGCATGGTTCCTCGAATCGATGGCAACCCAGATTCTCGTCATCTTCATCATCCGGACCAATGGGCGGCCATGGAGCAACCGGGCGGATCCGATGCTGACGGCGTCGTCGCTCACCGCGCTCGCCGTCGCACTGGTCGTGCCCTTCACACCGGCCGGCGCATGGTTCGGCTTCGTTGCACCGCCCCTCACCGTCTTGGCTGCCATCGCCGCCCTCGTCGTCGCCTATCTGGTCAGTGCGGAGGGCCTCAAATCGCTCGCGGTGCGATCCGGACCGCGGAGACCGCACCGGGGACACGCTCGTGCGCGATCTTGACGACGGCCACCGCTGCATGGTCGCGATGCATCTGCCCTCTTGATAGGCAGCTGCAATTGGTGTCTGTCGAAAGCGCCGGGAGGAACGGCGGCCGGACATCCCGGCCGCGCGCCGCGGCGCATCGAACCAGGCCAACACCGCCGCATGTCCGCCGCCGATCCCACCGCGTCCGCCGCGCCCACGCGCGCCTGGATCGCCAACCAGCCCTATGTGCTGCTCAGCATCACGGCGCTGTGCTGGGCCGGCAACTCGATCGTCGGGCGGCTTGCCGCCGGCCACATCCCGCCGGTGACATTGTCGTTCCTGCGCTGGTCGCTCGCCTTCCTGCTGATCCTGCCGCTCGCCTGGAAACAGCTGCGCCAGGACTGGCCCGCGATCCGGTCGCGGCTCGGCATCATGATCGCGTTGTCCGTGACGGGCATCGGCGCCTTCAACACGCTGCAATACTGGTCGCTCGAATATACGCAGGCACTCAACACCCTGCTGCTGCAGTCGGCTGGTCCGCTGATCGTGGCAATTTGGTCGATGCTGCTGTTGCGCGTGCACCTGACCCTGGCGCAGGCCATCGGCATCGTGCTGTCGCTCGTGGGCGTGCTGCTCATCCTGACGCGCGGTCACCCCACCGCGCTGGCCGACATCAGCTTCAACAGAGGGGATCTGATCTTCCTGCTCGCGATGGCGGTGTTCGGCTTCTACTCGGTGCTGACGATCAAGCGGCCGCAGATCCACGGCCTGTCGATGGTCGCCTTCACCTTCGGTTGCGGCGCAGCCAGCCTCATTCCGCTGCTGATCTGGGAACTCAACGCGCGACCGGTCATGGCGCTCGACGCGCAGAACCTGTTGTCGCTGCTCTACGTCGCCATCTTTCCTTCGACGATCGCCTATCTCTGCTTCAATCGCGGCGTGCTCCTGATCGGCGCCAATCGCGCCGCGCCATTCTTTCACGTGGTCCCGGTGTTCGGCTCGATCATGGCCTTCGTGTTCCTCGGCGAGCAGCCGGAGGTCTTCCACGTGATCGGCTTCGCGCTGGTGCTCGCCGGCGTGTTCGTGGCGTCGCGCAAGCAGGCGACCTGATATCCACGTCCTGCGCGCGCCCCCGCGGCCCTTTGCTATCCGATGCATGGCACCAATCCGCTGCGCCGGCTTGCGAGGGGATACGATTCAGCCCAGATTGCCTCGTCTCTCCAAGCACGCTTGGCTGCCTTTGCCTGCCCAACACCGTCATCCGCTCTCCTGGCTGAACAACCAGCCCTATCTGCTGCTCACGCTGGCCTCGCTGTTCTGGGCCGGCAACATCGTGCTCGCGCGCTATGTGGCCGGTCATGTCCCGCCGCTGACCTTGTCCTGCATCCGCTGGGTCGGAACGTTCCTGATGCTGTGGCCTTTCGCCCGCGCGCATCTCGCCCGCGACTGGCGAACATTGCGCGCGCATTGGCCGCTGATCCTGCTGTTGTCGCTGACGGGCTTTGCCATCAACAACGCGCTGTCCTATTGGGCGATGCAATATACCCAGGCGCTGAACGGTCTCCTGATCCAATCCTCGACGCCGCTGTTCGTCGCGCTGTGGTCGCTGGCCTTGTTCGGTGTGCGCCTGACCATCGCCCAATTCGCCGGCATTGCGATGTCGCTGATCGGCGTGCTGGTGATCCTGCTGCGCGGCGATCTCGGTGCGCTCGCCGGCATCCAATTCAACCGCGGTGACCTGATGTTTGCGGGCGCGCTGATGGTATTCGGGCTCTACTCGGCCGCCATGACGCGACGGCCGGCGGTGCACCAGCTGTCGCTGATCTCAGCCTGCACGGCGGCCGGCGCCGTGCTGCTGCTGCCGTTCGCGGCTTGGGAATACGCGTCGGGCTTCGTGCTCAAGCCCGATCTGCTGTCGGTCCTGACGCTCGGCTACGTGGTCGTGTTTGCGTCGACACTGGCCTACCTGTTCTTCAATCGCGGCATCAGCCTGATCGGACCGAACCGCGCCGCGCCGTTCCTCCATCTGGTGCCATTGTTCGGCTCGGTGCTCGCGATCCTGCTCCTCGGCGAGGAGCTCAGGCTGTTCCACCTTGCGGGCTACGCGCTGGTCATTGCCGGAGTGATCATCGCGTCGCGGGTCCCGATCCGGCCTCCCGGCACGGGTGACCGGCTCAAGGTGTGAGCGTGCGGCAAGACGCCTCATGAAGACCGGGGAGCATCATCCGGCTGTCATCGAAATGTCAGCGGCGCGTCAGGCCTCCTGTTCAGAACGGCGCGTGTTCAAGCTCCCAGGAGGCTTTTCATGCATCGATATCTTCTTACCACCGTGGCCGCGATGGTCCTCAGCGCCGGCTCCGCATTCGCCCAGGGCGAAGGCGAATTCCCGGCGACGCTCTCCGGCCATGCCGTGATGCCGGCCGAGTCCTTCGTCGAGGCGCCGGCCGATGCCCCGAACGATCTCAAGACCTCCGGCAAATACACCACCGGCAAGCGCATCGACGCGATCGGCAGCGTGATGGGCAAGTCCTATGAGCGTCCGACCGGGGTGTCGCTCCCGTTCAAGGGACAACCTCTCCAGGGCCACTCCGGCATCAAGAAGATGGCCGACGGCACGTTCTGGGTCCTCACCGACAACGGCATGGGCTCGCGCTACAACTCGCCCGACTCGATGCTCTATCTGAACCACCACAAGATCGACTGGACCAGCGGCAAGGTCGAGCGGCTCGAGACGATCTTCCTGCATGATCCCGACAGGAAGGTTCCCTTCCGCATCGTCCATGAGGACACCGCCAAGCGCTATTTGACCGGTGCTGATTTCGATACCGAGGGCTTCCAGATCATCGGCGACAATCTCTGGATCGGCGACGAGTTCGGTCCCTACGTCATCAAGGCGGACAGGACCGGCAAGGTGCTGGCCGTGTTCGACACGGTCGCCGACGGCAAGCCGGTGCGCTCGCCCGACCATTGGGCGGTGCAATCGCCGGGCGCGCCAGGCGCGACCTATGCGAACGTCAACCTGCGGCGCTCGAAGGGCTACGAAGGCTTCGCGTCCTCGGTCGACGGCAAGTTCATCTACGGCCTGCTCGAAGGCCCGCTGTGGGACGCCGAGAAGAAGGATTGGGAGAAGGTCGACGGCAAGGAAGCCTCGCGCATCCTCGAATTCGACGTCGCGGCGGAGCGGTTCACCGGCCGGTTTTGGCAGTACGTGTTCGAGCAGAACGGCAACGCGATCGGCGACTTCAACATGATCGATCCGACCCAGGGTCTGATCATCGAGCGCGACAATGGCGAGGGCACCAGCGACAAGGCCTGCCCGCAGGGCACGCGCGGCGACAACTGCTTTCCCGATCTCGCCAAGTTCAAGCGCGTCTACAAGATCGAACTCTCCGACGCCAACGTCGGCAAGCCGCTCCGCAAGATCGCCTCTATCGACCTGATGAAGATCAAGGATCCGGACAACAAGGCGCGCAAGCCGCTCAACGACGGCGTGCTCGCCTTCCCGTTCTTCACGATCGAGAATGTCGACCGCGTCGACGACACCCACATCATCGTCGGCAACGACAACAACCTGCCGTTCTCGTCCAGCCGGGATCCCAACAAGGCCGACGACAACGAGTTCGTGCTGCTGGAGGTCGGCGACTTCCTCAAAGCCAAGTGACGGCTGGCACGCCTACGACTTGACGGCCGCCGTTGATCCGAGAGCCCCGGATCAACGGCGCGCCCTGACCTGATCAGGCCGTTCGCACCTTCGCCATGAAGCCATCGACGGCCTGCTGCAGCAGGCCCGACTGGCTGTCGAGCTCGCGCGCGCTCGACAGCACTTCGGAGGCAGCCATGCCGGTCGCTTCCGCCGCCTTGGTGACGCCGCCGATATGGGCGCTGATCTCGTTGGAGCCTGCAGCGACGGACTGGATGTTGCGGGCGATCTCGCGCGTCGCGTCGCCCTGCTGCGCGATCGAGGTCGAGATCGAATTGGTGATCTCGCTCATCTGCGCGATGGTCTGGGTGATGCCGCTGATGGCGGTGACCGCATCCTGGGTCGAGGTCTGCATCGCCGCGACCTGTGCCGAAATCTCCTCGGTCGCCTTCGCCGTCTGGTTGGCGAGCGCCTTCACCTCCGAGGCGACGACGGCAAAGCCCTTGCCGGACTCGCCGGCGCGCGCGGCTTCGATGGTGGCGTTCAGCGCCAGCAGGTTGGTCTGCGCCGCGATCGAGTGGATCAGCTTGACGACCTCGCCGATCTTCTCGGCGCCGGTCGACAGCACCTGAACGGTCGCATTGGTGCGCTCCGCATCGCCCACGGCTTTGCTCGCAATCTCGCTGGAACGGGCGACCTGGCGCGAAATCTCATTGACCGAGCTCGACAGCTCTTCGGCCGCGGCCGCGACCGTGCCGACATTGTCATTGGCGCTCTGGGTGGCGGCGCTGACGGTCGAGGCGCGCGAGCTGGCATCGCTCGCGGTCGAGGTCATCGATTGCGCGGTGTGCTGCATGCTCTCGGCCGCCGACGCCACCGAGCGGACGATGCCGTTGACGCTGCGCTCGAAGTCGGCGGCGAGGTTCTGCATGGCCGCGGTCCGCTCGGCGGCCGCGCGCTGCTGGGTGGCGGCCTCGGCCTGCTCGAGCTCGCGCATCCGCAGCGCGTTGTCCTTGAAGATCTGGACGGTGGCGGCCATCCCGCCGATCTCGTCGCCGCGGCCGACACCGGGAATCTCGCCATCGAGCCGGCCATCTGCGATCTCGCGCATGCGGATGCCGAGACGATCGAGCGGCACGCTGATGCTGCGGCTGATCAGCCAGGCGATCCCGCCGGCGATGACCGCGATGCCCGCGCAGGCCATCCAGATCAGCCATTTCAGGGGCTTCATCTTCGCATCGAGATCGTCGACGTAGACGCCGGTGCCCACGAACGTATTCCAGCCGGGAATCATCACCGCATAGGAGATCTTGCGGGTCGGCTGCTCCTGACCGGGACGCAGATATTCGTAGTGCAAGGTGACTTCGCCGTTCTTGGCAACGCCGTCGCGCAGCTCGACGACGAGCTTGCGGCCGTTGAGCTCGAAATCGATCACATTCGAGCCACGCTGCTTCGGATCCTGGGACAACACCACGTTGCCGTCCATCGTGTAGGCGAACAGATAACCCATGCCCTTGTCGAAGGTCATCGTTCTCGCGCGATTGACGAACTCGTCGAGCGCGGCCTCCTTCGTCAGCTTGCCGGCTTCGACCTCCTTGATGAGGCCCATGGCCATGTTACGCGCGGTCTCGACGATCGCCCGGCACTGTTCGATGCGGGCGTCGACCATCTCCTTTTGCATCAGAGTGCCGGCAAACGTACCGGCCGCGGCAAGGCCCAGCATCGCCACGCCGACGACGATGGCGAGCTTGGGGGCAATCTTCAGGTTATTCAGCAGCACGTAACGAACTCCGCCCGGTCCCCGATCGACGACCTCGATCTGTCAAGGTGAGCTGCTGGTCAACTGATCAGGCGATGGTTAGATTTCGGTTGCGAACATCCCCCGTAGAAACCCGGATCAGCTCGAGACAACGGCATCCCGGACCGGGACCGCAGCGGAGGCCGGCCGCAACGGCGCAAACTCCTCGGCGGTCAGCGTCTCCTTGGCGATCAGGAGCGTGACGCCGCGCTCGAGGTCCGGGCGATGGCTTTCGAGGATCGCGCGAGCGCGGGTGCCGCCGTCTGCGATCAGATCCCGCACGGCGAGATCGATCTCGCGGCCGGTCTCCTCCGCCGCCGACACGATCTGATCCTGTGGCTGCAGGAACGAGACCTGTGGACGCGGCGCGTATGTGCGCTGCCCGACGGTCGCATCCATCCCGTATTTGGTGACCATCTCGATCGCGATCTCGGTCGCACGCTGCAGATCGTCGGCGGCACCGGTCGAGACGTCGCCGTCGAAGATCAACTGCTCGGAAGCCCGTCCGCCCATCAGCACGGCGATGCGGTTCTTCAATTCGCTGACCGCGAGCAGGAAGCGATCTTCTGTCGGGCGCTGCATCGTGTAGCCGAGCGCGCCGACGCCGCGCGGAATGATCGAGACCTTCTGCACCGGATCGACGCCGACGAGATTGGCTGCGACCAGCGCGTGCCCCATCTCGTGATAGGCGACGCGGCGGCGCTCGGCGGGACTGAGCACGCGGCTCTTCTTCTCGATGCCGGCGACGATGCGCTCGATCGCCATCGTGAAATCGTCGAACGTCACCTCGTGGCCCTTGCGGCGCGTCGCCGCGATCGCAGCCTCGTTGATCAGGTTGGCGAGGTCGGCGCCGGTGAAGCCGGTCGTCAGGGCCGCGACCTTGTCGAGATCGACGCTGTCGGCGACCGTGATCTTGCGGACATGCACCTTGAGAATGGCAAGCCGCCCGCCCCTGTCGGGACGGTCGACCAGCACCTGGCGATCGAAGCGGCCAGCGCGCATGAGTGCGGGATCGAGGATCTCCGGCCGGTTGGTCGCGGCGAGCAGGATGACGCCGGAGCTTGGGTCGAAGCCGTCGAGCTCCGCCAGCAATTGATTGAGCGTCTGCTCCTTCTCGTCGTAGCCGCCAAACTGGCCGCCGCCGCTTCGGCTGCGCCCGAGGGCATCGAGCTCGTCGATGAAGATGATGCAGGGCGCGGCCTTGCGCGCCTGCTCGAACAGGTCGCGCACCCGCGCGGCGCCGACGCCGACGAACATCTCGACGAATTCGGATCCGGAGATGGAGAAGAACGCCACACCCGCTTCGCCCGCGACGGCACGCGCTAGCAGGGTCTTGCCGGTGCCGGGCGGGCCGACCAGCAGGATGCCCTTGGGCACGTGTGCGCCGAGCCGGCCATAGCTCTTCGGATCCTTCAGGAACTGCACGACCTCCTGCAGCTCGAACTTGGCCTCGTCGACGCCAGCGACATCGGCGAAGGTCACCTTGGTGTCGGTCTCGACATAGACCTTGGCGCGCGACTTGCCGATCGACATCAGGCCGCCGAAGCCCTGGCGGTCCATCACCTTGCGGCCGAGGAACACCCAGATCAGATAGAACATCAGCGCCGGCACGACCCAGGACAGCAGCGCCTGAATCAGCCCGCCCGAGGGTACGCCGGTCACCGTCACGCCCTTCGCGGCAAGCTTCGCCGCCAACGGCGGATCGACACGCGTGGTGATGAACGAGGTCTTGCCGTCCGGCTGCTTGTCCTTGAACTTGCCCTGGATCGTGTCCTGGCCAACCGCCACTTCGGTGATCTTGCCCTGCTCGATCAGCTGCTCGAACTGGCTATAGGGAATGGTTTCGACCGTGTTGTAGGTCGTCAGCAGCCATTGCAGCAGCAGCATGCCGACGCCGGCGAGGAAGATGTAGCCGACGGCGACGGCCTGCTTGCGGGTGTTCGGGTCGGATTCCATGGCGGCGCTCTCGGTCGAGTTCGATCACGGCCGGACAGGACGTGATCGAACGGGTTCCCACGCGCATAACAGGAGCGGGACCGGGCGGCTTGTCATGGATCAAACGGCGCCGGCCCGTGGCCTCACGCCCCGCTTCAACCCGACGGCTGCATCACGATCGACTTGTCCTTCGGCCAGCGCACCCGCCAGGCGAAGGCGATATCCTTGGCCTCGCCCGGTTTGGCGTCGATGACCCATTCGACGACGCCGCGGCGATCGCGCACGTTCGTCGACGTCGCCGGCGTGGTCGCGGGCAGCATCTCGACCACGATCTCCTCGTTCTCGCTGACCGGCAGCTGATCCTGGATCGCGACCTTCAGCGGGAAGTCGTGAGCGTTGCGGACTGTCGTCTTGAAGGTGCGCTCGTCGATCTTCGCCGTCGTCACGATCAGGCCGGCCGAGCCTTCGTTGCGCTTGACCACACTGCGCTCGACCTTGACCTTGTCGTCGGCCCCGAAGCCGACATGAACGACCTCGTCCTTGCCGGCCGACGCCAGTCTGCTGGTGCCGACGAACATGCCGTCGCGATAGATCGAGACCTTGCCCGGCAGCAGCGGTGCCTCCTCGTTCTGGGGGAAGCTCGCTTCGAGATAGGCGGTGGGATCGATGACGGGCGCCGAACGGATCGTCAGTTCGGGCGTGATCGTCGCGGTGGAAATACGCAGGCTCTTCGCGCCATCATTGGCACCGACGCTGACGCGTCCGGGGAGGTGGAAGACGGTCTGAAAGGCGCTGATCTCCGCAACCGTCTGCTGCTCGACGGCCTTGTCCGCGACATCTCCGAACGTCGTCCCTCCGCCAAAGCGAAACTCCTGTCGGCTCTCCATGAGTCCTCGCGCGGCGCTGACGGCGGCCGGCTTCGGCGCTGGCTGTGGCGGCGGCGGATATTGCGCGATGATCGTCCTGAGCTCGGGCGCGCTGCCGCCGCGTCCGGTCCGCACCGTCGAAACCGTCAGCGCGACCTCGGACCAGTCCTCCCCGGTGGCCTGCTGGATCTCGGCGCGTCGCACCAGTTCGAGAGCCGGTTTGCGGTCCTTCGCCGACGTGTCGAGACGCGCGTCGTAGAGCGGCACCCAGCGGGCATTGCGCACCGCGTAGGTCACGCGCAAGGTCGCCTTGGTCGCAGCTGCAGCCGACAATTCGATCCGCACCTCCAGCTTGCTCGGGGGCTTCGTCGTAAGATTGTCCTGCAGGCGCGCGATCTCGCGATCGATCTCGCGCTGCTTGCGCTCGGCATCACGGATCGCCGCGTCGGCCTGTCCAACCTCGTCGGCAACGGCGGCGAACGCGGCACGCCATTCTGTGATCGGACGCGCCTCGCCCTTCTCGCCGAGCCCGGCCGGTGACGCCTCGGCAAAACGCTCGGCAAACTTTTTGCGCGCCAGGGCCGCGGCGATCGTGCCATCGAGATTGGCGCGCTCGTCCTTCAGCGCTTCGATGCGCTTGTCAATATCGGGCAGGTTGACCGGCGGCGCCGCACGCGGCGGCTTGGCGTCGACGGTGCCGATCACGAGCTTGGCGCCGGCCTCGCCTTCCACACGAAGCGAGGACGCATCGAGTCCGAGCGGGAAGTCCTTGGCAATCGCCGTCGTGTCGCCGGCGGGAAGGTCGAGCGAGATGACCCGGGTCACGGTCGCGCCGTCGGGATACACGGTGACAGCATCGACGGTGGACGTCGTGTCGAGGCTTGCCGCATGGCCCGGCGCCGCCGCCAGCGAGGCACCGAGAACGAGAGTTGTCGTAACCAGCCACGTCGTTCGCATTGCCATCGATCTCTCCGTATCCCAGCGCCCCTGAGAACCGGATGAGCCGGTCCCTTGCGGGGCGTTAGACGCCACGAGAGGTCCGCGGGTTCAAATCGTGCGACCGCAAAGCTTGCCGTTGAAATTCCGCCGAGCACAGACGAGCACAGAAAAAGGCAGCACGGCCACGGTGCCGTGCTGCCCCTTTCCGGTCGGTCAATTTGGCCCAGCGCGTGAAGAGTTGAGGTCTGGTTGCGAACCGCGAAGGATGTGCGCTCCCTCTCCCGCTTGCGGGGGAGTGCTGGGGTGGGGGTGTCTCCTCAATTGAGGCTGCCCGAGTGGAGGGAGCCCCCACCCGGCGCTTCGCGCCGACCTCCCCCGCAAGCGAGAGAGGTGAACTGAGCCAGCGGCTAAGTCGATTCAACCAAGAAGCACCGCGCGCTCTAGCGCGTCATCAGAACGCCAGCGCCTTGGCCTGCTTGACCTGCGGCAATGCCTGGATCTTGCCGAGCAGCTCGGCCGGCACCGCACCGTCGACCTCGACCAGCGCGATCGCGTCGCTGCCCGGCGCCACGCGGCCGAGATGGAAGGTCGCGATGTTGATCTTGGCGTCGCCCAGGAGGCTTGCGAACTTGCCGATGAAGCCCGGCTTGTCCTCGTTGGTGACGTAGATCATCGACTTGCCGAACTCGGCGTCGACACGGATGCCCTTGATGTCGACGAGACGCGGCTTGCCGTCGGCATAGACCGTACCCGACACCGCGCGCTCCTGGTGCTCGGTGGTGACCGCGACCGTGATCAGGCTCTCATAGTCGCTCTCGCCGGCGCGCAGCACCTCGTCGACGATCATGCCGCGCTCCTTGGCGATCACCGGCGCCGACACCACGTTGACCTCGCCCAGCATCGGCCGCAGCAGCCCGGCCAGCACCGCCGAGGTCAGCGCCCGGGTCTTCATCTCGGCGACGTGGCCTTCATAGGTGATCTGGATCTTGGTGATGCTGCTTTCGGTGAGCTGGCCCGCGAACGAGCCGAGCTTCTCGGCGAGCGCGATGAACGGCTTCAGCTTGGGCGCTTCTTCCGCGGTGATCGACGGGAAGTTGATCGCGTTCGAGATCGCGCCGGTGAGCAGATAGTCGGACATCTGCTCTGCGATCTGCAGCGCGACGTTCTCCTGCGCTTCCGTGGTCGAAGCGCCGAGATGCGGCGTGCAGATCACATTGGCATGACCGAACAGCGGATTGCTGGTCGCCGGCTCCTCGGCGAACACGTCGAGCGCCGCACCCGCGACATGCTTGCTGTCGAGGGCCTCGAGCAGCGCCTGCTCGTCGATCAGGCCGCCGCGCGCGCAATTGATGATGCGCACGCCCTGCTTCATCTTGGCGATCGCCGCGGCATCGATGATGTTGCGGGTCTTGTCGGTCAGCGGCGTGTGCAGCGTGATGAAGTCGGCGCGCTTCAGCAGCTCCTCGAGCTCGACCTTCTCGACGCCGAGATCGAGCGCGCGCTCCTCGGTGAGGAACGGATCGAAGCCGATCACCTTCATGCGCAGGCCCTGCGCACGGTCGCAGACGATCGAGCCGATATTGCCGCAGCCGATCACACCCAGGGTCTTGCCGGTGATCTCGACGCCCATGAAGCGGTTCTTCTCCCACTTGCCGGCTTGCGTCGAGGCATCAGCCTGCGGGATCTCGCGCGCCAGCGACAACATCATCGTGATCGCGTGCTCGGCGGTCGTGATCGAATTGCCGAACGGCGTGTTCATCACGATGATGCCCTTGGCGGTCGCCGCGGGAATCTCGACATTGTCGACGCCGATGCCGGCGCGGCCGATCACCTTGAGCCGCTTGGCGCGCTCGATGATCTTGGCCGTGGCCTTGGTCGCGGAGCGAATCGCAAGGCCGTCATAGTCGCCGATGATGTCGGCGAGTTTGTCCTTGTCCTTGCCGAGATTGGGCTGGAAGTCGACCTCGATGCCGCGATCCTTAAAGATCTGCACGGCAGCCGGCGACAGCGCATCGGAAATGAGAACTTTGGGTTTGGACATGACGATGTTCCTTCACGCCTCTCGCGAGAGAGGGACAGCGCATCAGCGCCGGAATGGGTGGAAGCAATCGAATCGTAGGGTGGGCAAAGCGCAGCGTGCCCACCGTCTTTCGCGTCGGTTGACGTTGATGGTGGGCACGGCGCTTCGCGCCTTTGCCCACCCTACGCGTCTTGAATTTCGTCATTGCGAGGAGCGGAGCGACGAAGCAATCCAGACTTTCTTCGTGGCCCTGGATTGCTTCGCTGCGCTCGCAATGACGGCACGACGAGCGTGGGTCAGGCCGCCTTGGGCAGCGCGGCCTTGGCTTCGGTGAATGCCCAGTCGATCCACTGCGTCAGCAGTGCGACGTCGCTCGCTTCCACCGTGGCGCCGCACCAGATGCGCAGGCCGGCCGGCGCATCGCGGTAGTGCGCGAAGTCGAAGCCGGCGTTCTCCTTCTCGACCAGCGACACCAGCTTCTTCGCGAACTCCGCCTGGGCATCGGCCGACAGCGATGTGATCGCGGGATCGACGACCTTGAGGCACACTGAGGTGTTGGAGCGGATGGCGGGATCCTTGGCGAGAAAATCGATCCACGGCGTCCGCGCCTTCCAGTCCGCCAGCACCTTGGTGTTGGCGTCGGCGCGGGCGATCAGCGCCTTGAGGCCGCCGATCGACTTGCCCCAGTTGAGCGCGTCCAGATAGTCCTCGACGCACAGCATCGAGGGCGTGTTGATGGTCTCGCCCTCGAAAATGCCGGCATTGAGCTTGCCGCCCTTGGTGAGGCGGAAGATCTTCGGCAGCGGCCAGGCCGGTTTGTAGGTCTCGAGACGCTCCACCGCGCGCGGCGAGAGGATGAGCATGCCATGCGCGGCCTCGCCGCCAAGCGCCTTCTGCCAGGAGAAGGTGACGACGTCGAGCTTCGGCCAGTCGAGCGGCTGCGCGAATGCGGCCGAGGTGGCGTCGCAGATCGTCAGGCCTTCACGGCTCGCGCTGATCCAGTCGGCATTCGGGACACGCACGCCCGACGTGGTGCCGTTCCAGGTGAAGACCACGTCGCTTGCCGGATCGACTTTCGACAGATCGGGGATCTCGCCATAACCGGCGTGCAGCTTGGTGACGTCCTTGAGCTTGAGCTCCTTGACGATGTCGCTGACCCAGCCTTCGCCGAAGGATTCCCAGGCGATCGTGGTGACGGGCCGCGCACCGAGCAGCGACCATAGCGCCATCTCGACCGCGCCGGTGTCGGATGCGGGCACGATGCCGATCTTGTAGTCGGCTGGCACTTCGAGAACGTCGCGCGTCAGCTCGATGGCCTGCTTGAGCTTGGCCTTGCCGATCTTCGCGCGATGCGAACGGCCGAGGGGAGCGTCCTTGAGATTTTCGGAGGTCCATCCGGGGCGCTTGGCGCAGGGGCCGGAGGAGAAATGCGGCACGGCAGGCCGCTGCGAGGGCTTCGCTGCAGTCATCGTCTATCCTTCCAGATAGTAAGCCTCCCGTTGGGGGGAGGTGTCCCGCCGGCGTGAATACGGGAAGGGTCGTTCCGCGTCAAGGAACTTCGCGCCCTCTTGTCGGCGTTCACGCAGTCGTGCTGGCATGCAAGCGAATGCAATTCATTCCGGTGCGGCACCGACCGGTGCCTGACCAGCCGGCGGACGATGCAGGAAGGTCATCGAGGCATAGGCGCCGATCCAGGAGCCGACCGCCGCGAACGCGACGTAGATCCAGTTCTCGGTGTAGCTGATCACGGCGAAGGACGAGAGCATGTACCAGATCGAGCTCCAGGTCGCCGCTGACACTCGCCGCTTGGCAACGACCGCCGAAGTGAACATGACGTAAACCGCATCGGTCGCTGCAGTCGCTAGGGCGACACCGAAGGCCGTGAGTGGATTGATCGCCGACATCGTCCTCTCCTCTTCGTTGTGCTGCACCAAGCGACGTCATTGTCTCGCCGAACGCATCCATGCACAATGACGCGATCTGTACGCGCCGAACAACAAGGACAGAACAATGGAACGCGTCCGTCTCGGGAGGAGCCCGCTCGACATCACCCGACTCGGCCTCGGCACGGCGCCGCTCGGCGGCCTGTTCGAGCCGGTCAGCGATGGCGATGCCGAAGCCACGATCGCTGCGGCGTGGGCGCGCGGGGTGCGCTTCTACGACACCGCGCCGCTCTACGGCTTCGGCCTCGCCGAGCAGAGGCTCGGTGCGTTTCTGCGCCGGCAGCCGCGCGACAGCTACGTGATCTCGACCAAGGTCGGACGGCTGCTGCGGCCGGACCCGACGGCGTCGGGCGAAGATACGCACTATAAGGGCACGCCGCCGCTGCGGCCGCAGTTCGACTATTCCTACGACGGCGTGATGCGTTCGGTCGAGGAGAGCCTGGTTCGGCTCGGCCTGGATCGCGTCGACATCCTGCTCGTGCATGATCCCGACGACCACTATGACGAAGCCGTGGCTGGCGCCTTCCGTGCCCTGCAGCGGCTGCGCGACGACGGCAGCATCAAGGCGATCGGCGCCGGCATGAACCAGTCGGAGATGCTGGCGCGCTTCGCCGAGGCCGTTCCGGTCGACTGCTTTCTCCTGGCGGGCCGCTACACGCTGCTCGACCAGGGCGCGCTGACGGCGCTGTTTCCGATCTGCCGCGCGAGGAACATCGCCATCATTCTCGGCGGCATCTACAACAGCGGCATCCTCGCCAATCCTTACGGGCCCGCGAAGTTCAACTACGAAGATGCCGATGCCGCCTTGGTGGCCCGCGCGCGCCAGCTCGACGCCCTGTGCAAGCAACACGGCACCGAGCTCAAGGCCGCCGCGATCCAGTTCTGTCTCGCCCATCCCGCCGTCACCGTCGGCCTGCAGGGCGCGCGCAATGCGCAGGAGGCCGCCGACAACATCGCGTTGGCGCAGGCGCGAATCCCCGACACGTTCTGGCGCGACCTGCGCGCCAGCAATCTGATCGATGCCCGCGCACCGCTGCCGGGAGAGGCGTCATGAGCCGCGTCATCGATGCGCATCAGCACTTCTGGGATCCCGGTCGCGCCGACTATCCGTGGATGGCCGGGGACGCGCTGGCGCCGATCCGCCGTCCGTTCGGTCCTGCCGACCTTGCTCCGCGGCTCGCCGAGAATGGTATCGAGGCCAGCATCCTGGTGCAGACCCGGTCGTCGCTCGACGAGACCGAGGAATTCCTGCGCATCGCGCACGCGACGCCGTTCGTCGCCGGTGTCGTCGGCTGGGTCGACCTGAGCGGTCCATCGGTAGGGTCGACGATCGACAGGCTGCGCGGCCTGCCCGGCGGCGACAGGCTGGTCGGCATCCGCCACCAGGTCCATGACGAGGCCGATCCGGCGTGGATCTATCGCGGCGATGTCAGGCGCGGCCTCGACATCGTGCTCGCGCACGACCTGACCTACGATCTGCTGGTGCGCACGCGCGAGCTGCCGGCGGCGATCGCGACCGTCCGCGCGTTTCCAAGAGCACGCTTCGTGCTGGACCACGCCGCCAAGCCGCCGATCGTAACCGGGTTCGATCAGGACTGGGCCGATCGCATCGCCGAGCTCGCGGCCTGCGGCAATGTCTGGTGCAAGGTGTCGGGGCTGGCGACGGAAGCCGTCTGGACCGACTGGGATGCCGAGCGGCTGTTTCCCTATGTCGCGCACGTCGCACGCTGCTTCGGCGCCGACAGGCTGATCTTCGGCTCGGACTGGCCGGTGTGTCTGCTCGCCGGCAGCTATGGCGAAATCAAGCAGGCGCTCGAGCACTGCCTGACCCGGCTCGGTGCCGAGGTCCGCGACAAGGCCTTCGGCCCGAACGCCGTCGCAGCCTACCGCCTGCCGCTCTGATTAGATCAGAACCGCATCACCATGCCGAAATGGCTTTTGGCGAAGCCGAGCCGCTCATAGAAGCGCTGTGCGTCGGTGCGGCTCTGATGCGTCATGAGCTCGACCAGATTGCAGCGCCGGCTGCGGGCCTCGGCAATCGCCCATTGCAGCAGCTGCTCGCCGATGCCCCGGCTGCGCCGGTCGATTGCGACCCGAACGTCTTCGATCAGCGCGCGCGACGCACCTTGCGAGCTGAGCCCGGGCAGGATGCAGAGTTGCAGGCAGCCGACCACCCTGTCCGCCTCCACGGCGACGACCAGGGTGATATTCGCGTCCCGCACGATCGCCTCGAATGCGTCGTAGTAGGACTGCGGCAACGGCTGCTCGACACGCTCCCGCGCCCGGCCGAGATGATCGTCGGCGAGCATGGCGACAATGGCGCCGACGTCGTCGCGTTGCGCAGGCCGGATCATGATGGACATGAGCTTTCAGGACAGGCTTGCAAACAGCTCAGAACTTGTAGCCGAGGCCCGCGCGCACCGTGTTGATGCTGGTGTCGACGGTCGAGGTGAAGCGGATGTATTCGTATTCGGCCCGCGCAAACAGGCCGCCGACGAGATTGACGTCGACGCCGAGACCGGCGCTGTAGCCATAGATCAGGTGATTGTGCTGAATGTTGTTGGCGCTGAGCGGCGCGAGCGGCGTGTAGGTCCCCAGGAAAGTGGTGCTGACGCGATCCTGAACCGTCACGGACTGGCCGAGATCTGCATTGCCGAGCGCAAGGCCGAAGAACCCATAAGGCAGGAAACAGCCCATTGCATAGCCGGCACGACCCCGGATCGTTGCCATGTCGGTGATCGATATCTGCGAGGACTGCGTCGAGGTCACGGCGTGAAAGTTGCCGTCAGACAGTGCGGCCGTGCTGACAAGCGTGCGGCTCGAAGAGGCCATGCCGCCATACTTGCCATGCAGATAGCTCGCCTCGACGCCGAGCACGACGTCGTCCCACTGACTGTTGTAGCCGACGAAGGCGCCGAAGCCAGATGCGCGCGAGGACTGCTTGCCGAGATTGGGGTTCCACGACGATACCTGCATCTGGCTCTCGATCAGCGTGTTGGCAAGCACCGCCGCCGTGATGTTCTTGGTCGAGCCGTTGAAATTCTCATCGGACGAGCCGTAGCCGCCCTGGACGCCGACGTAATAGCCGTCCCAGTTGACCCGCGAATTGTTCAGGCCCTCGGTCAGGCCGCCCCGCAGGATCGGAAGGTCGGACAAATCCGCGGCCTGCGCCGCGGAGATCATGCCGCACACCGAAACCGCCACCACCAGGCTACGCATCGCAACGCTCCAATCAACACTTGACTCTCTGTTCCGATCATCGCGCGTTAACCTTAATCATTCGTTGTCGCAGCGCTCTGCGCGGAAATTCTTTCAGCGTGGAGGCGTTCGAACAGCGGTATCAGAAACGCTAAGCGGCGCGGGAGGCCCGCGCCGCTTGATTGTTTACAGTGATGAGGACCGCTCGGCTCAGCCCTTGCGGATCAAGGGCGGCATCATCGGGGGCGGCGGAGGCTGGTCGAAATTCCAGCGCACGCCGAGCTTCAGGTCGTGCGAGGTGATGTCCTTGAACTTGAAGACGTTGCCGGTGGTGTTGCCGACATAGTCGGACAGGACGCCGGTCTGCCCTTGACCGAGATCGACGTAGCTGTAGGCCAGCTCCAACACCAGGTTCGGATTGACGTTGTAGGCGAGACCCGCATGGGCCGCCCAAGCGAAATTCCATTTCGAGGAGGTCGGCGCCGTCGCGAAGCTCGTGGTCGTGAACGGCAGGTTGTTGATGCCCGTGTCGGTGAAATTCGAAATCGTCACCCGCGCACCGCCGACACCCGCGCCGATGAACGGCGTCACGCACCACCAGGTGCCGAGATCGACATAGGCGTTGGCGAGCACCAGCCATTCGGACTTGCTGCCGCTGTAATTGTCGATGCCGCTATAGGGCACGCCGCCCGCCGTTGCATTGAAGCGGTCGGTGGCCTTGAAGTTCGAATTGCCGCGATACTGGCCGGTGACGTCGGCGCGGAACCAGCTGTTGAAGCGATAGCCGACGCCGACGCCGTAGATGCCCGCGGTGTCGAACGCCGAGGTCTGGTTGAACGACGTCATCGGCGTGTAGGCGGACTCGCGCGAGTAATGAACGTCCTTGACCTTTTGATTGCTGAAACCGATGTCGCCGCGCAGATACCAGCCACCGAAATCGGCCGCCGGCGGCGGCGCGTAGACCGGAGGAGGCGCGATGGGCATGTCGGCCGCAAAGGCGAGAGTTGAAAACAGAGAGGCCGCTCCGGCGGCGATCAAAGACTTAACGCTACGCATTGGCTTCGTCCCTTTGGCCGGTGAGGCGATCGAGAATCCGGCCCCACATCACAACTGACGACCGTACAATCGCGCCAAATGCTTAAGCGGCGCTTAACCCTAATTATTAAGGTTGATATTTCCTGAGCGCACAAGAACCGTTAACGACCGCGCAACACCTCCTAACAATTCGTCATCTCCGTCTCGTCCTCGTAGTAATCATCAACTAATTAGTTCAACTTAAAATTGTCGACATCGCCTCTCTCCAGACGGAGCGATCGCATATGGCGATCTGCGTTTTGCGCCGTCTGCTCCCACATCGTCGTGGCCGGCCTGTCCCGGCCAGCCACGTCCTTGTTGCGCTCGGAAGGAACGTCGTGGATGCCCGGGTCAAGCCCGGGCACGACGTAACAGATTGGCAGACTTGCCCGCCGCGATTGGCCGATTTCATCGATGCATCGCCCTGTCCTGGCCCCTGCCCGCTTTACGACGAGCCGCAGATCGCGCCGGCAGACCCGAGCCCACCGCTCTCGCGCGCAGGACGACAAGCTGCCGACAAAAAGGCCTGCCATCAGACGATGATGGCAGGCCGCAAAGGCCGAATATGACGGTTGATGATTATGCGGCGGCCGCAGCCGCGTTGCCAACCGCAGCAACGATCTCGTCGACGACCTCCTCGACCAGATCGCGGTCGTCACCCTCGCCCATCACGCGGATCACCGGCTCGGTTCCGGAGGAGCGCACGAGCAGTCGGCCATGGCCGTTGAGGCGCTTCTGTCCGGTGTCGATCGCCGACTTCACCTCGTCCGCGTCGAGTGGCTTGCCGCTGCGATAGCGGACGTTCTTGAGGATCTGCGGCAGCGGATCGAAGCGATGGCAGACCTCGGAGACCGGACGGCGCAGCCTCTGCACCGTCGCCAGCACCTGCAGCGCGGCGACGAAGCCGTCCCCCGTGGTCGCGTAGTCCGAGAGAATGATATGGCCCGACTGCTCGCCGCCGAGATTGTAGCCGTCGGCCAGCATGCGCTCGAGCACATAGCGGTCGCCGACCGGTGTGCGCACCAGCTCGAGCCCCTGCCCCTGCAGGAAGCGCTCGAGACCGAGATTGGACATCACGGTCGCGACGATGCCGGCGCGCGCCAGGCGGCCGTCTTCCTTCCAGCTCTGCGCGATGACCGCGAGCAGCTGATCGCCATCGACGATGTGGCCGCGCTCGTCGACCAGGATCACGCGATCCGCGTCGCCGTCGAGCGCAATGCCGATGTCGGCGCGCATCTCACGCACCTTGCGGCACAGTGCCTCCGGCGAGGTCGAGCCGCATTCCTTATTGATGTTGAAGCCGTCCGGCTCCACGCCGATCGAGATCACGTCGGCACCCAGCTCCCACAGCGCCTCGGGCACGACCTTGTAGGCCGCACCATTGGCGCAATCGACCACGACGCGCAGGCCGTCGAGCGAGAGGTCGCGCGGCAGGGTGCGCTTGGCGAATTCGATGTAGCGATCGTGCACGCCGTCGATGCGGCGGGCGCGGCCGAGGCTCGCGCTCTGCGCCAGCTTCTTGTCGAGCGACTCGTCCAGCAGCTGCTCGATCTGCTTCTCGACATCGTCTGACAGCTTGAAGCCCTGCGGCCCGAACAGCTTGATGCCGTTGTCCTCGAACAGATTGTGCGAGGCCGAGATCATGACGCCGAGATCGGCGCGCATCGACTTGGTGAGCATGGCGACCGCCGGCGTCGGCATCGGGCCGACCAGCAGCACGTCCATGCCGACCGAGGTGAAGCCGGCCACCATCGCGTATTCGATCATGTAGCCGGACAGGCGGGTATCCTTGCCGATCACCACCCGGTGGCGATGCTCGCCGCGCTGAAACAGAAGACCTGCGGCCTGCCCGACCTTGAGCGCGAGTTCCGGTGTGATCAGGCCGTTGGCGCGGCCACGAATCCCATCGGTCCCGAAATAGTTACGGCTCATATGACCCCCAGCAACGGCTTCTGGATTTCGTTACCGGCGGGGGCGAATCACATGGCAAGCCCCTCCGGTCAGCCCGCGGGTTATAGTCGCCTTAAAGCTAAGATGGATTCAAAAAATGTGATCAATCATTACCACGAAACCGCCACGGCCGCCGCAAGTCATTGTTAAGGCTAATTTTTCACTCGACCTGACGGCTCCGGAGGGCCCCCCTCGGAGCGCCCCCGCAGCAGGAATGTGCTCGCTCCGGCGGCCCCTGACGTCCTGTTGCGGAACGCTCGCAGTTTGCGTGTCTTGCCCGGACGCCGTGGCGGTTCCCAAGTTGGATTTGGCAGGCGCCGCAAAGATGCTAGATGACTGCCGAGCCCAAGAAACGAGACGTCGGTGGGGAGTCGAAGAGCGCGATGAAACACGTCACCTGCATTGAAGACCTGCGCCTGCTGCACAAGCGCCGCGTGCCCAAAGCCTTCTTCGACTACGCCGATCGCGGCTCCTATGCCGAGGAGACGCTGCGGGCCAACCGCGACGATCTGCAGAAGATCAAATTCCGCCAGCGCATTCTGGTCGACGTGTCCAAGCGGGATCTGTCGACGACGATCCTTGGCGAGCCGTCATCGATGCCGCTGATCCTGGCGCCGGTCGGCCTTCTGGGCATGCAGCACGGCGACGGCGAGATTCACGCCTGCCGCGCCGCCCAGGCCGCCGGCATCCCGTTCACGCAGAGCACGATGTCGATCTGCTCGATCGAGGACATCGCGGGCAGCGTCGAGAAGCCGTTCTGGTTCCAGCTCTACGTCATGAAGGATCGCGGCTTCATCAAGGCCCTGGTCGAGCGCGCGATCGCCGCGAAGTGCAGCGCGCTATGCCTGACCGTCGACCTGCAGGTGATCGGCCAGCGCCACCAGGACATCAAGAACGGCATGAGCGTGCCGCCGGAATGGACGCTGTCGAAGCTGTTCGACTTCGCCACCAAGCCGGCCTGGGTGCAGGGCGTGCTGCAGGGCAAGCGCCGCACCTTCGGCAACATCGCCGGCCACGTGAAGAACACCGAGGATCTCACCAAGCTCTCGGCCTGGACCGCGGCGCAGTTCGACACTTCGCTGAACTGGAAGGACGTCGACTGGATCCGCTCGATCTGGCCGGGCAAGCTGATCATCAAGGGCATCCACGACATCGAGGACGCGAAGCTCGCGGCCGCGACCGGCGCGCAGGCGCTTGTCGTCTCCAACCATGGCGGCCGCCAGCTCGACGGCGCACCGTCCTCGATCCACGTGCTGCCCGGCATTGCGGAAGCGGTCGGCGACAAGATCGAGATCATGTTCGACGGCGGCATCCGCTCCGGCCAGGACGTGATGCGCGCGCTCGCGCTCGGCGCCAAGTCGTGCATGCTCGGCCGCGCCTATGCCTACGGCCTCGGCGCCGGCGGCCAGGCCGGCGTCGCCAAGGCGATCGACATCATCCGCAACGAGCTGCTGACGACGATGGGCCTGTGCGGCATCAACACGGTGGCCGAGATCGACCGGAAGGTGCTGGCGGATTGATCGACACTTAACCGGTTGGGACAAAGCATGACGCTGGTCTCACACCGTGATGATCCGAAGCGCTTGCCAAGCAAAAGCTGTCGTCCCTGCGAACGCAGGGACCCATAGCCACCGCTGTCAGTTATTTCGGGCGGTCGCGCCACTGCATGGTGCGTTTGGGCATCTGCTCAGACTAAGACACCCTGGCGTGCCCCGACACTCCATCCTGGGGTTATGGGTCCCTGCGTTCGCAGGGACGACACCTTTTGTCAGGATGCGGCATACGCTCCAGATGAGCTGGGTCACATCGGCGGCGTCAGCCCATCGCGGCCGACGCTGACGCGGCTGGTCTCGAGCGAGCCATCGGGTAACTGCTTGACGGTGGCCATCACCTTCGCGCCGGCCGTCAGCTCGGATTTGTCGCCGGGCACGAAGGTCACGATCGGCGTGTCCGGCGCGATGTCGACCCGCTTCTCGCCGCCCTTGTATTTGACGAGCAGCGAGTGACCGTCGGTCGAGACCGAGCTTTCGGATACGGTGGCGTTGGTCATGCTCGAATTCGGCTTCAGGTCCCACGACCGCGAGCCTTCGCCCGTGCCGCGCATGTCCTCGGGAAAGATGTGGATCTCGACCGCCTTCGGCGCGCCGTCCGGGCCGGGCACCGTGGTGGCGCCGATGAACGAGCCCAGCTTGATGTCGGAAAGCTGCGCCTTGACGACACCCGAAACGCGCAGATCACCGGCCATGCGCAGCTTGAAGATCTCGCCGCTGCGGGCTTTCACCGTCATCATGTCGGCGTCGACGCTTTCGATGGCGCCGCGCACGCGCGTCGGCACCGGCGCCTGCTGGGCAATGGCGAGCGCGGATACAGCCGCAACCATGGCGAGTGAAGCGACGGAACGGATCAGGACGAGACGAGCGGACATGCAGGGCTCCGAGGGCGAGAGAAGATCATCCGCGTCCAATGCGGGGCTACGCGGACGCTCGATCAATGAGACGCCGACCATCTGCGCTTATTCCGCGTTCAAGCCCTTGTGAGATCGGCCTCGACCAGCGCGCGCAACTCGGGCGTGACCTGCGGACGGCGGCCGAACCACAATTCGAAGCCACGCACGGCCTGGTGCAGCAGCATGCCGAGCCCATCGGCAGTGCGCAGCCCCCTCGCCCGCGCCGCCGCGAGCAACTGCGTCTCCAGCGGCACGTAGACGATGTCGGCGACGACAGCCTGCTGCGGCAACAGCTCGACGTCGAGCTCGAGCGGCGGCTGGCCGTGCATGCCGAGCGAGGTGGTGTTCACGAACAGGCCCGCGCGCGGCAGCAGCGCGCCGACGCGGTCCCAGCCTTCGGCAACGACGTGGCTGCCGAACTGATCAGCCAGGGCTTGTGCGCGCGCCGCGGTGCGATTGATGACGTGGACGCGGCCGATGCCGCGCTCGAGCAGGCCGAACACGACGGCCCGCGCCGAGCCGCCGGAGCCAAGCACCAGCGCCTCGTCGGTGCGGTCCCAGCCTGGGGCGGCGGCATCCAGATTGCCGATGAAGCCTTCGACGTCGGTGTTGGTGGCCCGCAGGATGCGGTCCTCGTACCAGAGCGTGTTGGCCGCGCCGACCGCGCGGGCACGCGCGTCCGGCTCGCTCAGCTCCAGCACGCGCTCCTTGTGCGGGATCGTGACGTTGGCGCCGACGAAGCCGCGACGGTCGAGATGCATGACGAAGTCCGCCAGCTCTTCCGGCGGCACCGCCTCGATGGTGTAGCCGCCGGCAATGCCAAGCTCGTGCAGCCAATGATGATGGATCAAAGGCGAGCGCGAATGCGCGGCAGGCCAGCCGATCAGGCACGCAGCGCGGGGTTTGGCGGCGAGGGTCATGGCCGTGACATCGGACAAGCCCCGGCTGGAGTCAATGCTGGGGCTCGGCAGTCGCCCCCCGGGAAAGCGCCGCAGCGGCCGAGAGGCGCCATGGCCCAAACGGCGACGCGGCGTTAAGGTCGCGTGTCAGCTCGCGGCGAGCCCATCGGCGACGTCCGCCGGCGCCGTCTCCTTGCCCTTGATGTCGGCCACGGCGCGCTCGATTGTCTCGCGATAGCGCACCAGCGGCGGCCGCACGCCGTGGGTCAGCAGCGCCCGGCGCACGGTCGGCGACGCGCCCGTGATGAACAGGCGGATGCCCTGGCGCCTGGCCTTGGCGGCGACGCGGCTCATGGCGTTGGCAGCCGTCGAATCCAGGAACGGTACGGCGGCGAAGTCGACCACGAAGGCTTTGCGGCGGTCGGCGATCGAGTCGAGCACGGTGCCAACGGTCGAGGCGGCGCCGAAGAAGAACGCCCCGGTGATGCGATAGACCAGCACGTCCTTGTCGGTGCTGAGCTTGGGATTGTAGGGCACCCGCGCGCCGTCCTCGAAATCCGCACGGTCCTGCGCGACCAGCGGCGTGCTGTCCTCGACGCCGGTCATCTGCGCCATGCGGTTGATGAACAGCACGGCGCCGAGCGCAAAGCCGACCAGGATGCCCTCGGTGAGATCGCGGAAGACCGTCAGCCCGAAGGTCGCGAGCAACACCGTGGCATCGCCCCAGGACGATCGGATCAGGGTGGCGAACTCGTGCTTCTCGGCCATGTTCCAGGCCACCACCACCAGCACCGCGGCGAGCGCCGACAGCGGGATGTAGCTCGCGAGCGGAGCCGCGATCAGCATGAACACCAGCAGGAACAGCGAATGCAGCATGCCCGACACCGGCCCGCGTGCGCCGGCGCGAACGTTGGTGGCGGTGCGCGCGATGGTGCCAGTGACGCAGATGCCGCCGAACAGCGCCGAGCCGACATTGGCAAAGCCCTGCGCCACCAGCTCGCAGTTCGAGCGATGGCGACGGCCGGTCATGCCGTCGGCGACGACGGCCGACAGCAGCGATTCGATGGCGCCGAGCAGTGCGAAGGCGATCGCGTCGGGGAACACCGCCTGGACCTTGGCGAGCGAGAACGCCGGCAACGCCGGCGCCGGCAGCTCGCGCGGGATACCGCCGAATTTCGTCCCAATGGTCTCGACCGGAAGCTGCAGCGCGAAGGTGATGATGGCCGCGACCACGACCGCGATCAGGATGCCGGGCCAAGTCGGCCGCAGATGCTTGAGGCCGATGATGATCGCGATCGACAGCGCGGCCGTCACGACCGCAGACATGCTCGCGGTCGGCGCGCCATGCGCGAGCGCCGTGAGCTTCGGAAGCAGCTCGCCCGGCTCCTTGCCCGCAAGCGTGATACCGAACAGATCCTTCAGCTGGCTGGCAAAGATGATGACGGCGATGCCCGCGGTGAAGCCGACCGTGACCGGATAGGGAATGAACTTGATGTAGGTGCCGAGCCGCAAATATCCTGCGATCACCAGGATCACGCCGGACATCATCGTCGCGATCAGCAGGCCATCGAGACCCTGGCGATCGACCGTCGCAGCGACCAGCACGATGAAGGCACCCGCGGGACCGCCGATCTGAAAGCGGCTGCCGCCGAGCAGCGAGACCAGGAAGCCGCCGATCACGGCGGTGTAGAGACCACGCCCCGGCGAGACACCGGAGGCGATCGCGATCGCCATCGACAGCGGCAGCGCCACGATCGCCACGGTCAGGCCCGCCAGCGCGTCGGCGCGAAAGTCGCTGAGGCCGTAGCCCTCGCGCAAGACCGTCAGGAGTTTGGGGGAATAAAGCTCGGCGAAGGTCGGCTCATGATGTCCGACCCGCCCGTGCGAACGGTGTTCATTTGCGATGCTCATGCCCGTCACGCTCCCGTCGCCTCATCGGGCCGCGGCGCAGCCGACGATGCGTCCCACACGAAGCGCCCAGGGGCCCCGTGCCGCGCGATGAGCCTAGCTCGCGTCATCGCGCACAATGTCAGTTTGACGGCCCATGCGGCGGGGCGGCCCCGGTTCCTTCAGGCGAACACCACGCCCGCCATTCTCGCTGCGGGAATGCTCACCGATCAGATCCACGCCCGCACGATTGAGCGCATCGACGACCTTGGTCAGCGAGTCCACCACGCCGCGGACGTTGCCCGTGGAGGCTTCCATCCGCTGGATCGTCGGCAGCGACACGCCGGCCAGCTCGGCCAAGGTTCTCTGATCTATCCCGAGCAGCGCACGGGCTGCTCGCATCTGGAACGACGTGATCACGATGGCCTCACGTAGCAGACACCATAAATGATGTCTGAGACAAAGACAATGATGTAAAATACATCATAAATTGCTTTCGGAGGCAAGCTGGAACCCAGCCCTCGTCCTCTGTTCCCTGCGCGCCCGAGCAAGGTCCCGACGCGATCCGGCCCGCCATCCCGAGAGAGGATGACGGGCCGGTGCTGCTCGGCGCGGAGCGTTCGGCTCAGGCGGCGTCGCGGTGGGAGGCGATGATGTGGTCGGCGGCGCGGCCCGTCACCTCGGCCATGTGGTCGAACTGGCGGGTGAAGCTGCCGGCGCCGGCCGTGGCCGAGCGCAATTCGACGATCAGCTCGCCGATCTCGGCCTCCGGCATCATCGCGCGGACGCAATCCCAGCCCAGCCAGCCGTCGCGGGTGTCGAACGACAGGATCTGGCCGCGCCGCGCCGACAGGATCGCATTGATCCTGGCAGTCGCTTCCGTGGGGCAGACGATCTCAACGGTGTGAATCGGCTCCAGCAGCACCGGCTGGCATTGCGGCAGCCCCTCGCCGACGCCGACCCGCGCCGCGGTGCGGAACGCGAGGTCGGACGAATCCACGCTGTGATAGGAGCCGTCGGTCAGCGTGACCTCGACGTCGATCACGGGGAAGCCCAGGGGGCCGCGGGCCATTGCGTCGACAACGCCCTCCTCCACCGCCGGGATGTAGTTGCGCGGCACCGCGCCGCCGACCACCTTCTCGGCAAAGCGGAAGCCTTCGCCGCGCGGCAGCGGCCTGATGTCGAGCACGACGTCGCCGAACTGGCCGTGACCGCCGGACTGCTTCTTGTGGCGGCCGCGCTGCGTGATCGGCTTGCGGATGGTCTCCTGATAGCCGATCGCAGGCTGATGCGATTTCACGTTGACGCCGAAACGGTCGCGCAACCGCTCCAGCGCGACGCGCAGATGCATCTCGCCCTGCCCCCACAGCACCGTGTCGTGGGTGCGCGGGTTCTGTACCATCGTCAGCGATGGATCCTCCTCGTGGAGCCGCTGCAAGGCCTGGCCGAGCTTGACGTCGTCCTTGCGGTCCACGGCGGCGATCGAGAGCGCCAGCACGGGTGGGCACGCCTCGACCTTTGCCAGCGGCAGCGGCGCCGTCTTGCCGGTCGCAACCGTATCTCCGGTCTTGACCGCATCGAGCTTGCCGAGCGCGACCGTGTCGCCGGCTTCGGCGCCCGCGCGCTTGCTGTCATAGGCGCCGGTCGCAGCCAGGATGCCGGACACGCGCGCCGCCTCGCCCGAAGCGGCATGCAGCGTCGCTCCGTCGTCGAGATGGCCCGAAAGCAGGCGCGTCAATGACAGCTTGCCGCCGTGCTGCAGGTGCAACGTCTTGAAGACGTAGCCGAGCGCCTCCTTCGCGTCCTTCACGCCCAGCCGCTGCGCGGTCTCGGCGATTCCGGGCGCCTCGTGGCGCAGCGCCTTCATCAGCCTCAGCACGCCGTTCTCGCGCAGCGCCGAGCCGAGCAGCACCGGGCAGATCAGCCCCTCGCGCAATTCGCGCGCGAGATCGTCGAACACGGCGTCGCGCGGCGGCGGGATGTCCTCCAGCAGTTGCTCCATGAGCGCGTCATCGTGATCGGCGAGCTTCTCCAGCATCGAGAAGCGCGCCTCCTTCTCGCGGTCGAGATCGCCGCCTTCGAGCCCAACGACTTCCGACGCCTTGTGCTCGCGATAGATGAAGGCGCGCTCCAGCGCGAGGTCGACGAAGCCCTCGATCAGCTCGCCGTTCCAGATCGGAATCTGGCGCAGCACCAGCGGCACGCGCGAGGCCGGCTGCAATGTGGCAAGCGTCTCCCTGATGCGCGCATTGGCGCGGTCGATCTTGTTGAGGAACAGGAAGCGCGGGATGCGCAGCTCCTCGAGCTCGCGCAGGATGATCTGCAATTGCGGCAGCTTCTTCTCGTCGGCCTCGCAGACCACGATGGCGGCATCGACCGCCGGCAGCGCCGCGCGCATGTCGTGGATGAATTCGATCGAGCCGGGACAATCGAGGAAGGTGTAGCTGTCGCCCATGAAGGTCGTGGTCGCCGCCGTCATGGCGACGCTCATCTTGTGCTGACGCGCCTCCGGGCTGGCATCGCCGACGGATGTGCCGGCGTCGACGCTGCCCGCGCGCGGGATCACGCCCGTCCGCGCCAGGATCGCCTCCAACAGAGTGGTTTTACCGCTTTGGAAAGGGCCCACCAGCGCAATGCACCGTGGACCGCGGGGACTTCTCAGGTCTTGTCCCATTCGCCGCCTCCTCGTTGTGGAGCTCGGCCCTTGATTGGGTCGGCAAAGCCGAATGCTCTGCCTCAGCTGCCGCTTTGGCAAGCAGGCGGCCTGCGAAAAACGTTGCTGCAGTGCGGGGGATCGCGCCGTCTTCCCGCACGATGGCGGGAAGAGCGGCTATTCACGGCAAAGGGAAGATCACCGCCCCGGGCGCAATTCGAGGCTTTGCAGCCCCGCCGAGACGCTGAGGCCGACCTGGCCCTGGACGCTGAGTGGCTGCAGCGCGATCGAGTTGGCGGAGCCGCCGACCAGCACGTTGCCGCCAAGGCCGACGCCGACGGCGGCCGAGCCCTGTGCGCCGGCATAGTCGCCGGAGAGATCGCCCGGCCCGAGCCGTGCAACCGGGGCATAGACCACCCAGGCCAGCAGCGATTCCTGGGTGATGCCGAGATCGAGGCCGACCTTGCGGATGGTCGCGACGTAACGATCCTCCGGCAGCCCGTCGGCGCGCAGCACGCAGCCGAGATGGGTGACCGAGCCGACGATGAAGCCGACGCTGGCGCCACCGCGGCATTCGAGGACGCCGACCCGCACGCGATCTTGCGCCTGGGCAGCGCCGCCGGTGCAGAGGACGACCGCAGCAGCGAGCCCGGCGAGGATGGTCGAGCGCATGAATAAAAACTCCGGCTGAAATGAACGTGTGATGCAGACCCGTCGATCGGACTGACGATCACGGGGCATCACATCTATGCCACAAGCCTTACAGTCGCACCAGATTCGCCGCGCCGTCAGCACGCGCCATCGCGCCGGCCATTGCGACGCGTTCGCCCGAACGCTTCCGCGGCTCAGCGATAGAAGCGCGAGAAATAGGACGATGAACGGCTCGGGCTCGGGTGGATCGGCAGCAGCGGCACCAGCTCGACCTCGGTGATTCCGGCAGCGATGTTCAGGCCGGTCTGCCCCTGCAGGCTGATCGGCTGCAGGGCGGCGGCGCGATCGGTGTCGCGCACCAGGAAGCTGCCGCCGAAGCCGACCAGAGCCGCGGCGTTGGCGGACAATCCACCGTAGCGCCCGCGCAGCTCGCTGCGGCCGAAATCGTTGACCGGTGCGCTGACCGCCCACGCCATCCTGGTCTCATCCGTCAGCCCGACATCGAGGCCGTAGCGCCGGACCTTGGCGACATAGCGCTCCGGCTGGCGACCCTGGCTGCGAAACACGCAGCGCAGGCGTGACTGGGACATCACGAGCTTGCCGGAAGTCTTTCGTCCCGCGCACTCGAGCACGCCGGCGCGCATGGGGCGATTTGCGTGGGCTTGCGCGAACGGAGCAACCGACACAAGCAACGTGATCGACAGCAGAAGCAGCCGCATCGAACTCCAACCCTACGCCACCAGACTTATCGACCGACAAGAGAAAGGCGCCATGTTCAAAACATGGCGCCTTTCGGCCTGGAACTTGGCTTCTGGAGTTTCGAGACGGATGTTGCCCGATTACCTCAGATTGCCGCAGAAGCGCTGGATGCGCTTGCAGGCGTCCTCGAGATCGGAGGTCTTGGTCGCGTAGGAGATGCGGAACGCCGGGCCGAGGCCGAACGCCGAGCCGTGCACCACCGCGACGCCCTCGGTCTCCAGGAGCTCGGTGACGAATGCCTCGTCATTGTCGATCACCTTGCCCGACGGCGCAGTCTTGCCGATCGTGCCGGCGCAGGACGGATAGACGTAGAAGGCGCCTTCCGGCCGCGGGCATTCGATGCCGCTCGCCTGGTTCAGCATCGAGACCACGAGGTCGCGGCGCTCCTTGAACACCTTGTTGTTCGCGGGAATGAAGTCCTGCGGACCGTTCAAGGCTTCCACCGCCGCCCATTGCGCGATCGAGCACGGGTTCGAGGTCGACTGCGACTGGATCGTCGCCATCGCCTTGATCAGGTGCGCCGGACCACCGGCATAGCCGATGCGCCAGCCGGTCATGCAATAGGCCTTGGAGACACCGTTCACGGTCAGCGTGCGGTCGTACAGCGACGGCTCGACCTGCGCCGGCGTGGTGAACACGAAGTCGTCATAGACGAGGTGCTCGTACATGTCGTCGGTCATGATCCAGACATGCGGATGCTTGACCAGCACCTCGGTGAGCGCCTTCAACTCGGCCTTGGTATAGGCCGCGCCGGTCGGATTCGACGGCGAGCACAGGATCAGCCACTTGGTCTTCGGCGTGATCGCCTTCTCCAACGCCTCCGGCTGCAGCTTGAAGCCATGCGCCGCGGTGCAGACCACCGGCACCGGCTCGCCGCCGGCGAGCGCCACCATCTCCGGATAGCTGACCCAATACGGCGCCGGGATGATCACCTGGTCGCCGGGATTGATGGTCGCCATCAGCGCATTGTACAGCACCTGCTTGCCGCCGACGCCGACGATCACCTGGTTCGGCTTATAGGTGAGGCCGTTCTCGCGCTGGAACTTGCCGATGATGGCTTCCTTCAGTTCGGGGATGCCGTCGACCGCGGTATACTTGGTCTTGCCGGCCCGGATCGCCTGGATCGCAGCTTCCTTGATATTGTCCGGGGTGTCGAAATCCGGCTCGCCGGCGCCGAGGCCGATGACGTTGCGGCCCGCCGCTTTGAGGACGCGCGCTTTATCCGTGACCGCGATGGTCGCGGACGGCTTCACACGGTCGAGCGCAGCGGCGAGAAAGGACATCATCAGCTCCTATGCAGGCGTCGTGCATCACCCCTTCAGGGCCACGACCAGTCATGTCAGGGAAACGCCTGCTTTTAAGGCCCGCGGCGCGGCATCGCAAGAAGCTTGGGCACATGGCTCCCAAGACTTTAGGGAACGTTAAAGCCGCCCCGCTAGCGTGGGCCCACGATTGTCCAGAGTCTCAGGCCGAAATGACCACTATCGGGTGCGCCCTGCGATCCGGCGACTGGCTCACGGCCACGCGGATCAAGTCCTACAGCTGGATTCTGCTCGCGGTCACGATCGCGGCAATCGCCGGCTGGATCGCGCTGTCCGACGGGCTGATCGACCGCAACGGCAAGCCGATCGGGACCGACTTCTCCAACGTCTATGCGGCAGGCGTGCTGACCCTTCACGGCAAGGCGGCGGATGCCTACGATCCGCCGCTGCAGCATGCGATGGAAAAGGCCGTGTTCGATGGCCGCGACGTGCCGTTCTTCGGCTGGCACTACCCGCCCTTCTTCTTCGCGATCGCCGCCATCACCGCCCTGCTGCCCTATGCCGGAGGGCTCGCGCTCTGGGTCGTGTCGAGCCTGCTCGCATACCTCGCGGTCATGCGCGCGATCCTGCCGCGTTCCGAGACCCTGCTGGTGGCGACCGCCTTTCCCGCCGTGTTCGTCAACATCGGTCACGGCCAGAACGCGTTCTTCACCGCGGCGCTGCTCGGCGGCGCGCTGTTGCTGATGGAGCGCGACCGGCCGTGGGCGGCCGGCATCCTGATCGGCCTGCTCGCCTACAAGCCGCAATTCGGCGTCCTCATTCCCGTGGCGCTGCTCGCAGGCACGCGCTGGCCGACGATCGCTGCTGCAGCCGCCACGGTGGCCGCGCTGGTCGCGATCAGCTTCGCCGCGCTCGGCAACGAGGTCTGGCACGCCTTCTTCCAATCCATGACTTTCACACAGAGCGTCGTGCTCGAGCAAGGCGGCACCGGGTGGGAGAAGATCCAGTCGGTATTCTCCGCCGCGCGCCATTGGGGCGCCGATGTCAGGTCCGCCTATGCGCTGCAAAGCCTGCTGGCGCTGTCGCTCGCGGCCGGACTTGCCTGGCTGTGGCAGAGCGAGGCTGCGTTCGATCTCAAGGCTTCGGCACTGGCGAGCGCGAGCCTGCTGGCGACGCCCTACGTGCTCGACTACGACCTCGTGGTCGTTGCGGTTGCGATCATTTTCTTCGTCCGGCACGGCCTCGCGAACGGCTTTCGCGACTACGAGCTCAGCGTGCTCGCGGCCGCCTGGATCGTGCCGCTGCTCTCGCGCAGCGTCGCCGGGCTGACGACGATACCGCTGGGCCTCATCATTCTGATGGCCCTGTTCGCGCTGACCCTGCGCCGCGCACTCACCGATCGCGCCGTCGAGATCGGTGGACACGCGCGCATCGCACAAGCGTGATCTCGATTGTTTGAACCTATTGGAAAGTTGTTATTCGAGAGTGCAGTGCAGTAGCGCATTTCGACTTTTTCCATCCGCCGGCACTTGCAGCCTGCGCTCATCGGCATCATTGTCTGGCCGCATTGCGGGACGATCTGGCGTCCGGATGCGCGATGCGTCCAACCCTTGATTCCTCGAACTCGAAATCGGCCGGATGTACAAGCTCTATTCGATGCAGCGGTCAGGCAACAGCTACAAGGTCCGCCTTGCGCTCGCGCTTCTGAACGCGCCCTATCAGGCGATCGAGATCGACATTCTGCGCGGCGAGAGCCGCACGCCGGATTTTCTCGCCAAGAATCCGAGCGGCCAGGTGCCGCTGCTGGAAGTCGGCGAGGACCGCTTCATCGCCGAATCGAACGCGATCCTCTGGTATGTCGCCGGCGGCACGCCGCTGGTGCCGGAGCAGCGCATCGAGCGCGCCGAAGCGCTGCAGTGGATGTTCTTCGAGCAGCATGCGCTCGAGCCGAACATCGGCGCCGCCTATTTCTGGCTGCTCCTGGTCAAGGGCGGGCGCGACCTTCAGACCCATGCGCTGGAGGACTGGATGGAGCGCGGCTATGCCGCGCTCCAGGTGATGGAGAATCATCTCAAGAGCAACGATTACTTTGCCGCGAAACAGCTGACGGTCGCCGACATCGCGCTCTACGGCTACACGCACGTCGCCGATCGCTGCGACTTCGATCTGTCGACCTTCCCGAAGATCCGCAGCTGGCTGCGCCGCGTCGAACAGACACCCGGTTTCGTCGCGATGGATTGGCAGCCGGCACTGATCGATTCAGCCGGCATCGCCGCCGACTACGGGTGACATGCTCACCGTAAAACTACCGACCGCCCGTAGAACAGCGGGGAAAATACACGTTTAGGCGGGAACAAATACCACGAGCGCCATGTTCTTGCCTTTTTTGCTGATTTGCCGCCGCAATCCTGCCCAGCGCTACCTTAGAATTTACCTCTGCGAGTGATTCGCTCGCGGATGTATGGGTAAGGGATTTCGACTTCATGTCCCGGTGGCGTTGTGCTTCCGTTCCGAAGTTCAGTTGGGTCCGCGGCCGCGCGTCGCCGCAGGAGTCGAACCACCGTAGAGGGCTCCGCACGCCCGTCAGCGGCTTTCACGGCCACGCAACGCTCACCCTTTCGCCCGGCCTGACCACCGCCGTGGTCGCAACGATCGCGGCCAGCACGCTCTCATTGGGTGTCAGCGTCACCATTGCGGTGGTGTCGATTCGCGCCGTCTTGTCGATGCCCGCTTAGCAGGAAGCCATTTTGACAACCCTTCGCGGTTTTCGCGACAACAGGCGATGATTGTCTCGCACACAAAATGGCGATGAAATCAACGGTCGTAATCGTTGCCGTGACCCTGGCACTCGCGATCCTGCTGGCGGCGTCACTGCTGATCCTGATCGAGCGACGGGGCGAGCTCTCGCTCTCGCCGCTGACCGAGGAGGATCGGTCGGTCTACGTCGAGCTGATGCGGCCGCCCACCGCCGAACCGGTGCTGCCCATCCCTGATTGATCGCGAACACGGCTGCGCGTATCGAAGGTCCGTCGGGATTTTCAAACGGACGACGAATCCTTCATGCACGAAGCACTCATCACTGTGCGCGCCATCGCGCGCGACGACCATGATCGCTGGCTGCCGCTCTGGGACGGCTACAACGCCTTCTACGGCCGTTCCGGGCCGACGGCGCTGCCGGCCGAGGTGACCGCGATGACATGGTCGCGCTTCTTCGATGCCAACGAGCCGGTGCATGCCCTGGTCGCCGAGAGCGGTGGCGAGCTGATCGGCTTGGCGCATTACCTGTTTCATCGCGCCACCACCACGATCGGGCCGCTTTGCTATCTCAACGACCTGTTCACGAGCGAAGCCGCCCGCGGCAAGGGCGTCGGCCGGGCGCTGATCGAGGCGGTCTACCGCGAAGCGCGGCAGGCCGGTGCGCCGCGGGTCTATTGGCAGACGCACGAGACCAACAGGACGGCACAGGCGCTCTACGACAAGATCGCCGAGCGCTCGGGCTTCATCGTCTACCGCAGGGCGCTGTGAACGGGCGGTGTCACGCCGCCGTCACGGGGCCGGCCTACGCTCCATCGAGCGCCTGATCATCCCCCCGTCACCGGTCACGCGTTTCAGCGGTCCCCGTCAGTCGCCGTCTCTGACCGGGGCCGCATTTTTTTGTCGGGCCTGGTCGTTGGACGTGGCGCGTCTCACGCCACGTTCGTCGTCGTGCCCTGCTGCTCCAATGGTGCCAGCTGAGAAGCCTTCGCCTGCGCGGCTTCGATGCACATTCTGACAGCCTCGCCCATGCTCGCCGCGACCAGATCGGCCTTGGTGGCTTCTTGCAGCACCTTCGCGGCCTCCTGATCAACGTCGGCCGCGCAGCAGACCAACATCACTTTTGCTCTGGGGAGCCGTCGCTTCAAGCGACGAACGGAGTAGCGCATATGTGCGACGCCGGAATTGCCGATATAGATCAGGCAGGCAATCGCAACACCTGCGGGCTCGAGCTTGATGACGTTCGCCGTCGAGAGCGCCTCCGCTCCTGAAACCTTCGCGCCCAACCCGTGCGCCGACGACAGTTGCGCGAGAATCACCGCCGCCGCTTCGTCGATCGGGGTTCGCCCCGCCACGCACAGGACCGGCTGCTCGCTCCGCCATCCTTCGGCGAGATTGTCCTTGCTGAGGATGGGTATCGTGTCGATGGCCCCACTGCTGGCCGAGCTGTCGACGGCCGATGCCGCCTCCGGATCGCTGGTGGTCTCGCGTTTCGCCAGCGGACCATCATTCTGATCGGAAAGATCGGCGGTCAACTCGGCGACGGCGTCACGGATCGTTGCAAGGCGATCATAGGCGAGCGCCCCCCGGTCGGCGTCGGCTTGGGCCAATTGCAGCCCCTTCACCGCGACCTCGTCGCAATAGGCAATCAACGAGCGCTCCTTCAAGAACTCCTCTGCCTTCTCGGCTGCTTCCGTCGGATCGTTCGCAAGCATGCGCTGGTAGAAGATCTCGGGAGGAGACAGCGCTGGACGATCACCGAACATGACGTCGAGGAACTCCAGGCGCTCCACATGTCGTCCGATGACGACCAGGCAGACCGTCAGCGGCGTCGCGAGCACCAACCCGATCGGGCCCCACAGCGCGGTCCAGAACGCGGCCGAAACAACCACCGCCACGGGGGACAGGCCCGTGCTGCGCCCATAGACCATCGGTTCGATGACGTGGCCGAGCAACGGCTCGACCACGAGAAACAGGGCCAGCGTCCAAATCAGCATCGACCAGCCAGGGTCGACCGCTGCCGCCAGAGCAAGCGGAAAACGCCGCGGCGATGACGGCGCCGATATAGGGCACGAACCGAAGCGCTGCGGCGAGGATTCCCCAAAGGAGGGCGCTGGGGATGCCGATGAACCACAAGCCGACGCCGATCACGACGCCGAATCCGCCGTTCAGGGCGAGCTGAGTGAGGAACAGCCGGCTGAGCCTGTAAGCCGCATCATCGAGCGCCGCCGTGGTGCGCTGCAGGTCCGATGAGCCCGCAAGGCGGATGAGCCGATTCCGCAGGTCCTCGCGTTGAAGCAATATGAAGATCACGAAGATGATGATGATGCCAGTCGTCGCCAGGGGATGAATGAGCGGCGAAATCAGCGTGCGAAGACTGTCCAGCGCTCCAGGATCGGGCTGCCGGACCTCCACCGGGATCGGGGTCACAGGGACTGAGGAATTCGTTCGCAGTCCGCTCGGCGGCCGAGCCGCTTCCGGCTCTTTCGGTTTGTCGAGTTCCTTGCCCAGATCCTTGAGCATGTCCGATGCACGCTCGAGCGTCCCTCTCCCGGCCTTGGTGTCGCGGAACGACTGGATCTTGTTGCTCATCGTCGATTGATAGTTCGGCAACTCACTGGCAAGCTGGGTGAGCTGGGTGGCGAGCAGGCTGCCCAGCGTAAAGATCACGACGAACGCGAGAACGACCACGCTGACGACGGCCAGTCCGCGCGGGGCACGAAGCCGCTGCAGTTGCGCGACCAACGGCGCCAATACGAAGCTGAGCAGGATGGCCAGGGCCACGGGCACCAGGATGTCACGACCGAAATACAGCAGCGCGATGATGATGACCGCAAAAATGGCGACGGCCAGCGCGCTGATCAGCCCGAGAACTTCCTCCGGGGTGCGGACCTTGAGCGGCTGTCTGATGATCATCGAATCTCGCTCCGAACGAGGAAGGGCGGCGCACGTCGCTCATGCGGTCAGGCTGTCAACGTCGACGAAGGTGGCGCGTTGCAACGGAGGGAAGCTTCTGACGATGTCGCCGGCGCCGGTGGTCATATGCCGGAAGGTTCGTCTCGATCCGAGCAACCATCCCGGCCTTCGCTAGAACAGAACGACCGAGGGCGCTGGCCGGCGCTGCCCGCCCTGCCGGACATTCGGCTTCCTGTTTCAGACACGCGATAACAGCCTCGTGAGGCTCCAGTTCCCGAGAGCGCCTGACGTCGCCTGCGCGTCTGCTGACGGCTACGACTGCTCAGCTTCGGCGCGCCGTCTTACCTGCTCGAATCAGCCGGAGCTTCGCTATGGCGTTGTCCTTGTTGACGCCAGCAGGCCCGGCGGACCGGCTGGCCCGGCGCGAGCAGCTTGCGATGGCGCACGACCGGCGGCCGTCCGGGTCCTGTCGGCCGCCGCGTCGCTTCAGCGCAAAACGAGCGTCCGCTCGGCCGTGCTCAGCCAAGACGAGTCGCGGAGACGGATCGCAATGGTGGGCTTTGTCCTTGTCCTACGTCTTGCTGCCCACCGTTTGGCGGACCTCGAACCCCTCGAACTGCGGCGGGCCGAGATAGTGCACCTTGGTGTCGCCGGCCCGCTGGTGCGCGGCGCGGAATGCTTCGGACTTGGTCCAGTCCTCGAACGTCGTCTTCGACGCCCAGATCGTATGCGAGGCGTAGAGCGTATGGTCCTCGGCTTCCGGTCCCTTCAACAGGTGAAACTCGACGAAGCCCGGCACCTTGTCGAGATGGCTGTCGCGCGACAGCCAGACCTGCTCGAAGGCGGCCTCCGAGCCCTTGGCGACGCGAAAACGATTCATGGCGATGAACATGCTGATCTCCTGAGGGATGAATGCCGCAGGTCGAGGAGTAGCAGACTTCGCGGTGCAATGCGCCTGCGACGACGGCCGCTGATGCCGCAATGTGGAAGGCTTCAGGACGCCTGATCAGGAAATGGCGCAAGCGAGCCTTACGCTACGAGCCCCTTGATCGGCTTCACGGCCGCGCTGTCCGGAAACACCGCGCCGCCGAGCGCGTGCTCGCCGATGCCGAGATGATCGGCGAGTACGCCCTTGAACACCGCGCGAAGATCCGTCGTCGGCGCAAGATCGCGTCCCTGGTAGAGGCTCGCCATCTTCAGCGTCGGCCAGTCGGCGATCACCCGTCCGCCCTTCACCGCACCGCCGGCGAGCAGCGCAATCGTCCCGGTCCCATGATCGGTCCCCTGGGTGCCGTTGATCCTTGCCGTGCGCCCGAACTCGGTTGCGACGACCACGACCGTATCGCGCCAGCACGGGCCAAGCCCGCTTTCGAACTCGGCGAGCGCACCGTCGAGACCCGACAAGAGCTGCGCCAGCCGACCGACCGCACCACCTTCATTGGCATGCGTGTCCCAACCGTCGAACGCCAGCGCGGCGATGCGCGGACCATCCTCCGCGGCGATCAGCTTCGCCGCGCCGCGCGCGACCTGGCGCATCGCCGCGATCTGGTTGCCGCCCGGCTTCGGCTTCATGTCGTCACCGACCGCGACCTTCTCGAGCTTGAGCCCTTGCGACAACGCAGCCGCCAACGCGGGATCGCGATGCGCATAGAGGTCGACCAGCCGCATCGCGGTGTCGTCATCGGCCTGCGGCACCGTCACCGGCGCCCAACCAACGGTGGGCGCTGCGCCGCGCAGCACCAGCGGCGCCGTCGGACCGACCGCGAGCGCGCCCGTGACGCGCGGACCGCGCGGCAGAGCCTCCACCGCGCGGTTCAGCCAGCCCGATTGCACGCGGCCAGGACCGGCGAAGCCGCTTTCGAGCACGTCCTGACCATCGAAATGCGAGCGCTCGCGATACGGTGTCGCGACCGCGTGAACCACGGCAGCCTGCTTGTCGCGATACATGCGCGCGAATTCCGGCATTGACGGATGCAGCGCAAAGAACGAATCGAGCGGCAGCGCCGGATTTGGTCCCGCCGTCGTCAGCGCGATCGCGCCATGCAGTCCGGCGTAGTCGGGATCGCCGATCGGCGCGACGGTGGCGAGGCCATCGAGCGCGCCGCGCAGGATCACGACGATCAGCCGCGGGTCGCGCTGGCCGGCGGCCCGCGCGAATTTCGGCAGATAGCCCCAGGCCGCAAAGGACGCGCCTGCCAGCAGCAAATGGCGTCGCGAGGTCAACAGCGAGGTCGCGATCCGGTCCATCGTCATCTCCTCTGGAATTCCGGCGACATCAGCAACAACGCCAGCGCCTGCTGGCGCGATTCCGCACGCTCGATCGTGCGCCGCGTCTCCGTCGAGGTCGCATCGCCCGCGACGAGATCGAGCAGGTCGCGCGGATCGAGATTGTTGCCAAGACGTGCGGCGAGTTGCGCGGAAATGTCCAGCCGCAGCTTCATGCCCTCAGGGGCAGCCCACATCGCGTTGGTATCAGCAAATCCGTTTGGTCCTGCGGGCGCCCATAGCGGCTGGCCGAGCGTGTTCAGGGAACTGAGATAGAAGCCGGGATCTTCCGGCACGCGCGCCAGCAGCCGGCCGCCGGCGACCAGGAACTCATAGGGCGAACGGATCTTGGTCAGCGGCGCCGACCAGGCCTCGTCGGAGTCGACCAGCGCCAAGGTCAGCGCCTTGAGGTCGCCATCGCCCTTCTTGAACACGGCTTCGAGCCGGGCGACGAGCGCGGGCGGCGGATCATCGGCGACGAAATGGCGCGCGAGCCTGGTGGCGATGAACTTCACCGTCGAGGGATGGCGGGCGACGTCCGCGAGCGCGGCCTGGCCCTGCGTGAGACCGTCATCCTGATAGACCTTGCCGAGCAGGGTCTGCGGCCCCGGCTGGTGCGCATTGGCATTGAACACGAAGCTGCCGGGCGCCGCGTTGCGGCTGTTGCGGCCGGCAAAGCTCCAGCCGGTGATGATGCGCGCCAGCGAGGTCACGTCCTCCTGGGTGTAGCCGCCGCCGACACCCAGCGTGTGCAGTTCCATGATCTCGCGGGCGAGATTCTCGTTGAGGCCGCGCTTGCGGTTCTGGCCGGCGCGCGAGTCCGGTCCGAGCGATTCCTGGTTGTCGAGGAAGAACAGCATCGCCGGATGCTGCTCGACCGCCTTCAGCATGTCGGCGAAGCGTCCGAGCACGTGCGGCCGGATCGCCTCGCGCTCGAACGCACCGGCCCACATCCGCGCCAACTCGCCCTTGCCTGCGGAGATGCAGAAATGGTTCGACCAGAACGCCACCAGCCGCTCGGTGAAGCCGCAATCGGCGAGCACGGCGCGCTGCAGCCGCGCCAGCGCCTCGGCACGGAACGTCTTCTGGACGACGTTGGGCGGCTGCTGAGCCTGCGCGGGCTTTGCCGGCGTTCCCTGCATCGCGGGTGCAGGGTCGGCGCCGGCTGCTGGGGCCGCCGATGGCGTTGCGGCCGAGGCTTTGTCCGCGCCGTTCGTGGACAGGCCGCGCGTGGGGCTGGACTGCTCCTGCGGCGCAGCCTCCGACTTCGCGGCCTCGCGGGCCCGCTTGACCTCGTCCTGATAGGCGAAGACGGCATCGGCGAGTGCGGGCGTCGGCTGCAGACCCGGCGCTTCCAAGAGCGCTCCATTGGGACGCCCGAGCTCGGCCTTGACGAAGCCGCGCGGGTCCGATGCCGCATTGACGAGATCGCCCGAGGCGCCGCCACGCGCGCCGAAGCCGAAGCGATTCAATGCAACAAGAGCCGCTCGAGCATCACGCGCCATGCCACATCCTCGAGCCTGTCATCGCGGGAGCTCCCGAAACGCTGTGTTGCCGCGACCGCAGACTGCGATGGCGCGGCAGATTGTCACGCACTATACTTGCCCCGGCAGATGAACCGGACATGAAAAGGGGCTGGTCGCACGTGGCTCCGAACGTGACAAATCGTTTAGCGGACATGACCGCGCGGCAACTCACCTGCGAGTCGTGCGGCGCGGAGTTCAGCTGCGATCCCGGCGGCTCCTGCTGGTGCTTCGAAGAGGCCGTGCGCCTGCCGCTGCCCAAGAGCGGACAAAGCCGGTTCAAGGACTGCCTGTGCGTCAACTGCCTCAAGAGGCTGGCCGGCGAACCGGAGGCGGGATCGTGATGCGCTGGCACGTCGAAGCGGTCCTGCTCGACATGGACGGAACGTTGCTCGACACCGAGAAGGTCTATCTCGAAGCTGCGATCGCGGCGCTGAATGCGCTCGGCTACAGCGACGGCGTCGTCGAGCTCTGCCATGCGATGATCGGCATTCCCGGACCCGACAACGAGCAGACCCTGCGCGACCATTTCGGCGACGATTTTCCGCTGGTCGAAGTCAACCGCCTGTTCGCGGCCAAGACGATCGAGATCCTGCAGGCGGGCATGCCGCTGAAGCGCGGCGTCGTCGCGCTGCTCGACGCGATCGACGCGGTCGGCCTGCCCAAGGCCGTCGTCACCTCGTCCTCGCGCAGCACGGCCGCGGAGCATCTCCGCCTCGCCCGCATCGGCCACCGCTTCGATGCGGTCCTGACGCGCGACGACGTGACCCGCGCCAAACCGCATCCGGACCTCTATCTGCTCGCCGCGGAACGGCTACGGACGCGCGCGCCGGCCTGCGTCGCAATCGAGGATTCCAATCCCGGCGTCGCCTCGGCGCACGCCGCAGGCGCGATCACCTTGATGGTGCCGGACATCGTGCCGCCGAACGATCATTCGCGGGCGAATGCGGCGGCCGTGCTGCCGGATCTCGATGCCGCCATCGCGCTGCTCGCGCGCCGTTCGGTGTTGCCCGTCAAGACATGACGTCACGTCGGCAGGCTCGTCCGGCCATGCCGCTAATTCATCAGCCATTGTCTTCAAAGGCGGCAGAAGACGGTCACGATCGGTTCACGTCGTTGCGCGCCGCCGGCGGCCCTATCGGATGCATTAACCCGCACGCACTACCGTGCAGGCGTTGGCGGATGGGCTTCTTTCATGTTGCGATTTATTGGCGCCGTGGGCGCGGCATTTGTAGTGGCATTCGGTGGTGTGAGCTGGGCCGTCAGGGGCTTTCCGTTGCCGGGCGCGTCCTGGGGAGCCTCGACCTGGTCGGCCCCGATCGAGACGGTGTCCAATATTGCCAATGGGTCACAGACGGTGGCCGTGGTGGCACCGCTGTCCGCGACGGTGGACATGTCGTTCGGCGATGCCAGGTCCAGGGAAAAATTCGATCGCAAGGCATGGCTCGCCGAGCACACCTCGCAGAGCGACAAGAACCCCAAGCTCGATGCGTTGCGCATGGACGCGCTGCAGGCCGCGACGGCCTACAAGCTGTCGCCATGCGACAAGACCATGAAGCAGAACCTGGTGGACGCACTGACGGCCTATACTCGCGCCTATGTCGCCAAGCTGGATTGCAAGCGGCAGTTCTGGGGCGCAAAAATCTGCACGGACAAATCGCTCCAGGAGGCGGCCGACAGCGTCGGCACGCCGCTCGATCAGCGTGTGAAGGAGGCCTTGTTCGAAGCCTTCGACGAGAAGGGGATCACCAAGGCGGACTTTCCGGCGGATGTGCGCGAGGACGTCCCGATGTTCGCCGGACCCGGTCTCTGGTCCGACGAATCGTCGGTGTGCCGTATCCGGCAGGCGCAACGGGACCGGCGATAGCAAACGAGCGCTGCCATGAACCGGCTCATCTTCATCATTGCAGCCATCCTCGTCTGGCAGGTTGGCGGACGCCTGTTCCTGACCGACGCGCCGAGTGCGGCGGCTGCGTTTCCGCCCGTCACGGGCGCGGAGTTTCAGGAGCACGAGAAATACACCGAGGACGCCCGGCGCTCGCAGCGCCAGGACGCGCTGAAGGCGCTCGATCTGGCGTGGAGCGACCGCTGCGGCGCCAAGCGCGACAGCTTCATCAGCGGCCTCAACCACTACTACTATCATCGGCAGAACCAGAACGAGCGCTATCCCGAGACCTATGGTCCGGCGGGCGCCGCCTACATCGCCGGCGTCTGGATGACCGCCGAGGATCGCCGGATCGAACGCCTGACCCAGGAAGCCTACGCCGCCGGCTACATCAAGCCGTCCGATTTCGACGGCATGGCCAGCCAGATGGTCGCGACGATCGTTCGCGGCGAGCGGGTCAGGGGACGCGGCTGCGCAGGCTGACGGTCCTGCGGGAAGCATATCGCCTCCCCTTTGGCAGCGCCGCCGCGACCAGCGTCCGTGCCGCCGCGCCCGCGGTCTCCATGTAGCTGGCGTCACGATGCAGCAGCACGACCGCGAACGCGCCGTCGAGCAGGAGCAGCATCTGCCGCGCGAGCTCGCCCGCTTCGGCAATTCCCTGCTCTTCGAACATCGCCTGCAGCCAGGCCTCGAACTTCTTCTTGTGGGCGGCGCCGATCCTGATCGCGGGATGGCCGGGCAGATTGGCGAGCTCCGCGGTGGTGCGCAGGAAGCCGCAGCCGCGCCATTTCGGATGCCGCGCGGCGCGCGCAAGCTGGTTGAATATCCCGGCGATCTTGTCGGGCAGCGCGCCCTCGGTCTCGTCGAACCAGCGCTTGAACAGCTCCAGGTTCGGCTGGTCGCGCGCGGCGAGATAGGCCGCGACCAGATCGTCCTTGCTGCGGAAATGATAATACAGCGTCTTCTTGGTGACGCCGGCCTTTTCCGCCACCGCGTCGACGCTGACGGCGCGGATGCCCTCGGCATAGAACAGCCTGCTCGCGGCGGCGACGATGCGGGCGGGCGTGGGATCGGAGGAACGGGGCATGGCGGCGCTCGGTCAATGTATACTGACCAGTGAATATACCTCGGCTGCCGCGACGCCTAGTCTTCGCTTGCTCCAACCGCCAGCCTGCGAGACGCCATGACCGACCTCATCCTGCTCGACATCTCCGACCGCATCGCCACGATCACGCTGAACCGGCCGCAGCGGCTGAACGCGCTCAGCTACGCGCTGATCGATCGATTGATGGCCGCGCTCGACCGCATCGAGACCGATGCCGGCGTCAGGGCCGTGATCCTCACCGGCGCGGGACAACGCGCCTTCTCGGCCGGCGCCGACATCGACGAATTCACCGCAAGCGTCCGCCAGGGGCGCGCCGCGGCGCTGCGCGACTTCGTGCGGCGCGGCCAGGCGATGACGGCGCGGCTGGAGGCGTTCCGCAAGCCGGTCGTCGCCGCGGTGAACGGGCTCGCCTTCGGCGGCGGCTGCGAGATCACCGAGGCCGTGCATCTTGCGGTGGCGAGCGAGCGCGCCAGCTTCGCCAAGCCCGAGATCAGGCTCGGCATGCCGCCGACCTTCGGCGGCACGCAGCGGCTGCCGCGGCTGGTCGGCCGCAAGCGCGGACTGGAACTGCTGCTGACCGGCGACGCTTTCCCGGCGCAGCGCGCGCTGGAGATCGGCCTCGTCAACGCCGTCGTGCCGCACGATGAGTTCTTGTCGGCGGCGCGCGCTCTGGCGCAGCGCATCATCCGCCACGGGCCGGATACCGTCGCCGGCATCATCACCGCCGCGACGCGCGGGCTCAACATGGCGATCGGCGAAGGGCTGCAGGTCGAGAGCGAACAGTTCGCGAGCCTGGTCGGCAGCCGCGATCTCACCGATGGGCTGGCGGCCTGGCGCGAGCGCCGGCCGCCGCGTTGCTAGACCGGGTGGCCCGGCGACTTGCGCGCCAGCCCGTCGAACGCATCGAGCAGCCGCTCGCGCCAGGCATGGACGCTGTCGCTCTCCTCCAGCAGCCGGAACGGGCTCACCACGCGCGCCCATTGGAAGCCGCCGAACACGATGTAGTCGGCATAGTCGGGCGCGTCGCCGCCGATGAAGGCTTGCGTCTTCAAGGTCTGGCGCAGCGGCTCCAGCGATCTGCGGAAGCCGATGACCGCCTGGTCGCGCGTCGCCATGACCTCTTCGAGGCTCTTGCCAAACCGCGCCTCGCGCGATTTGCGGAAATAGTCGGCATCCTCGGCGGCAAGGTTCTTCGGGATGTCGGCGATGATCAGCGGGAAGATGCCGCCGACGATGGCGATGTCACCCCAGGCATTGAGGAAGCGCGCCATCGCGCGGCCGCCGGCGCCGCCGAACAGCGACGGCCGGTCCGGATAGGTATCCTCGAGGTAGTTGGCGATCGTCCAGGAGTCGGCCACCGCGCGGTCGCCGTCGAGCATGACCGGCACCTTCTCCGATCCATGCGGCGCGATCGCGCTCTTCTCGGTGAAGCGCCACGGAATCGATTCTGCGCTCAGCCCCTTGTGCGCCAGCGCCATCCGCGTGCGCCAGCAATAGGGGCTGAACGGGCGGCCCGCATCGCTCCCGACGAGTTCATACAGCTTCACTGCCATTCCCGGTCTTTCCTCCAACTCCGGACCGTTCTAGCGCGCGACGCGGCCGTTGTCGCGCAACAGCCGCGCGCCGGCATCGGTGACGATGATGAAGAGGCCGACGCCCGTGATCGCCTGGCGCGTGACATAGCCCAGATCGGCGGCATCCTCCCACACCGTCAGCCGCGGGCAGCTCGTTCGCCACGTCGCCACCACCTCGGCATGGCTGCGCGGCGCGCGCGCGATCCATTCGACGAAGTCGAGCACCAGGGGGTCTGCCGATACGGCCATGCTCGCCTCACTCTGCCGCCGCCGAGCTCTGCGCGGCCAGCAGCAGCCAGCCGCCATAGAGGATGTAGTAGCTCGCCACCGCCGTGATGATGCGGTGGGCCCAGGTGCGGAACTGCTGCTCGCTCATCGCCTCCAGCAGCCGCCGCGCCAGGCTCGTGCCGAGCATCGACGCTCCGACGGCGACGAGCGCGAGCACGGGATCGAGGCCCGCGGCCTGATCGATGATGCCGCCGAAATAGATCAGCTTGGTGAGGTGGCTCGCGACCTGACACGTCGCCTTGGTGGCGACGATCGAGCGGCGGTCGAACCGCGCGCCGAGAAAGAACGTGTCGAGCAGCGGCCCGGACACCCCGGTCATCAGCATCAGCCCCATGCAGATCGTGCCGTAGATCGCGCCCTGCCAGACGCTGTCCGGATCGGGCCTGAGGCCGGCCGGCATCAGCCGCGCCATGAACGGCGTGACGCCGAGCAGCAGGAGCGCGACCGGCTTGTCAGGCACGTAGCGCACCAGGGACCATAGGCCGAGCGCCAGCGCGCAACCGACGAGATACACCGCGACCGGCCGCCAGCGGATGTGCCGGCGCCACAGCACGGCGCGCCAGCCGTTGGACGCCATCTGCGTCGCCGCGTGCAGCACCATCGCCGCCGGCAGCGGCATGATCGCCAAGAGCACGCCGATCAGGATCAGCCCGCCCGCCATGCCGAACAGGCCCGACAGGAACGCCGTCGCCACCATCAGCAATCCGAGCGCTGCAATCAGGGCTGGTGTCATGGCTGATCTCCTCGCCATGCAGATTGTCGCACTGGTGACGGCCGCACAAACCGAGTTATCTTGCCCTCCATCAGTTTTCCTGAGGGCTCGATGAGACGGCTGCTGTTCCTCAACGGCATCAAGGCATTCGAGGCGGCTGCGCGCACCGGCAGCTTCGCCGCGGCCGGCAGCGAGCTCAACGTCTCCGCGGCCGCGATCAGCCGCATGGTCAACCTGCTCGAGCAGCGGCTCGGCGTGGTGCTGTTCGAGCGCAAGGCCAACCGCCTGGCGCTGACCGCGCCGGGGCGCGCCTATCAGAGCGGGCTGACGCCGATCTTCGATGCGCTGTCGAGCCTGACCGCGCAGATCATGGCGCCGTCGTCGATGCGCGTGCTGACGCTCGGCGTCGGTCCGACCTTCGCGATGAAATGGTTGATCCCGCGGCTCGCCGATTTCAGCACCGAGCAGCCGGACATCGAGGTCCGCATCACCACCGGCGGGGCGGCGGTGCCGTTCGGCGACGATTGGAGCTGCGGCATCAAGCTCGGCCACGGCGCCTGGCCGGGTCTCGTCGCCGAGCCGCTGTTCGCCGCCGATCTCGTGCCGGTGTGCACGCCGCGGCTGGCCGCGACCTTGAAGAAACCGGCCGACCTCAAGGGCCCGAGCCTGCTGCGGGTGTCGCATGCCGCCGAGGACTGGGCGCTGTGGCTGAAGGCCGCGGGCGTCACCCGCGTCAGCGCGCGCGGCACCGAGTTCCAGTATTACGGGCATGCGCTGCAGGCCGCGATCGACGGGCTCGGCGTCGCGATGGGCATCCGTCCCTATATCGACGATGACCTCGCGGCAGGACGCCTGGTTGCACCGTTCGCACTGACCGTCCCAAAAGGCGAGCGCTGGTATCTTGTCTACCGCCACTTCCAGGCCGGCCAACGTGATTTCGCCGCGTTCCGGCGCTGGATCATGCGCGCAGCGTCGCAACCCGCGACCCGGAATTCTCAGCGGAGGGACGCGATCAAAAAAGACGCTGACGTGTGAACCTGTTCACAAATGCCCGGACAAACTCATGCTGTTGTTGCAGTTTGGAACATCCAGGACTGCGCAATGACGTACTTGTACGAAGACTTCGCCATCGAGCCGTTCGAAGCAGGACGCGGCTTGTGGCACGCGCGGATCCGCCGCGCGGACATGACCCCGGTGGTGATCAATGGTGTTTCGTTCCCGTCTCTCGAAGTCGGCTTTGCCTGGTCCGATGCAGACATGGCGATCGCCGATGCCAAGAGCCACATCGACCGCTTCCGCAAGCGGTGGGACTGACGACGGCCAACTGATAGGCCGTCGCTTCGAGCATGCAACGGAGGATATCGACCGCCCCCCGGGAAAAGACGGATAGCGCGACGTGGAACAATCTTCGAGAGTGAAGTCCCCGAGAGTCCATCCGCGCGGCCAGACGGTTCCAAGCCAACAATCCAAACGCCAATTCGAAATGCCGAGTGTATTCGTAATGCGGACTGCAATTCATGGCTGAGCCTGCCGTCAAACACCTCGCTTATTCGGTGCGTACGCGATGCCCGGACTGCGATGCCGAGCTGAGCGTCCTGAGCGTCATCAACGGCCGCGGCGGTTCCGAGTACTGGGCCCTGCAATGCGTCGCCTGCCACGGCGTGCATCTCGACATCGTCGAGCAGCCGACCCGGCATTGAACCGCAGCGAGGGGTCGCTGGAGCGCCATCGCGCGCGCCACGGCTCGCGAGTCGCTCGCTGATCTCGTGTGGCCTTCCGCGTGCAGGCGCATCTCGGGCCGTCCTGCTGCCACCATGCTGTCAGCAAGGCCGCTGCGCGGCGCCCGATCACTCTTTCAAGTCGGCGTCATCCGTCCCATATTCGGGCCATGGCGAAGACCCCCGACACCCCCAAGAAGCCTGGCCGAACTCCGAAATCGAAAGCGCACCGGCCCGACGTGCAGCCGATCGCGCCCGCGCTCGCCGAGCTGCTCAATCCCGCCATCAACCGCGGCGAGAGCGGCATCGGTTCCTCAACGGGACTGAAGCCTCCGCCGGACAATTCCTGGGACCGCCGCAGCGGCGGCGAGGCCGCCGCGCACCGCGCGCGGGCGTCGACGCGCGGCAAGAGCGCTGAGGTTGCGACCGGCGACGCCTCGGCGCGGTCCATGCCGCTGCGGCCGAATCCGCAGCCGGTGGGTGGGCGTTCGTCCGTCCGTGACACGTCACAAGCTTCAGCCCAGCAGGACGCTGCGCTCCCTCCCCCCTTGTGGGGGAGGGCTGGGGAGGGGGGTGCCCCAAGCAACACTGCCCGTGAATCCCCCCCCGCCTCCTCCCCGCAAGGGGGAGAGGAGGAGAGCGTGGCGGCGCGACCTGAGTCCCCTCCCGCGTTGGCCGACGACTCAGACACAGCTCGTGCCGGAGTACCCCCCTCCCCACCCCTCCCCCACAAGGGGGGAGGGAGCGCCGCAGCGCATGCGGACGCGCCCTTTGACAACGCTGGCGAGTCAGGCCTCGCCGAAGCTCCGCAAGCCAATTACGGCACCGCCGCCACCATCCCGACGCTCGATCCCGAGCTGGCGCGGCAGCTTGGCCTGCCCACGGCCGAGGACGACGAGGAGGCGCTCGCCCGTCCGCCGCGCAACAAGATGGAGGCGCTCGGCGTCAAGGCCACGGCGGAAGCGCTGGAGTCGCTGATCCGCGAGGGCCGTCCCGAGTTCCGCAAGGACGACGGCTCGCTCAAGGTGTGGACGCCACACCGTCCGCCCCGTCCGGAGAAGTCGGAAGGCGGCGTCCGCTTCGAGATCAAGTCGGCCTATGAGCCGAAGGGCGACCAGCCGCAGGCGATCAAGGAGCTGGTCGAGGGCATCGCGCGCAACGACCGCACACAGGTGCTGCTCGGCGTCACCGGCTCCGGCAAGACCTACACCATGGCGAAGGTGATCGAGGCGACGCAGCGCCCGGCCATCATCCTGGCGCCGAACAAGACGCTCGCCGCGCAGCTTTATGGCGAGTTCAAGAGCTTCTTCCCCGACAACGCGGTCGAGTACTTCGTCTCGTACTACGACTACTACCAGCCCGAGGCCTACGTCCCGCGCACCGACACCTATATCGAGAAGGATTCCTCGATCAACGAGCAGATCGACCGCATGCGCCACGCGGCGACGCGCGCGCTGCTCGAGCGCGACGACGTCATCATCGTCGCCTCGGTGTCCTGCATCTACGGTATCGGCTCGGTCGAGACCTACACCGCGATGACCTTCGCGCTGAAGAAGGGCGAGCGCATCGACCAGCGCCAGCTCATCGCCGACCTCGTCGCTTTGCAATACAAGCGCACCCAGCACGATTTCACCCGCGGCACCTTTCGCGTGCGGGGCGACGTCATCGACATCTTCCCGGCGCACTATGAGGACCGCGCCTGGCGCGTGAACCTGTTCGGCGACACCGTGGAGAACATCGAGGAGTTCGATCCGCTCACCGGCCACAAGCAGGACGAGCTGGAGTTCATCAAGGTCTACGCCAACTCGCACTATGTGACGCCGCGACCGACTTTGGTGCAGGCGATGAAGTCGATCAAGTCCGAGCTGAAGATCCGACTCGACCAGTTGCATGCGCAGGGCCGCCTGCTCGAGGCGCAGCGGCTGGAGCAGCGCACCACCTTCGACATCGAGATGATGGAGGCGACCGGCAGTTGCGCCGGCATCGAGAACTACTCGCGCTATCTCACCGGCCGGCTGCCCGGCGAGCCGCCGCCGACGCTGTTCGAATACGTCCCCGACAACGCGCTGGTGTTCGCCGACGAGAGCCACGTCACGGTGCCGCAGATCGGCGGCATGTTCCGCGGCGACTTCCGCCGCAAGGCGACCTTGGCCGAATACGGCTTCCGCCTGCCCTCCTGCATGGACAACCGCCCGCTGCGCTTCGAGGAGTGGGACATGATGCGGCCGCAGACGGTGGCGGTGTCGGCGACCCCCGGCGGCTGGGAGCTGAACGAGGCCGGCGGCGTGTTCGTCGAGCAGGTCATCCGCCCGACCGGGCTGATCGATCCTCCTGTCAACATCCGCCCCGCCCGCACCCAGGTCGACGATCTCCTCGGCGAGGTCCGCGCCACCGCGCAGGCCGGCTATCGCTCGCTGATCACGGTGCTGACCAAGCGCATGGCCGAGGATCTCACCGAATATCTGCACGAGCAGGGCATCCGCGTCCGCTACATGCATTCGGACATCGACACCATCGAGCGCATCGAGATCATCCGGGACTTGCGCCTCGGCGCGTTCGACGCGCTGGTCGGCATCAACCTGCTGCGCGAGGGCCTCGACATTCCCGAATGCGCGCTGGTCGCGATCCTCGACGCCGACAAGGAAGGTTTTCTGCGCAGCGAGACGTCGCTGATCCAGACCATCGGCCGCGCCGCGCGCAACGTCGACGGCAAGGTGATCCTCTACGCCGACCAGATGACCGGCTCGATGGAGCGCGCCATCGCCGAGACCAACCGCCGCCGCGAGAAGCAGGTGGAGTACAACACGGCCCACGGCATCACGCCGGAGAGCGTGAAGAAGTCGATCGGCGACATCCTCAACTCGGTCTACGAGCGCGACCACGTGCTGATCGAGACCGGCGGCGGCACCACCACCGACGACGTCATCTCGATCGGCCACAATTTCGAGGCGGTGCTGGCCGATCTCGAAACCCGCATGCGCGAGGCCGCCGCCGATTTGAACTTCGAGGAAGCCGCCCGCCTCCGCGACGAGGTCAAGCGCCTCCGCGCCACCGAGCTTGCCGTCGTCGACGACCCCACCGCCAAGCAGCGCACCGTGCAGGGCAAGGCCGGCGCCTACGCCGGCGCCAAGAAGTACGGCGACGCCGCCAACCTCCCGACCACGGCCCTGAAGGGCCGCGGCTCGGCAGCACGCGGCGGCGGTGCGTCAAGCCGCGCGGGCGGTCCCTCCGTTCCCTCCCCCCTCGTGGGGGAGGGCCAGGGAGGGGGGCCCACGAGTCGCGGCGCCCATGGCGCAAGCACCGCCTCCAAAGTCCACAAGCCGCATCTCGACGAGATGCACGGCCCGGAGTCCCTGCCCTACCGCCCCAACCCCAAGCTGCCCGAAAAACCGTTCGGTAGCACCAGCCGCATCATCCAGCCGACCAACTCGCGCGAGTCCGGCCCCGAATTCGGCCCCGCCCCGCGCTCTACCGGCGGGCAGCCTGGCAAACGGGGTGGGTGGAAGAAGCGGTGAGCGTCGTCCGTGGGGAAAAGCGATGACCATGAAGACGAAGCGTTTCGACAAGCTGCTTCATCGGCAGGCGAAGGCGGACACGAGATTCGCGGCGGCGCTTCTTCGCGAAGGCGTCGACGCGATGCTCAGCGGCGACATGGAAACGGGGAAAACCATTCTTCGCGACTACATCAAGGCGACCGTCGGATTCGAAAAGCTCGGTGAGGCGATCGATACACCGCCCAAGAGCCTGATCCGCATGTTCGGCCCGCAAGGCAATCCTCAGGCCAAGAACCTCTTAAGCGTGATCGCTTATCTGCAGAAACAGGCGGGATTGCAGCTCCACGTCACCGGCTAAGCGCTCGATCGAGCGTCGGCCAAGTCGACAGGCTGCATCTGGACCAAATGCACGGCGAGGAGTCGCTGCCCTACCGCCCCCTGCCGGAAAAATCTTTCCGGTCCGTATCATCCAGCCGACCAACTCGCGCGACTCAGGCCCCGAATTCGGTCCTGCCCCCGCTCGACCGGCGGCGCGCCGGGAAAGCGCGGCGGGTGGAAGAAGCGGTGAGGTGTAAACCTTCTCGCCGCCTCATTGCGAGGAGCGACAGCGACGAAGCAATCGAGTCTATGCACTTGGCCTGATCTGGATGCTTCGCTTCGCTCGCAATGACGTCCGGCCCGCGATCTCGACTGGAAAACATATCATGTTGAGCTACTCTGCTCACATGAAACTCGGTTTTGAAGAACCTCAGACTGCCTACACCAGCGGCACGCAGAAGGCGCGGGCCTGGACCGAAGCTTGGGTCGGCGCGCAAGCCTATTGTCCGAACTGCGGCCGATCGAACATGGCGCAGTTTCCCAACAACAGCCCGCTGGCCGACTTCTTCTGTACGAGCTGCAGCGAAGAGTTCGAGCTGAAGAGCCAGAAGAAGGTATTCGGCGCCAAGGTCGCCGACGGCGCCTATGGGACGAAGTGCGAGCGGCTGGCCGCCAGCAACAATCCCAATCTCCTGCTGATGAACTATGACCGTGACACCCGGTCGGTCATCAACCTCTTCGTCGTGCCGAAGCATTTCTTTGTCCGCGACATCATCGAGCAGCGCAAGCCGCTCGCGGCGACCGCGCGCCGCGCCGGGTGGGTCGGCTCGAACATTCTTCTCGATCGCGTTCCCGAGTCGGGCAAGATTCACATCGTCCAGAATCGCGTCGTCCGCGCGAAGCAGGTCGTGCTGCAGGAGTGGAGCCGGACGCTCTTCCTCCGCAAGGAATCCCTGGATGCACGCGGATGGCTGATCGAGGTGCTGAAATGCGTCGAGTCGCTCGGCAAGCCGGAATTCACGCTCGACGATGTCTACGCTTTCGACCGCCATCTCAGCCTGCTCTATCCCGGCAACCAGAACGTCCGACCGAAAATCCGCCAGCAGCTCCAGTTCCTGCGCGATCAGGGATTCCTGGAGTTCGTATCGCGCGGCCGCTATCGTTTGAAGACGTGAGGTCCGGCAATGGCCTGGTTCTTGAACTTCTATCGTTGTGAACGTTGCGCGCAGGCCTTGACCGATGAATGGTCGTGCATGTGTGACGACGAGTGTCCTCATTGCGGCGCCCGCGACATGTCTCCGTCCCGGAGCGAGGACCTGACAGAGCTGATTTTGAGCAATGAGGATTGCTTTGTCGTCCTGCGATCGGCTGATGACGCCGAGGACGAGCCGTCCTATGAAGAGCTCGGGCGGTTCTCGAGCCGAGCCAAAGCGGAAGAATTTCTCGCGGCGTCGGACCCAATTTAGGGGTGCCCTTCACGAAATCCATCAGAGGGCCCGCCAGACAACGCGAGAGATGAAGCGCGGATCTTCCGAAAAAAATAAACTTATTGCGCTTTATCGGAATTCATGATTATCTCCCCCGCATCCCGCCTCACCGCAGAGCAACTGTGCTGTTGAGGTAGGCCGGCGAACGGCCGGCCTCAAGGCTGGCGCGAGACGCGCCCCCGCCTTCGGCGGCTGAAGGCCTTGACCCCGTCCGCTCGCCGTCCTGTTGGCTTGGCATGCACTCGGTCGTGGACCGAGCGCAGTGTGGCGCTCGATCAGTTCATCGCAACGCGCGGCTGCTTGGGATTCCATTTTTCGCCGCGGGCGATCATCGTGTTCAGGATGATGATCAGCTTGCGCATACAGGCGATGAGGGCAACTTTCGGCTCTTTGCCCTTGGCGATGAGGCGTTCATAGTAGGTCTTAAGCACCGGATTATGCTGCGTCGCTGCCCCGAGGCAGGGAAGAAACAGGCCGTTTCTCACCCAGCGCCGACCTCCCTTGATGTGGCGCTCGCCTCGGCGCTTGCCGCTGTCGTCGTCGTAAGGGGCAACACCGATCAGGGCAGCGGCGATCCTGTCACTCACCTTGCCGAGCCCCGGCGCTCCTGCGATGAGGAGCGCGGAGGTCATGACGGCAAGCCCCGGCACACTTTCAATGATCTCGGCGCGCTCGGCAAATTCCGGCGTCGCCTTGACCCTGGCGAAGATCGCAGCCTCGAGCTTCGCAATCTGAGCCGCGAGCGTCTTCAACACCTGGGAATGGGCCTTCTGCGCCAATCCCGGCACAACATGCTCGGTCTGGTTCTGCAAACGGATTTTCAGATCCATCAGATGCTTGCGCGCTTTCACCAGCCCCGCCAGTTCCTCGCGTGCAGCATCGTAGGTCTGGCTCGGTGCCTCGTCGAACGTCTCGGCGAACCAGGCGATCATCTCTGCGTCGATCGTGTCGTTCTTCGCCAGTCGACCCGCCGACAAGGCGAAGCTGCGAACCCGTTTGGGATCAACGATCCGCACCTCTATCCCGGCCTCGCGCAGCGCCTTGGCCCATTCGCGCTCATAGCCGCCGCTGGCCTCCATGACGGCCTTGGTCACCTTGTGCTTGCGAAGCAAGGCCACCAGCTGGCGATGCCCAAGCGAACTGCTCGGGAATGTCTGCCGTACTCCGAGTTTCCGAATGCAGCCGTCCACCTTGTCCTTGGCCACATCGATACCAGCGACACCATTTGCGATCTGTGTCATCATCCACTCCCTTCCTTGCCTTGTATGGGCTCGAAGCCCTTGCAACTGTTCGGGTTGAGGAAGATCACCGGAGCTGTCCCTCGCTCTGATACAGGCTTTGCCGCGTTTGGGGCGTACCGGGCTCAGATCCAGCGACGGGCGGTTTTGCGAGAACCGCCCGTTCGCGCATTCTGGCAGATCTGGCGTACACAAGGGGCGTAGCGCGCGATCGTCACGACACGCGAGGTGGGGATGCGATGGCCGCGTTGTTGCCGCAGCATGCTTATCGGCGTGCGGACGAACGGCAGCTTGCGGACGTGAAGTCGCAGCGTCCTGATACCCCGATGCTGGTATCCAGCATGACGCGCGCAAGCGCGTCGTGCGACATGGTGGCCAACAAGCCCGGCGCACCAGGGAGACTGCGTATAAGCGTGAAGACCGTCGCGCAGGGAATGCCGGTTGAATCGGCTTTGCCTGTGGTACCTGCCGCCTGCATTTTTTTCGCAGGCGGGCCATGGGTGAGGCCTTCACCCGGCATTCCCTGCGCCCTCTGCACTCACGAGGGCCACGCGGATCGTATCACTCGGGCATCACATGCCGCGAGACCGCGCCGTTATGTCCCGGAGCAATCCTTAGCTGTTTGAATCGTAAATCCGTTGTTCTCTCCACTGCCGTCGCGGGCAAGCTGCGACGCGACAGCGCGGCGCGGCGACCTGGGATCCCTACGCAGCGGCGGTCGTGAGGGACAAGAAGCCAATAGCAAGCGTGCCTCAAACCGCTCCCTGGGGGTATGGGTCCCGGCGTTTGCCGGGACGACAACAGGGTTTGTTGAGGCCGATGCGCATCACCCTCGCTGGCGTAACGAAAAAAGCCACGACGCGAACAAGCGGCGCTCCGTTGTAGCCGGCACCTCCGGCACGGACCGAACGCCCGGTCACGCCGGGCCATCGCCGCCAGCTTGAGGTGAAGGCACGCCAAGCACGATGGACGCGCGGATCAACTACGTCCGGCCCTGCCCGTTCACCTGGCCCTGCTGTTGCTGCTGACGCTCCTGCTCCTTGGCACGGTGACGGCCATAGAGGCAGCCGGCGGCGGCGCCGAGCACGCCGTGATGACCGGCATAGTGGCCGGCCACGCCGCCGACGATGGCGCCCTTGATGCAGCCCTTGGCCTCGGCGGCCTGCGTCGACAGCAGCGCCAGCGCTGCGACGGAGGCGGCGAGCATGGTCTTGGTGATCGACATCTTCGTGATCGAGCTCCGCAAGAATGGTGCGGGGTAACGGCGACGCGGCGGAGCGGTTCCCGCCTCGCAACCGACATGACGCCTTGCGCGAACCTTTCGCGCGCGGGGATGACCCATGGGGTGAGAGATGGCCCGAGACATGATCGTGACGCGATCCCGCGCCAAGCTTCCGTTCACCGTACCGGCGCATTGCGCCGGCAGACGGTCACGCAAGTGGTTGACGGCCGCGGGCCGGCATCTCCAGAACGCCATCGCCGACGCGGGCATTCCCGTCAGTGGAGACAGGATGATCGAGCACATCAACAAGCAGCGCGTGCGCAAGCTGCTCGAGGCCCATGCCGCCGGCGATTTCGACAGCGTGCTGGCGCATTGCACCGACGATCTCGAGCACTTCGCCTCGGCGCCGATCGACATCTTCCCCCATCTCGGTGGCCGCCGGGGCAAGGCCGAGGTGCGGCAGATGTGGGAGACGGCACGCAGCCGCTATGCCGAGGTCCGGCACGAGATCAAGACCATGATCTGCGAAGGCGACCAGGTCGCCGTGGATCTGCGCATCTTCCTGCGCAAGCGCGACAACGACCGCATCGTGCAATACGACCTCGCGGCCTTCTACACGCTGCGCGACGGCCGCGTCGCCCGCATCCGCGAGATCATGGACACCTACGACCTGGTGCAGCAGGTGCTGGAATGCGATCTCAGCCGGCTGCTGATCGCGGGCGCCGCCCGGCTCTGAGGCCCGGCACGGCGGTTGCGGAGGCCAGCCCTGACCGACCGATCACGGAAACGTCACCAACGGCGGCGCCGTTGCCTTGAACCTGTGGCCCGGGCTCCGCACCCCATCAGCGGTGGTATACGAGGCATCGGTGACATGAGAATAGCATTCCTGGCGATGGCCGGACTGGTGATGGGCGTCGTCGGCGGCGCGACGATCGGAGTAGGGCTTGGACTGGCCTGGATCGAGCTGTTCAACACCAGCGAATTCGAAGGCTATGCAGGCATGCTGGTGTTCTTCACGTTCATGCCGCTCGGCGCCCTGATCGGCGGTCTCGCCGGCGCCTCCCTGTTCGGCATGGCCGCCTTCCGCGACCACGAGGTCGCGATCGCGCAGCAGCGGATGCAGCACGAAGGGCGTTAGGGGCGCGGCGACCGGCTGCGCGCATTTGTGCAATGCAAAAACAGCCGTTGCGCGCGCAGGTGGCTGATTTATGTGAGGCGTAAGAGAGATAGATTCGGCGCCCCGGCGCGACGTCGTTGCGACGTCGCCTTCAGGCCGGCGCGCCCCCTCGCAAGCCAGTTCAGGATCCCGAGCCGATGACGGAGCACAGCCTCTGGCGTCTGTCGCGCGCATTGCATGGCGCGATCAACGACCGCCGTTTCGACGATTTCGCCGAGCTTCTCGACGACGACATCGACTGGGCCATCTACGGCCCGATCGACATGTTTCCCTTCCTCGGCGCGCGGCACGGCCGCGCGGCGGTGCTCGACGCAGTCAGGCAGATCGCGGACAATGTGAGCATCCGGCGGCTGGAGCGCGAGACCCTGATGCTGGACGAGACCAGCGCGGCGACGATGGTCCGCTGTGCGATGACGGCGCAGGATTCCGACAAGCCGATCACCGCGCGGCTCGCGCAATTCATGCAATTCCGCGCCGGAAAGCTCGCCCGGCTGCGGATCCTGATCGATACGTTCGATCTGGTCGAGCAGACGCTCGGCCGCTCCATCGACCTGCCGCGCATCGGCAGCTTCGCCTGAGCCCGCTGCCCCGCGGGTTGGATTGTGGTCGCACTCACCGACAACCCAACAGATCGTGACTGGCGCAGCCATAATTTTGCGCCAAGATTCCACCATATTCCGGCACACAGGTTCGGGCGGCGGGGGTTGCTCTCATGACATCGTATGGTTGCGCGCTGGCGGTTTTTACGGCCGGCTTCGGCCTCCTTGCGTCGGCCGCGCAGGCCCAGACGCTGATGCAGGCGCCGCAACCGCTGCAGATCGTGCCCTGGCAGCAGATCGCGCCGGAGCCGGAGGACGATGACAAGTCCGAGGACCAGGCCGCAGCGGCCGACCCGATGAAGGACATCGACGTCGGAAAGCTCGACTGGAGCCAGCTCGCGATCGACGACACCACCTTCCTCGACCGTCCCGAAGCCGCCGCCGCGGCGAGGCGCAAGGCCGCCGCAGAGAAAGCCGCCGCGCTCGACTGGTCGAACCAGAACAAGGGCAGCCTCGCCTCGGGCGTGTCGGTCAAGCAGTCGGTGTCGTCGTTCTGGGACGCCCGCGTCGGCGCCGACATGACGGTCGCGCGGCAGCCGACCACGATGTCGGAATTGCTGGCGGAGAAGGCCGAGAACGGCGGCAATGCTCCGCAATCCGGCGGCTCGGCCTGGGCGGCCGTCACCGCGCCTGGCGCCGGCTCGATCTGGGACAAGACCGCCATCGAGGCCCGCGTCGACCCCGGCTCGGACCAGAGCCGGCTGGGCACCACCATCACCAAGGCGGTGCCGATCGATCACTACAATCTGACCCTGCAGAACGGCTACAACGTCACCCAGCAGGGCATGGTGCCGATTCCCGGCGCGGCGCCGAAGACCAGCCGCAGCTTCGACACCGAGCAATCCGCCAGGCTCTCGATCGGCGACACCGGCACGAGCGTCACCGCCGGCCAGACCTTGTCGTCCAGCGACGACAAATGGCTGCGCAAGCTCGGTGCCGAGCAGAAGCTGTCGGATGGCCTGAGCGTATCCGGCTCGGTCAGCGAGACCGCGCAGGGCGGCACCAGCAAGAGCATTTCAGCCGGCTTCAAGCGGAGCTGGTGACGTTCACCATTGCGGCAGGCCGCCACGAATGGTCGAACCATCGCCGCGACTTCGCCGCGGTACGGCCCAATTTGGCCGCACTGATAGGCTTTGAGAAGTTCGTCGTGCGGGGACACCGCGCTCGCTTGAACGCGAAATGAGGAAATAGCCGATGAATGTCATTCGTCCGGACAAGATCGATGGAACTGAAGCCGAGCTGGATACGGATCTGGCGGCGGTCTCGGAAGTCGAGGCCGGCATTCGTGATTTCGTCCGTAATGATATCGCCTATCTGCGCCGTCCCAATGCGGCCGCCACGGCCGAGGCTTCGATCGATGCCGATGCGGCGGTGAACAGCGTCACCACGCTGATCCAGCGCGTCGCCGGCACCTCCCTGTCGGAGATCGAGAACCTGATCGGGGAGCTCGAGAGCCTGCGCGAGCTGCTGCACGCCGAGGGCCAGCGGGTGCAGCGCGAGATCGCGAGCTATGCGCAGCTCAGCCAGGCGGCGATGAAGTCGACCCGGGCGATCGCCGAGAACGTGACGCAGTGGAAGCGCGCCGCCGACGGCCTGCGCAGCAGCTGAGCGTTCTTTCCGGACCTTGAAGAGGACCGCCGTGCGAGCCATCGCGCGGCGGTTTTCGTCTTTGCAGCGCCTCGCCCTTGAACGTGACCCGGCCCTCCCGCGACCAACTCCCGCCCATCTCGTGGCGGGCAGGTTGCGTCAAGAGGGTGTCACTTTCATGGAAACGATCCGGCCGGAAAACACCGATCCGATTCCTCTGAGGCCTGAGCCTCAGCGGATCGGGACCATCATGGTCCGCTTCGTCGGTTTGCTGGTGGTGGCGATGGCGGTCATGGTGCTCATCTGGAGCCGCTAGACCGCCTCTACAAACAACAGAACTGCGTGGTCCGTTCTGGTTAACGAGTAGTTAATCCGTTACTCGTTGATCGTCGCTGACGTCTCCAGCGAATACGAGCCGTCGGCATAGCCCTTCACGACCATTCCCGTCGCGAGCATCACCGCGAGCGTCACGCTGGCAAAGATAAAGCCGAGGAGTTTCAGACCACCGCGATCTGCCATACTCATCCCCCACATCCTGATCCCTGATTGGCTGTCTTATAGAGTCGGAGTTCAGAATGCGTTAGCGCGAAGTTCGTTCCGCGCCGACAATCCTACGAAGCGTGACCTTTTCGCCTCAACCCTCGTTCCGTCGAGGGACAAAGGCCGATGCCAGCACCGAGAACACCAGCTCGCCGTGCTGATTGATGCCGGTATTGCGCGCCTGCAGGATGCCCCACTCCGGGCGCGACGCCGACGCGCGAAGCGAATCAATCTCACTGGAAAAGCTGATCGTATCACCCGCAAGCACCGGCTTGTACCAGCGCAGATCCCGAAAACCGGGAGAAGGACCTCCGAGGACGATCGGCTCGCCGCGCGAGCGCGCGATCTCCAGGAGGCGCTGATTATCCGCGACGATCAGCTTCATGCAGACGGAGCCGATGTGCCATCCCGATGCCGCGAGCCCGCCGAACAGCGATCGGCGGCCCTCTTCCTCGTCGAGGTGAAAGCGTTGCGGATCGAATTGAACGGCAAAGCGCTTAATCTCTTCGGCTGTGAACGTGTAGGAGCCGAGCTCGCGGCGCTGGCCGACCTGAAGATCCTCGAAAAAGCGCATCAGCCCACCTGTCCGCAGCTCTCACGGCGCTCGACGATGATGGGAGAAACCATCTCGCAAAGCCTCATGCCCGCCTTGTTGCGCACGCTGCATTTGAAGGTGACGATCCCGGTCGACGGACGGCTCCGCGACACCCGCGCTTCCAGAACCTCCACATCGAGCATCAGCTCATCGTCGGGACGCAGGGGCGAGAGCCACCGGACCTCGTTGACGCCCGGAGAACCGAGCGAGGCGGTGCGGCCGATGAAGCCGTCGAACATCATGCGCATCATCAGCGAGCAGAGGTGCCAGCCCGAGCCGGACAGGCCCCTGAGCATCGACTGCGAGGCGGCTTCTTCGTCCAAATGCATCGGCTGCGGATCAAACTCAGAGGCGAAGGCGATGATCTCGTCGCGGGTGACGTGTCGCGGGCCAAAGCTGCCGAACGGGCCTTGCGGAAAATCTTCGAAGGTGAGGGTCATGAGGCTGGGAATGGCTGAAAGAAGCCCGATTGTGGCCGCACTTTGCAGCAATCACAACCGGGCCGCTCGCATGGCTGACGCCCGGTCCAGTCGCACGAGAGTGCCAGAAGGCGCCACACACTGGGACCAACTCGGCCGCCGCGCATGTCGTCTGGCGCGAGAGTCGAGCAGGACTTAAAGACGGATTCGACTTCGATTCGGACGTGGCCGGGGGATCAGGATGTTGGAATTTCGCGATTTGTTCCAGTGGGACCGCTTCATCACGCCCACCATCATCAAGACGTTCTATTGGCTCGTGATTGCGCTGATCATCCTGTCGGGAATTCGCGGCATTTTCACGGGCCTCTCCGAGATGGCGATCAGCCCATTCGGCGGTTTCCTGATGCTGTTGTCCTCGCTCGCCGGAATCATCGTCGGCATGGTGTTCTCGCGCATCATCGCCGAGTTCGTGCTGATCGTCTTCCGTATCAACGAGCACCTCGGCGCGATCCGCGAGCAGGGGCGGATGTAACCGCCCCACAGGCTCTCAGTTGTTGAAGCGGAAGTGCATCACGTCGCCGTCGGCGACGACATACTCCTTGCCTTCGAGTCGCAGCTTGCCGCCCTCGCGCGCCCCCGCCTCGCCGCCAAGCGCGACGTAGTCGGCAAAGGCGATGGTCTCGGCGCGGATGAAGCCCTTCTCGAAATCGGTGTGAATGACGCCGGCCGCCGCTGGCGCCTTGGTGCCACGGTGAATGGTCCAGGCCCGCGCCTCTTTCGGACCTACGGTAAAATAGGTGATCAGGTCGAGCAGCTGATAGCCGGCGCGGATGAGCCGATCGAGACCAGCCTCTTCGAGCCCCAAGGTCTCCAGGAAGTCGACGCGCTCCTCGCGCGACAGCGTCGCGATCTCAGACTCGATCTTGGCTGAGATCACGACGGCGACCGCGCCCTCTTCCTTGGCGCGCGCAAACACCGCCTGGGAGAAGCTATTGCCGTCCTTGGCAGAGCCTTCCTCGACATTGCAGACATAGAGCACGGGCTTGGATGTCAGCAGGCCGAGCATGCCGAAGGCGCGCTCCTCTTCAGGCTTACGCTCCAACAGCCGCGCCGGTTTGCCGTCGCGCAGCAGCACCAGAGCACGGGTGACGAGCTCGTACTGCTCCTTGGCATCCTTGTCGCCGCCCTTGGCCTTCTTGGACAGGTTGTCGACCCGCTTCTCGAGGCTGTCGAGATCGGCCAGCATCAGCTCGGTCTCGATGGTCTCGATATCGGCGAGCGGCGCGATCTTGCCCTCGACATGGGTGATGTCGGAATCCTCGAAGCAGCGCACGACATGCGCGATCGCGTCGACCTCGCGGATGTTGGCGAGGAACTGGTTGCCGAGGCCTTCACCCTTGGAGGCGCCGCGCACCAGGCCGGCGATATCGACGAAGGTCAGCCGCGTCGGGATGATCTGTCCCGACTTGGCGATGGCCGCGAGCTTCTCCAGCCGCGGATCGGGCACGGCGACCTCGCCGACATTCGGCTCGATGGTGCAGAACGGATAGTTCGCGGCCTGCGCCGCCGCCGTCTCCGTCAGCGCGTTGAACAGCGTCGACTTGCCGACATTGGGCAACCCGACGATTCCGCATTTGAATCCCATGACCCGTCCCGCATCCTATTAAACGACGGCCCGAAGCGCCTCACACGGCGCCAGCGTCGCCCTTGTCCAGAAAACCTTTGGCCTGCAGCGCCAGATGCACCTTGTTGGCGAAGGTGGAATCGCGCCGGCCCGTCAACAAACCTGCATTGTCGGCGACCGCCTCGCACAGCGCCTCGACCCAGGGCATGTCGGATTTGGCGAAGTCCGACAGCACGTGGCCGTGCACCAATTCCTTGACGCCGGGATGGCCGATGCCGAGCCGGACGCGGCGATAGTCGTTGCCGAGATGCGCCGAGATCGAGCGCAGCCCGTTATGGCCGGCAATGCCGCCGCCGACCTTCACGCGCAGCTTCCCCGGCGGCAATTCCAGCTCGTCCTGAAACACCGTGACGTCGCCGACGCCGAGCTTGAAGAAGCTGGTCGCCTCCTGCACGGCGCGGCCGGATTCGTTCATATAGGTCGAGGGCTTCAACAGGATGACGCGCTCGGAGTCCAGCGTGCCTTCCGAGGTCTCGCCCTGAAACCTGCGGCGCCACGGCGAAAAGCGGTGACGCCGCGAAATCTCGTCCACGGCCATGAAGCCGATATTGTGCCGGTTGCGCGCATATTTCGCGCCGGGATTGCCGAGGCCGACAAACAGCAGCATGACGCGGCATCCGCACCCGCCGTCGCTTCGGGAAGCACGGGACCCGCCCGTGCTTCCCGCAAGCGGAACGGCTTACTTCTTCTTGTCGCCGCCAGCCGGCGCCTTGGCCGCGGCAGCGGGTGCCTTGGCGGCGGCAGCCGGAGCAGCGGCAGCGGGTGCCGCGGCGGCGCCAGCGGCAGCCTTCTGCTCCTCGCCATAGCCGGACGGCGGCACGATGGTCACGAGGGTGGCGTCGTCGCGCGACAGCGTCTTCACGCCGGTCGGCAGCTTGACGTCGGAGATGTGCAGCGAGTGGTTGATCTCGAGCGCGCTGACATCGGCCTCGATGAACTGCGGGATGTTCTCCGCCAGGCACTCGAGGTCGAGCGTGTGGGTCACGATGTTGACCGTGCCGCCGCGCTTGACGCCCGGCGCGGCTTCCGAACCCACCACATGCAAGGGCACGCTGACGCGGATGGTCGCGCCCTGGCCGAGCCGCATGAAGTCGACGTGGATCGGGAAGTCCTTGACCGGATCGAGATGGAAGTCGCGCGGGATCACCCGGTGCTTCTTGCCGTCGAGGGTGACGTCGAAGATCGTGGTCAGAAACCGGCCCGCAAGGATGCGCTGGCGCAGCTCGCGGTCTTCCACCGAGATCGGCAGCGGGGGCTGGTTGTCTCCATAAATCACTCCGGGCACTCTCCCGGCGCGACGCTCTGCCCGTGCGGCCCCCTTGCCGACTGACGGACGGGCGGTCGCCTTCAGTTCTCTGACGGTCGCCATCGTGTTAAGTCCTTGTTTTAAAAAGTTAAAGGCCGCAATGCGGCCCGTTGCTGGACGTCCTTCGGCAAGCCTCCAGGGGTGCGGGGGCCGCGGACGTGGCGGCGTTCTAGCGGCAAACCTGGGAAATGACAAGGAAATGAAGGGGCCGCCTGCCCCTCCCGTCCCAGGGCGACCCGGCCGCGGCGTCAGCCGTCCGCGCTGCCGGCACCCGGCGGCGTGCCGGCCGCGCCGCCCAGCTTGGCTTCCAGCGCCGCGATCCGGGCCTTCAGCGCCTCGTTCTCCTCGCGGGCGAGCCGGGCCATGTCCTTGACCGCCTCGAACTCCTCGCGCTTCACGATGTCCAGGTCGTTCAGGATCTTTTCCGCCTGGTTGCGGATGACGGAATCGACCTCCCGCTTCATGCCCTGGGCGGCACCGGCGGCATCGTTCATCAGGCGGCCGAGTTCGTCGAAAAACCGGTTGTTGGTCTGGGTCATGTGAGAAACTCCGCGTCCCGCGACGAGCACGATTGTGGAAGACAGAATGGCGATCCCTGTCGCCGCCCGCAAGATGGGCCCGTCTTGTCATGCCTTGGTTTCCTTGTCATCGTACTTGTTGCGCCGGCCCGCGGCGCTGGTATGAGCAGCCCTGAGATCACATCGCGCCGCGCCTGTTCATGTGGCGGGGCCCGTTCGAAGCCCGCATCGCCCGGGGGCTTCCAGAAGCGGGACGCCGTGTCCACGAAAGCCAGTGAATGACGCCTCTCCTCATCGACTTCCCCGTGTTCGATCCGGTTGCGATCGCCATCGGCCCGTTCGCGATCCGCTGGTACGCGCTGGCCTATATCTGCGGCATCGTGCTCGGCTGGCTCTACGCTCGCTCGCTGCTGAAGAAGGACCGGCTGTGGGGAGGCCCGGCGCCGATCTCGCTGCCACAGCTCGACGATTTCATTCTCTGGGTCACGATCGGCATCATTCTCGGCGGCCGCACCGGCTACGTGCTGTTCTACAACCTGCCATTCTTCATCGACCATCCGCTGGAGATCTTCCAGCTGTGGAAGGGCGGCATGTCGTTCCATGGCGGCTTCATGGGCTGCGTCATCGCCGTGATCTGGTTCAGCCGCCGCAACGGCCTGCCGATCCTGTCGCTCGGCGACCTCACCACCGCCGTCGCTCCGATCGGGCTGCTGCTTGGCCGCATCGCCAATTTCATCAACAGCGAGTTGTGGGGCCGCACGGCCGATCCCAGCCTGCCCTGGGCGATGATCTTCCCGCGCGATCCGACCCACCTGCCGCGCCATCCGAGCCAACTCTACGAAGCCGGCCTCGAAGGCATCCTGCTGTTCATCGTCCTGGCGATCATGATCCGGCTCGGCGCGCTGAGGCGGCCCGGCATGATCCTCGGCAGCTTCATCGGCCTCTATGGCACGGCGCGCATCGTCAGCGAGCTGTTCCGCGAGCCGGACGAGCAACTCGGCTTCCTCTGGCGCGGCCTGACCATGGGCATGCTGCTGTCGGTGCCGATGCTGATCGTCGGCGCCATCCTGGTGGCACGGGCGCTGCGCAGGCCCGAGAGTCGTCAAGCCACTCCGTCGCTGCAGGCCAATCCGTGATCGAGACGTCTCCGCTCCACACCGAGATCAAGCGGCTGATCAAGGCGTCCGGTCCGATGCCGGTCTGGCGCTACATGGAGCTGTGCCTGATGCATCCGGAGCACGGCTACTACATCTCGCGCGATCCGCTCGGACGCGAGGGCGACTTCACCACCGCCCCCGAAGTGAGCCAGATGTTCGGCGAGCTGCTCGGGCTGTGGGCGGCCTCGATCTGGAAGGCGGCCGGCTCGCCGCAGCAGTTCCGGCTGATCGAGCTCGGGCCCGGCCGCGGCACCATGATGTCGGATGCGCTGCGGGCGCTGCGCGTGCTGCCGCCGCTGTACCAGACGATCTCGGTTCACATGGTCGAGGTCAATCCGGTGCTGCGTGAAAAGCAGAAGGCGACGCTGACCGGCCTGCGCAACGTCACCTGGCACGAGAGCTTCGACGAGGTGCCGGAGGGCCCCAGCGTCATCTTCGCCAACGAGTATTTCGACGTGCTGCCGATTCACCAGATGGTGAAGCGCGAAACCGGCTGGCACGAGCGCGTGGTCGAGCTCGACGAGGAGGAGAACTTCGTCTACGGCGCGGCCGCCGATCCGACGCCCGGCTTCGAGCTGCTGCTGCCGCCTCTGGTGCGCGCCGCCCCGGCCGGCGCGATCTTCGAATGGCGGCCGAACACCGAGATGATGGCCATCGCCAGGCGCATCCGCGACCAGCGCGGCGCCGCCGTCATCATCGATTACGGCCATGTGCGCAGCGACGTCGGCGACACCTTCCAGGCCATCGCCCGTCATAGCTTCGCTGATCCCCTCAAGACACCGGGGCTTGCCGACATCACCGCCCATGTCGATTTCGACGCGCTGGCGCGGGCCGCGGAAGCCGTCGGCGCGCACGTTCACGGCCCGGTCACGCAGGGCGAGTTCCTGCAGCGGCTCGGCATCGAAACCCGCGCGCTGACCCTCATGCAGAAGGCCTCGCCGGAAGCCTCGGAGGACATCGCGAGCGGGCTGAAGCGCCTGACCGGCGGCGGCCGCGGCGGAATGGGGTCGCTGTTCAAGGTGCTCGGCATCTCCGATCCGGCCATTCCGGTGCTGGCGGGCATCAGCGACGAACACACCAACGAGAATACGGGAGGCGCATGATGCTGGTATCATCGGATGTGATGTCCGCGATTCCTGGCCTGCGCCACGCCTTCTTCACCCGCGAGGGCGGCGTCTCCGACGGCATCTATGCCGGGCTCAACGGCGGGCTCGGATCGAATGACGTGCCGGAGAACGTCCGCGAAAACCGCCGCCGCATGGCCGTCCATCTCGGCGTCGCGCCCGACCAGTTCCTCAGCCTGCACCAGATCCATTCGCCCGACGTCGTGGTTGCGACCGGGCCCTGGGACGGCCCCGTCAGGCCTAAGGCCGATGCGCTGGTGACCGCGACGCCGAATCTCGCGATCGGCGTTACCACGGCCGATTGCGGGCCGATCCTGTTCGTCGACCCGCAAAGGCGCATCATCGGCGCGGCCCATGCCGGCTGGAAGGGTGCGCTCACCGGCGTGCTCGAAGCCACGCTGCAGGCGATGGAGGAGCTCGGCGCAGAGCGCGGCCGGATCATTGCCGCGATCGGCCCCCTGATCCGCCAGCCGAGCTACGAGGTCGGCGCCGAGTTCGTCACCCGCTTCCTCGACGACGACGCCGAACACGCGCGCTTCTTCCTGCCGTCGGTTCGCGACGGCCACGCGATGTTCGACCTCGCCGGCTTCATCCGGATGCGGCTGGAAAACGCCGGCGTGCTGCTGATCGACGATCTGGGCCTCGACACCTATGTCGACGAGCGCTTCTTCAGTTACCGCCGCTCGGTCCATCGCAACGAGCCGGACTATGGCCGGCACGTCCACGCCATCATGCTCGAAGGCTGAAGCTGGGCGCCATTGTGGCCGCATGTGGATTGCTTAACCCTTTCTGTACAACTGAGTGCACTCTGTCCCGATCTGTGGCAGCCGCGACCTAGACGTTAATCGATTTTAACGATATCGCTCCCGACGATGAGGGGAGCGCCGACACCACTTCGACGGATCAGCCGCGCTGCGCGGCACGCCTGCGTTGCCGTTTTGCTGATGACGTCGGCCGCAACGCTCGGCGGCTGCGCGACCAGCAGCGGTGGTCCGTCCAACGCCTATGCGATGGCGCCTGCATCCGATAGCGCCACGATCGCCTTCGAGCAGATCGACGGCCCGCCGCCGCAGATCTTCGACCGCATGGTCAGCGTGCTCGACAGCGAGTCCAAGCTGCGCAGCCTCGCCATCGTGTCGCGCGAGGCCCCTGCAGCGTATCGTGTCCGCACCTATCTCTCCGCCCAGGTCGTCAGCGGCAAGGGCGTGATCGCCTGGGTGTTCGACGTCTACGATCGCAATCAGCAGCGCGCGCTGCGGCTGTCGGGCGAAGAGCCGGTCGGACGCGGCGGCCGCGATCCGTGGAACAATGTCGACGACATGGTGCTTCGGAAAATCGCGCAGGCTGGCTTCAGCGGACTTTCGAACATGCTGAACGGCACCGCGCCGGCCGACAGCGCGCCACCGGCGGCGCCGGCCACCCGCGGCCCCGCGGTCGCCGCGGCCGAGCCCGCATCGCCCAGATCCGACGGCACCAGCGTCGCGGCCCTCGGCTACACCGACCATTAGGCAAAGAGGCGCAATTTGCGCCGTTCTTGACCGGGAAAAACACCTGTTTGACCGGGAAAAACACCTGCGGCGGGTTGCCATGCGCGCAGTGTCCTTGATATCACCTCGCCCGTGCAAAACTGCCGGTTCCATGGATAGCCCGATATGCTGAACAAGGTCTCCAGCGAGACGCGAGGAGAATTCACGATGTCGGCCAAGAACGGCTCCATCAAACTCGTCGCCGGCAACTCCAATCCGGCCCTCGCCGCCGGCATCGCCGCTGAACTTGGGCTGCCGCTGACGAAAGCGGTGGTCCGGCGCTTCGCCGACATGGAGATCTTCGTCGAGATCCAGGAGAACGTCCGCGGCTCCGACGTCTTCATCATTCAATCGACGTCCTATCCGGCGAACGACCTGCTGATGGAGCTCCTGATCATCACCGATGCGCTGCGCCGCGCCTCCGCGCGCCGCATCACCGCCGTGGTGCCCTATTTCGGCTATGCGCGGCAGGATCGCAAATCGAACTCGCGCACGCCGATCTCGGCCAAGCTGGTCGCCAACCTGATCACCCATGCGGGCGTCGACCGCGTCATGACGCTCGATCTGCACGCCGGCCAGATCCAGGGCTTCTTCGACATCCCGACCGATAACCTTTTTGCCTCGCCGCTGATGGTGCGCGACATCAAGGATCGCTTCGATCTCTCCAGCCTCATGGTCGTCTCGCCGGACGTCGGCGGCGTGGCGCGCGCCCGTGGCTTGGCCAAGCGCATCAACACGCCGCTCGCCATCGTCGACAAGCGCCGCGAGCGTCCCGGCGAATCCGAGGTCATGAACGTGATCGGCGACGTCGCCGGGCACACCTGCATCCTGATCGACGACATCGTCGATTCCGGCGGCACCCTGGTGAACGCGGCCGACGCGCTGCTCAAATACGGCGCCAAGGACGTCTACGCCTACATCACCCATGGCGTGCTCTCCGGCGGTGCTGCGACCCGCATCACCTCGTCGCGGCTGAAGGAGCTCGTCATTACCGACTCCATCATGCCGACCGAAGCGGTCCGCAACGCGCCCAACATCCGCACGCTGGCGATCGCGCCGCTGATCGCCGAGGCGATCGGCCGCACGGCGGCGGAAGAATCGGTGTCGAGCCTGTTCGACTGAGGCTGGTTCTAATAGCATCCCGCATCGTCTTCTTCGCGCCTTCCTGCTTCCTCGCATGCAAGCGTCTCGCTGTCGTCCACCCTCCCCCTCCAGGCTACGGGATTCCCGGTTTTATGCTTTGGGTTGCAAGTAGATAGCCTTCAAGCATTGCAGCGAGACGATCCCAGCC
>NZ_JAUEUE010000017.1:0-194368 GCF_032485055.1 Bradyrhizobium sp. SZCCHNRI20481
TTCGAGCACTGCAGCGTCCCGGTCGGGATGTGCGGCGGCGTCGTCATGCCCATCGCGGTCTTGCCGTTGTGGCAGGTCGCGCAGTTGGTGTCGGTCGCCGCATGCTTGAACGCCGCGCCACCGAAGCTGGCCGTGCTGGTGTGACAGGACTCGCACGGCAGATTGGTCTGGAGATGATTGCTGGACTTGCCGCGCGCCGTCGTCCCGTTGTGGCAGTTGGCGCAACCGGCGACGATGCCGGCGTGGTCCATCTTCATTCTGATGCGGAAACTCGCCGTCGACCTGTGGCACACATCGCATGGCGCCGCCGTCGTGATGTGGTTCTTCGACTTGCCCCGTGCCATCACGCCGTTGTGGCAGGTCGTACACGACGCTTTCGCCTGGGTATGATCGATCGCCCGAACGTCCTTCCATGTCGAAGTCTGATGGCAGCTCTCACAGCGCCTCGTGGTCATCGGATGGTTGACCGACATGCCGGCCGTCTGAGCGCCGTTGTGGCAACTGGCGCACTGCGTCTGCGTGCCCTTGAACCGCCCACCGACGTGGCAGGACGAGCACTCCACTCCAACATGGCTTCCGGTCAGCGGAAACCCGGTCGAGACATGATCGAATGAACTCTGCGCAGCAGCGTGCCCTGCCAGCGCCAGAGCGAGCAGCATACCGGCAAGCAACCACCGCGCCACATAGTGCGATGCTTGCGCCAACAGCCCCCGCTTGCTGTAGCAGCTGCTCAACTCAAACTCCCGATCTTCACTCTCGACTCGATCGCCATCCGAATATTCAACGGAGACCGGTCACCCCGAATCCAGCCGAAACCCCTGAGCGGCCCGCTGCTCGCCGGTCGCCCCAACAAACCCAAGACACTCCTGCGGATTTCCTCCCCAAACGGCCCGGCAGCATGCCTTCCCAGCTACCGAACACTCGGAACGCCCCCGGCCCTTTCAATCGAGCGCTACGTTGATCGGCGGCGACCAAGTCATCAGCCAGATCACGCAGCGTCACGCCCAACACAGGGCTTCATAGACCGGCAAAGCTGGCCCAAAACTGGGCCAAGCTGAACTCAAGCTGAATGGTGGTAATGTTTCTGGCGTCCTTCGCTCACGAGGTTCTCGCAAGCGCATCGCGCAAACCGTTGACCTGCAGGCGAACTGATAGCTGTTGCGAGCCGATGTCAGCTCGACACGATGTCGGACGACCGATGCGGCCAGCGCAGCCGTCCGAATCAGTTCCTGATCTGAACGTTGCGCCATCCCGTTGCGACATGGCAGCGCTCGCACGTCTGACCGAAGGTGCCATTGTGCACGTCCGAGCTGCGATGACAGCTGAAGCAATCCATCGGCAACTTCAGATCCGGCGGCGACTTGGCCTTGTGGCAGGCCTCGCATGTGATCTTCTGGTGGCCACCAACCAGCGGGAATCGTGTCTGCCGCGCGTGATCAAAGCGCCACAGCCGCCACCCATTCGGATTGTGACAACTGGCGCACCGTCCTCCGAGCTTCCCCTGGTGGAAATCCTTGTGGCAGCTCTCACAGGCCATCGGCGTATTCTTGTAGGTCGGCGTCCGGTGGCACTCCTCGCAAGGCACCGACTTGTGCAGACCTATCAACGGAAAACGCGTAATCTCGTGATCGAAGGAGAGCCTCTTCCGCCAGCCCGCATCGCTATGGCAGGTCTCGCAACGTTCGCCGAGCTTACCCTGATGCGGGTCCTGCTTGCGGTGACAGGACACGCATGACGTCGCGAGCTTGTCCCGATAGAGATCACCCGTATGGCAGCTCTCACACTTCACCTTGGCATGCGCATTTCGCAACGGGAAGCGGGTCTTGTCGTGATTGAAGCGGACCGTCTTCCACTTCTCCTGATCGTGACACGTCTCGCACTTGTCGCCGAAGCGGCCGGCATGGACGTCTTGAAGACGGTGGCATGAGCCGCACGACGTCTGCAGATCCTTGTACTGCTGGCCGGAGTGGCACGTTGCACAAGCGACCGACTTGTGGGCGCCCACGAGGGGAAACCTGGTCTTCGTGTGATCGAATTCCTTGGTCGCGCGCCATTTCACCGCCGTGTGGCAGTTCTCGCAGCGCTCACCGAGCCGGCCGCGATGAGGATCGAGCGCCTTGTGACACTCGAAGCAGGTCGAGGGTGTGTTGCGGAACTTCACCTTCGCGACATGACATCCAGCACAAGGAACGTTCTTGTGCGCATCGACCAGCCTGTAGTTCGTCATGTCGTGGTTGAATGTTTCCTTGTCGAGCTGGACGATGTCGGTTCCACGCCCCTTGTGGTCGGTGTGACACTGCCTGCACTCCTGGGTCAGCGCCGCCTGCTCGCGCCCATGCAGGCGCTCATGCTGCCTGCGATCGACTGCAATCTCCTTGTGGCAATCGAGGCAGAGGCCCGACTGCGCCTTCCGCGTGAAGGCTTCGTGGCACTTTCCGCATTCGCTTTCGAGCTTGGCATGCTTCTCGGCCAGCGGGCCCGGCATGACCAGTTTTTCAAGCAACGTCTGCGCTCGAAGCCCGGCCGACAGCAGCGCAACACCGACCATGACAGCGACAACCGCCGCTAGGCGCCACCTCATCACGAAACTCCGTCAATAGTGATGGACGGCCCAGACATGAACGAAACCCGCCAGCAGCATGAGAAAAAACAGCGGCAGATGCAGAACGTGCCACAGCGAAAATAGCCGTTCGAAAAATGTCAGTTCTGCGGCCTTCCGCACCGCAGCGGTGTACCTCCGCACGACTTCTTCGATTCGCTTCTCGCGCCGTCGCCGCTCGAACCACGACCATCGCGCACGCTTGGCTTCGGCGCGAATGAGCCGGCGCGCTTCCGCAACCACGTTGGCACGCAGCCGCCTCGTCCGCGCCGCGATGATCGCCCCCGTCCGCAGGCTCCCCAGCGCAGTTCTCGGCACCCTGTTGTCGAGCCCCTTGCTGAAGGCAGCCAACTCTCGCGACACGAATGACGCTGCCTGCATCTCCTGACCGAGCTCCATCCTCATCGCCTCGGCTTCCGCAAGCAGCTCCTTGATGCGCGCCCTTCCACCATGAAGACCCATGTGGATCTTGCCGTAGATATACCGGCCGATCACGCCGCTGATCGCAACGATCAACATGGCAAAGAATGCCACGTTGCTGTTGAGTGCTCCCAGCTTGAAGTTGGCATGAAACAGGATCAGCACGGGGCCAACGACGCCCAGCAGCATGTGCGTTTTGAACCAGAATGGCACCGAGCCGATCCCGCGGAGCGACTTGAAGCGCTTGCGCATCGAATAGGCCAGCAACGATAGCATCGCGACGCTGCCGTATATTCCGAGCCAGTAGCCGGTCCCCGATCCCGGCGTAATATACTCCTCCTCCTTCTGCAGCCATCCGATGCCGATCGCTGCGACAACGAGAAGTGTGACGATGACCGGGATGGTTCCTCGAAGAGGATCGCCGTTCGCGCGAACGACTGCTGTTCTGCTCATGTTCTCGACGCTTCCTGTGAAACCCAAATGCCGGATGGGCGAATGTCCGGCTTGCCTGCGGATCTCCGGATCTCAGTCGAGAGATTCCCTCCTGATAACCACTTGCAAATAACTGTTGCGTCCTCCGGCACTGACATCATTCGTGTGAGATCAGTGCGAGCCATATTTCCGCCGACGGCATCTGTTCAACGAATGAACTACTCCTTGTCCGCAAAACTACAAATCATTCTGGAATTTCTATGTCGGCATCTGTTGAGACGAATTTGCATCTAGCGATGCGGCCGACCTTTCCGGGCGGCCACCACAGCCGGCACCTGCTGCCACCTACTGTCAGGACTTAAGAAGGGGAAAGAGAGGACATGGCGCTCGATCTCCTGATCGTCTACGCCGCGCCGATGCTCGGCGTCTGGGCCACCTACATGGCCGTGCGCAAGCGTAAAGAAATAAAGAGCGTCGCGAAGCTCTCGGCCGCCAAGGACGCCGGTCTTCTCGAACCGGCATCGCTCCACCCCATCATCGATCCTGCCTTGTGCATCGGCTGTGGCTCATGCGTCAGGGCGTGTCCGGAGGGCGACATTCTCGGCCTGATCGGCGGCAAGGCGGCGCTCGTCGAGCCATCGCATTGCATTGGACACGGCGCCTGCAAGGCGGTGTGTCCCGTGAATGCCATCACGCTGGTGTTTGGCACCGAAACGCGCGGCATTGACATTCCAAACGTGGACGAGGCGTTTCAGACCAATGTGCCCGGCATCTTCATCGCGGGGGAGCTCGGCGGGATGGGGCTGGTGCGAAACGCCATCGAGCAGGGACGCCAGGCAATCGACTCCGTCCGCAAGATCAAGAACATCGGCAAGTCGGACATGCTCGACGTCGTGATCGTCGGCTGCGGTCCGGCCGGACTCTCCGCCAGTCTCGCCTGCCTGCAGCATCGGCTGCGCTTCGTCACCCTCGAACAGGACTCGCTCGGCGGCACCGTCGCGCACTTCCCCCGCGGCAAGCTGGTGATGACCGCTCCCTTCACGCTGCCGCTCGCAGGTAAATTCAACTTCAGAGAGCTCAGCAAGGAGCAGCTGATCGCCTTCTTCATGAGCATCGTGCACAAGTCCCGCCTCAAGGTGAACGTCGGCGAGCGCGTCGAAGCGGTCGCCCGCGTCGGCGATGGCTTCGACGTCAAGACGAACTGCAGCAGCTACAGAACGCATGCGGTGCTCTTGGCAATCGGACGACGCGGAACACCGCGCAAGCTGGACGTCCCGGGCGAAGAGCAGACCAAGGTCGTCTATCGACTGATCGACCCCGAACAGTATCGCGGCCAGCACGTGCTCGTCGTCGGTGGCGGCGACGCCGCGCTGGAAGCCGCCTGCTCCATCGCCGACGAGCCCGGAACGACGGTGACTCTCTCCCATCGCAGCGACTCGTTCAGTCGCGCCAAACTGAAGAACCGTCAACGGACGGAAGCAGCCGCCCAATCGGGACGGCTCCACGTCATGTACAATTCGTCAGTCAAACGAGTTGGCGGTGACGACGTCGAGATCGATGCCGATGGTAGGACGAGCACGATCCGAAACGATGCCGTCATCGTGTGCGTCGGCGGCATTCTGCCGACGGCGTTCCTGAAGAGCATGGGTATCGAGGTCGAGACGAAGTATGGCACGGCATAAATCCTCTCCTGTCATCCTCCCGCTGATCTGTCTCGTCAGCTTGACCGTACCATCGGTCGCCCTGGCCGGCGACACGGCGGTGCTGGGCGGCAATCCAGCGGGCGCGAGCTCCGAAGTCCCCGGCACGAGCCAGGCTGCGGACGCGGCAATCCGGGCCGGACGTCCCGAGGAAGCACTGAAGCTGCTCGAGCGCGCGGCCGTCGCCGGGGATCCAGAGGCGCAGTACCGCCTTGCATCACTCTACCGCGCCGGCCTCGGCACCAAATCAGACGACGCGCTGGCGTTCAAATGGATGGAGGCAAGTGCAAGGAAAGGACACGTCAAGGCACAGTACAATGTCGCAGCGATGTGGCTCGCAGGACGCGGAACGCCCGCCGATCCCGACCGGGCGCGGGATTGGCTGCGTAAATCGGCTGCGGCCGGTTATCAGCCCGCCGAGCAGTTGCTGGCCGATACGGCCAATCGAAACGCGCGCCCGCGCGCCAGGGAGCCGGAGCGGGAAACTGCGCGCAGGCCCGCGCCGACGCTCGATGCGCAGGCCGCAATGCGAAACGGCCATCCGGCCATCATCGACGCTGCCCTGCGCGGCCAGCTCGATCCGATGCGCCAGCTCATCGCTGCGAAGGCTGACGTCAACGCGGTCAACCAGGACGGCGATACGCCTCTGGCGATCGCCGCGGCCGCCGGGCATCTTCGGCTGGTGGAGCTCCTGCTCGCCTCGGGAGCCAACCCGAACACCGGCAACCGGCGCGGCGACACGCCGTTGATGCTGGCAGCGGACAAGGATCATGGAGACATCATCAAATTGCTGCTGACAAAGGCGGCCGACCCATCTGCAGCGCGTGCGGATGGCGCGACTGCACTACTGATGGCACTCAGCCGCTGCAATGGTGCCGCTATCGCCGCGCTCCTCGACGGCGCTTCCGGCAGCCTGCCTCCGTTGGCAGACGGCCGGACCCCACTCATGATCGCGGTCGCGTCGTGCACCAATGGCCCGCTCGATCGGCAACTCGTTCAGAGATCCGACCTCAACGCCGCCGATGGGCAGGGCCGCACCGCACTTTGGCACGCGGCCGGCAATGGCAATACGCAAGCGATCGGACAACTGATCCGCGCAGGTGCGGACGTCAACCGCGCTGACGCCGACGACAAGACGCCGTTGCTGAATGCAATCGAAGGCCGCAGCGCCGCGGCCTCGCTGCTTCTGTTGGACCACGGCGCCGATCCGAAACGCGCGACAAGAGGCGGAAATACCGCTCTCATCCTCGCTGCGCGCGCCGGCCTTGCCGATGTCGTCGGTGAACTTCTCAGGCGCAAGGCCGATCCGAACGCGCGCAACGGCCAGGGCATGAGCGCGTTGATGATGGCGGCCCATGAGGGAGACATCGGCATTGCGCAGAGCCTTCTCGCCGCCGGCGCCGAAAAGCAATTGAGGAACAAGCGGCGCGAACGTGCCACGGACATCGCCGCCGCCAGCGGTCACAGCGATATTGCCAAGCTTCTGGAATAGCAGCCGATCTCGTTTCACCTTCCTGCCCATCATGCGGTCGACGCAGCGTTCGCTGTTCCATGGCGCCGCAGACGATTCGACCGCTATTTACCAACGAACACAACGCTCCGTGCCGAGACGACCGGTGATACCGATCTCCGGCAGCGAGTGAGAATGAGTTGCAATTTCACGACGATGCGCGTCGATGGATCATCATCATTCCGTACGAATGATGCCTCATTCGGCGCATTGATTGTCGACGCATCACAGACACTTGATAGTTAGCTGCAGGAATATCCGCTGCAGTCGGAGATACTACATGACAGCGGAGGCCGGATCGTTTGCGCTCATTCTCGCGCTCATCGTGTCGCTGGTACAGTCGATCGTTCCGTTCGCAGCGCTGCGTCGCCAATCCGCGATGATCGCCGGCTTCGTTCGTCACGCTGCCCTGACTCAGTTTCTCTTCGTCGCGATCGCATTCGCGTGCCTGACGTCGCTGTTCGTCCACTCCGACTTTTCAGTCCAGGTCGTCGCAGCGAACTCGCACACGCTGAAGCCGCTGCTCTACAAGGTCTCCGGAGTCTGGGGAAACCATGAGGGATCCATGCTGCTGTGGGTCCTGATCCTCTCCTTGTTCGGCGCGGCAGTAGCATTGTTCGGAACGAACCTTCCCGAGCGGCTGCAGAGCAACGTTCTCGGCGTGCACGGCATGATCGGTCTCGGCTTTCTGGCGTTCATCGTCTCGACCTCGAATCCGTTCGCGCGGCTGGTCGATGCTCCCCTCGAAGGCAACGGACTGAATCCGATTCTGCAGGATCCCGGCCTCGCCTTTCATCCACCATTTCTGTACCTGGGTTACGTCGGCTTCTCGATGGCGTTCTCGTTCTCGGTCGCCGCGTTGATCGAGGGAAAGGTCGATGCCAGCTGGGCCCGCTGGGTTCGACCGTGGGTGCTCGCCGCCTGGTGCTTTCTCACGATTGGAATCACGCTGGGCAGCGCATGGGCGTACTACACGCTCGGCTGGGGCGGCTGGTGGTTCTGGGACCCCGTCGAGAACGCCTCCTTCATGCCGTGGCTTGCGGGGACTGCGCTGCTGCATTCCGCCCTTGTGGTCGAGCGTCGGAGCGCCCTCCAGAGCTGGACGATCCTGCTGGGGATCGTGACCTTCTCATTGAGCCTGATCGGGACTTTCCTGGTGAGGTCCGGCGTGCTCACCAGCGTTCATGCCTTCGCACAGGACCCGTCGCGTGGCGCATTCATCCTGGCGCTGATCCTGGTGGCGACCGGCGGGGCATTGACGCTGTATGCGATCCGGGCGCCAAGCCTGAAGCACGGCGCGCTGTTTGCAGCGGTCAGCCGCGAGAGCGGCCTCGTCCTCAACAATGTGCTGCTCACCGCAGCCGTGGCCACCGTGTTTCTCGGCACGTTCTACCCGCTCCTCGTCGACATGCTCGGGAACGACAAGATCTCGGTCGGCCCTCCCTACTACAACTTGACGTTCGTTCCGATCATGGTTCCGCTGCTGCTTGCCATGGTGATCGGCCCGGTTCTGAAATGGAAGCGCGATCTCCTCGTTGCGGCGCTGCAACGGCTCCGCCTGGCCGGGGGGCTTGCAGCATTCGTCACCGTCGCAATCCTCGTCGCGACGTTCGGACAGCGTTTCCTGGTCGCATTCTTCTTCGGCATCGCCGTCTGGCTCGTGATCGGCTCGTTGATGGTGCTGGCTCATCGCGTCCGCCTCGGCACGACGACTCCCTTGGCGACCTCGCTCAACCTCGCGCGCACCACCCCGCTCGCGGTCTACGGCCTGGTGCTGGCCCATGCGGGAATGGGCGTCACCGTCGCAGGCATTACCGGAATGACCGCGTGGGCCTCCGAGAAGGTGCAGATGCTGCGGCCGGGCCAGAGCCTGCAGCTCGCGGGCTATGACATCAAGTTGCGCTCGATCGGAAAATTTCCGGGCCCCAACTACGAAGCCGAGCGTGGCTCCTTCGACATCACGCGGAACGGAAAGCCGTTCACGCAGCTTTCCAGCGAGCGCCGCTTCTATCCCGTCAGACAGCAGCAGACGACCGCCGCCGGCATTCGAACCAACCTGATCTGGAACGTCTATGTGACGCTCGGCGACCCCGACGACAAAGGCGCGTGGGCGGTGCGCTGCTACTATCACCCTCTGGTGCCGCTGGTCTGGATCGGCGCACTGATGATGGCTTGCGGCGGCTTCATCTCGCTGGCCGACCGGAGATTTCGTGTCGGTGCTCCACGACGGGCGATGCTGGCCGTACCGACTGCCGTTCCTGCTGAATAGGACGAGATATGCCGCGCCTACCCTATCTCATACCTCTCGTGGCCTTCGCCGCACTGGCCGCTGGATTGGCTTTCAGCCTGACCAACGATCCGCGGCGAATGCCCTCGACCCTGATCGACAAGCCGACGCCGCGCTTCCAGCTCGCGTCGCTCGACGGCAAGGGCGGCGGTCTTGCCAGTACCGATCTGCAGGGCGATGTGGTCCTGCTCAACGTGTTCGCATCCTGGTGTCCCGGATGCCGCGTCGAGCACCCGATGCTGCTCAAGCTCGCGGAGAGCTCCGCCATCCCGATCTACGGACTGAACTGGAAGGACGATCGGAACGACGGCAAACGCTGGCTTGCCAAGCATGGCAGTCCCTATGCCCGTGTCGGCTCCGATGAGTCCGGCCGGGCCGGCATCGACCTCGGCGTGACCGGCGTTCCCGAAACCTTCGTGATCGATCGGGCCGGCCGCATCCGCTACCGCTATCCCGGCCCGCTGACCGAAGATGTATGGCGTGACGATTTCGAACCTCTGCTGAAGGCACTCAGGAGCGAGTCATGAGCTGCCGGCGGATGAAGGGATTAACCGGAGCGCTGCTCGTCAGCTCGCTCGTGCTGACGGCGACCTTGTCGCCGTCCCGTGCGGTGCTTCCGGACGAAATGCTACGGGATGAGGGGCTGGAGGCCCGTGCGCGCGCGCTGGGCCAGGAGTTGCGCTGCGTCGTTTGTCAGAATCAAAGCATCGACGATTCGAACGCTCCATTGGCGCATGATCTGAGGGTTCTGTTGCGCGACCGCCTGCAGGCCGGCGACAGCGACCGGCAGGCGGTGGACTTCCTGGTCGCACGCTACGGCAACTTCGTCCTGCTCAAGCCTCCCTTGCAGTGGAATACGATCCCGCTGTGGATCGGCCCGCTCCTGGCGCTGCTGGCGGCCATCGTCGGCTTCGGCCGCTACGTGCGCCGCGCGGCAGCCAATGCGACCGCGCTCGGAGCGGAGCACGTCGCTCCGCTCAGCGCCGACGAACTCAAAGCCATCGAGGCGATCCTCGATCGACGGAGCCCTTCATGATGCTATGGCTGATCCTGACGGCGATGATTTCCGTGGCCGCCGTGCTGATATCGACGCCCTTCATCCGCAACTACGAGCGGAGACGGTTGGCTTCGGCTCAGGGACTCGCCGTCCACCACGATCAGCTCCGCGAGATCGAGAACGAAACCGCACGGGGCTTGATCGACAAGTCGGATGGCGAGAACGCGGCCAGCGAGATCAAGCGGCGCATTCTCGCCGCAGCCGCCGCCGAACAGCCGCCGGCACCCTCCCTCACCAGCTCCGAACGAAAATTTGCGCTCGCCGTCGTCACGATGACGGTGGTGTTCGGCTCCGTCATCCTGTACGCGGTCATCGGAAATCCGGATGTCCCCGCAGCCGCGCCGGGCCAGACCGCCAGCAGCACGACGGCGAGGTCGGTTGGCGAGGCGCGATCCGACGCCGGCACCCGGGCCATTGCCTCGCTGGAGCAGATGACCAGCCAGGACGGTCGCGACCGACCGCAGCAGGGCAGCGGACTGCCGCCGGTCGAAGAGATGATCCAGCGTGTGCAGACCAGACTGGAGCGGAATCCCAAGGACGCCGACGGATGGCGGCTGCTGGGCTGGTCGCTGTTCAACATCGAGCGCTTTGCCGAGGCGGCACAGGCCTATGCGCGCGCAATGGAGCTGCGGCCGGGCTCGGCCGAATACCGCAGCGCACGCGGCGAAGCGCTGGTGCGGGCCGCGGACGGCACCGTCACGTCCGAAGCCCGCGCGGATTTCGACGAAGCACTCAAACTGGATCCCAAGGACGCGCGCGCCCGCTTCTTCATCGGCGTCGTGAAAGAGCAGGAGGGCGACAAACGGGGTGCGATGGCCGACTGGACGGCGATCGTATCGGAGGCCGATCCGAACGAGCCGTGGCTGCCCGATCTCAAGCAGCGGCTCGGCGCGCTTCGTCGCGAGCTCGGGGAGGATGACGGCTCGCCATCGCCTGCCCGACCGAACCTGTCCGCCGAGCGCATGCAGGAGCTCCTGCGCTCCGGCAAGACCGCCGCGACCGAGCCGGCGGAGCCGCGCGGCCCCCGCGCCGAGGACATCCGCAAGGCCGAAAGCATGTCCACACAGGACCGCAACCTCATGATCCGCGGCATGGTGGATGGCCTTGCAAGCCGCCTCGAACAATCACCGCGCGATGTAGAAGGCTGGATCAAGTTGATCCGCTCGCGGGTCGTGCTGGGCGAGGTCGAAGCGGCGAAACAGTCGCTGCAACGCGCACTGTCGGTCTTCGCGGAGGACGTCCCGGAGCGCACGCGCATAGCTGACGCAGCCAGAGAGCTCGGAATCAATCCATAACGTTCGAGGGCCCGATCCGCGTGTCATCATCGTCGGAACCCGTTCGGCAACCGGAGGAATGGCAATGCGCATTCTGCTCATAGAGGACGAGCCCGTCTACGCGGAGCGCATCAGGGAAAGCTTGGCCGATGCCGGTTTCGAGGCGGATCTCGCCACCGATGGCAAGCAGGGCTGGATGCTGGGCAACAGCCAGCCCTATGATGCCGCGGTCCTCGACCTCGGCCTGCCGTGCATTTCGGGCCTCGACGTGCTGCAACGCTGGCGTCATACCGGGCACACGCTGCCGGTGCTGATCCTGTCGGCCCGCAGCGGCTGGGCCGAGCGTGTCAACGGCCTGAACGCTGGCGCGGACGACTATCTCGAAAAGCCCTTCAAGGCGCAGGAGCTGGTCGCGCGGGTCAAATCGCTGCTCCGTCGGGTCTCCAGCAGACCGGAGGCCGTGCTCCGCCTCCGGCAGATCGAATTCAACGCGGCGGCTGGCCTGGTCAAGAAGGACGGGCAGATCGTCGACCTGACTGCACTCGAGTTGCGCGTCCTCGAGCTCCTCATGCGCCGCGCCGATCATATCGTGTCGCAGACCGAGCTACTGGAGCACATCTATCCGAGCAGCGACCATCGCGACTCCAATACGGTCGAAGTCTACATTGCCCGGCTCAGGAGAAAGCTGGGGCGTGATTGCATTCGCACCGTCAGAGGCATGGGATATCGCTTCGGATAGAGCAATGTTCAGCCGCAACTTCCGAGCCCGCATGATCGTGGTCGCCGCGATCTGGATTTCCATCGTCTTGTTCGCCAGCGGGCTCGGACTCTCGATCGTCATTCGCCGTGTCGTCGTGGCCCACTTCGATCATGACCTCCTGGATCACGCCCGCGAGCTCGCCGACCTCGTGGAAATCGACGCAACGCAGCGGCTATTCATCGCCCGCAATCTGAGCGATCCGCGTTTCTCCCCTGCCAGGTCCGGAATGTATTGGCAGGTCATCCTGCAGAACGGCGAAACCGCGCGTTCGCCGTCGCTACAGGATGACCTTTCTCTTTCATTCACGCCCGATCAGACTCGCGAGGGTTCCCTGCCTCCCTCCACGGCGCTTACGAATGTGGAGGGACCGACTGGGCCGATGCGCATGGTCCGAAACATCAGCGAGCCGTCTCGTCTCGGGCAACCCGTCGAAATCCGTGTCGGTGCCGACGAGCGACTGATCAGTGACGAGATGCAGCACCTCAATCTGACGCTGATCGCGACGCTGGGTATCATGGCCCTCGCCATGGTTGGCACCGCCTACGCTCAAGTCGTTTACGGCCTGCGGCCGCTCCAGCGCATGAGTCGCGCCATCGTGGACGTGCGCAGCGGCAAGACCACGCGGCTGCCTGAGGACCTGCCGGAGGAAATCATGCCGCTCGTCACCGAGTTGAACGGAATGATTGCGGCAAATCTCAACATGGTCGATCGCGCTCGCGTGCTCGCAGGAAGTTTTGCACACGCGCTGAAGACGCCTCTGGCAATTCTCGACGAGGAGGCAGCACGGCTCAAAGCATCCGGTCAGGAGAGCCACGCTCAGATTCTGTCGGAGCAGTGCTCGCGAATGGCGCTGCTCATCGACTACCAGACGGCGCGCGCAAAGGCCTCCACGATCGCGAATGCAGGTACGTTTGCGGTCGTCGCAGACGTATTGAGGAGCGTCATCAATACCTACTCGCGATTCAGCCCGGGGCACGACCGGCGGTTCGAAGTCGAAGGAGCAGCCGACGTCGTCGTTGCCTGCGATACGAACGATCTGACCGAACTCATCGGCAACCTGCTCGACAATGCGGCAAAATGGGCACATGACCGCGTCGTGATTTCGATCGAGGATCTCGACAGCACCGTCTTGATCACGGTGGAGGACGACGGGCCCGGCATTCCGGTCGAAGAGCGAATGCGCGTATTCGACGTGGGCACGAGACTTGACGACGCGAAGCCGGGCACTGGGCTCGGTCTGGCGATTGCCCGCGACCTGACCAGTCTCTATGATGGTCGACTATGGATCGAGGATTCGAGAATTGGGGGCGTCGCCCTGAAGCTCGCACTTCGAAAGAAGGGTGATCCAAGCTCATCGTGACATGACTGGTGCCCGCAGCGCCACACGAAGCCGCCCTGGTCGATGCGTTTGGTGAACAGACGCCCCCCATTGCCGTCACAGAACCGGACCTTCAGCACCAACGCCTTCTTGCCGCGGAAAGCAAACGGGTAGCCGAAGAACGGCCCTTCGTCGGCGCGTCGTGTACCAGCATCGAGACCCCGAAATGCCGGCTCACGACATCGCCCAAGCCAACCGTGAGAAGCCTGGCATCAGCGGAATGGACGAGGTGGTCGCGTTCGACCAGAGCCTGTCATCGGAGGATTTTCTCAAGCCCGTCGCAGAAAACAGGACAGCAACGCCCCGCGGGAACGATCGGTAACATTCCCAGGCAACATACAGAAAAAAGTTCAAGGATTTCAAGGATTAAACGAGGATTTATGGTGCGCTCGGAGGGACTCGAACCCCCACGGTGTTACCCACTGCCACCTCAAGGCAGCGCGTCTACCAATTCCGCCACGAGCGCGAAGAAGAAGCCGGGGCCAGAGGAAGGGCGGCACCGGATCAGTGGCGCCCGTGTATCAAATCGATGTCGGGGGGACAAGGCCCGCCCTGCCCTAAAATACCGGATTGTGGATGGTTTTCGCGCCGCCCGGGGCCGCTATCGCGACGTCGGCGTCGGCGAGCGCGGCAGCATCTGCTTGACCTCGACCGCGATGCGGTTGCGGTCGACCAGCACGACCCCGTTGGCGATCGGCAGGTTGTTGGCGAGCACCTTGACGTCGTCGGCCTCGGTGGCGTCCAGCTCGATGATGGCGCCGCGGGACAGGCGCAGAACCTGGTGGATGGGCATGGAGCAGGTGCCGAGAACGACCATCAGGTCGACTGTCACTTTATCGAGGGTTGACACTGCAGGACCACCGAAGTCACGACTGGATTTTCGTTGCCCAGACATCACCATGTTGTGGTTAGCCAATGGTTAACAGCCGCCAAACACTCGACCTGACCACCTTTGCGGGCCCCCCCGGCAACGCCGTGGCGTGGTGCATCTCCGATTCGCTGGTCGACTACGCCCAGGCCACCGAATTCATGGAGGCGCGGGCGGCGGCGATCGCCGCCAACGAGGCCGCGGAGATGGTCTGGCTGCTCGAACACCCGCCGGTCTACACCTCCGGTACGTCGGGCAAGGCGGAAGACCTGCGCGATCCGCGCTTTCCGCTGGTGCCGACCGGCCGTGGCGGCCAGGTCACCTATCATGGGCCCGGCCAGCGGGTGGCCTATGTCATGCTCGACCTGAAGCGGCGGCGCCCCGACGTACGCGCCTATGTCGCCGCGCTCGAGGAGACGATCATCCGAACCCTCGACGCCTTCAACGTGCGCGGCGAGCGGCGCGAGGATCGCGTCGGTGTCTGGGTCAAACGGCCCGACAAGGGCGAGGGCCATGAGGACAAGATCGCCGCGATCGGCGTGCGGCTGAAGCGCTGGGTCACCTTTCACGGCATCGCCATCAATGTCGAGCCGGACCTGTCGCACTTTCAGGCCATCGTGCCCTGCGGCGTGACCGATCCGCGCTACGGCGTCACCAGCCTGGTCGATCTCGGCCTGCCGGTGACGCTCGCCGATGTCGACATCGCGCTCCGGCAGGCGTTCGAGAGCGTGTTCGGCGCCGTCAGCGTCGCGCAGCCGGAGACGGCCTGAGCTTCACGCGGTGCCCCGCTGCGGCGGCACGTCGAGCTTCGCCGCGACATAGCGGCGCTCCTGGCTCAAGCCGCCGAAGCCGTAGGCGTCCGCCTTGACCTCGTCGACATGAAGGTAGGTCTCGTGATGCAGCGGTCCGATCAGCTCGGCCATGCGCGCGAACACCGCGGCGAGATAGGCGGCCTTCTCGTCCTTGGTATTGGTGCCCTCGCTGACGTGAACGTCGATCCAATAGCTTGAAAGCCCCTGCTCCGCCAGCGCGGCGCCGCCGGCGAACCAGTCCGCGGCATCCGCTTCCGAGACGATGACGGCGGTGACCTTGGGATCCTTGCGCAGGATGCGTGCGGTCAGTTCGGTGACGGCGTCCGCAATGTCCTTCTTCAGCGCGGGCGAGCGACGCTGGCTGGCATAGACGATGTTGATCAATGGCATTTTTGGCTCCCGGTCTCGAGCGCGTGACTGCGCTTCGAGAGCAAAGCTAGCCCCACGCCGCCCATTTTGGTACGTTATCGATATGGATATCAATGATAACAGACGCATATGACCGCCACGCTCGACATCGCGACCGTCCGCGCCTTTCTGCTGGTGAGCGAGCTGCACAGCTTCACGCGGGCGGCCGAGACGCTCGGCACCACCCAGGCCGCGGTCAGCCTGAAGCTGCAGCGACTGGAAGCGCTGCTCGGAAAGCGGCTGGTCGAGCGTTCGCCGCGCGCGGTCCGGCTCACCGCCGACGGCGCGGCTTTCGCCGAGAACGCCCGCGCGCTGGTTGCCGCGCATGACCTCGCGCTCACCGGAGCCCCCAGCATCCGGCCGCTGCTGTCGTTGGGGATCAGCGATCACGTCGCCGGCCCCGAGCTGGTGCCGATGCTCGAGCAGCTCCATGCTGCCACGGCGGACCTCGTCCTGTCGGTCAGCATCGGCTTCTCGCGCGACCTGCTCGACCGCTACGATGCCGGCAAGCTCGACGCCGTGATCGTCCGCCAGGAGGCGAGCCGCCGCGGTGGCGAGGCGTTGATCACGGACGAGTTCGGCTGGTTCGCAGCTCCCAGATTTCGTCTGCCGGCGGGCGGCACGCTGCCGCTCGCCACGCTCGCGCCGCCCTGCGGCGTGCGCAGCATCGCGGTCCGCGCTCTCGAGCGCGCCCGAATCAGCTTCAGCGAGACGTTCGTCGGCGGCGGGGTGACGGCCGTTGCGGCGGCCGCGCGCGCCGGTCTTGCGGTTGCGCCGCTGGCCCGCCGGATCGCGCCGAGCGGACTGATCGATGTCGGACCGGATCTCGGCCTGCCCAAGCTCGGCCGTTCCAAGGTGATGCTGCATGCAAAGGCAGGAGACGCGGCCAAGCGCGCGGCCTTGCGCACGCTGGCCGCGGCCTTCCGAAGCGCCGCGATGTCGAAGTAATTGACGCCCGCGGAGCCTGATGTAGCATGGGTTGATGATCGGAGCTCAGGAGCAGCGGCTTGAACCGTCTCTTGACCGCAGCTGACCTCGTCAGCGCCCCAGCAAAGCCGAGCCCGGCCTCGACCGGCGCGACCGGCCTCGAACCGTTACATCGCCACGCGCTGATCCGAACCTCCAACGCCGACGTGCTGCGCGACCTCGCGGGGCGCCGGCTCGGCGCCGAGCGCGTCGACTTCAGGAACGCCGAGCGCTTCGAGGCGATCGTCAACCTGATCGAACTTGAGACCATCGGCCTCGCCTTTGGCACCACGACCTGCGACATGGTCTGCGACCATCGTGCGGCCGACTTCATCAGGGTGCAGATCGCCCTGAAGGGACGCGCGGTCAGTTGCGCCCGCGGCGAGGCGACCGACGTCAACGAGCATCAGTTCGCCGTCGCGCCGGCTGGCGTGCCATGGCAGATGGCGTGCCAGGGTGGCCATCGACGCCTCACTTTGCGGCTCGATCCGCAAGCGCTGCGGCGGCGCCTGACGGCGCTGGTCGGCGTGCAGCCGCGCGCCGACTTTGCGATCGCCCCCGGCATTCCGGCTGCCGATCCGCAGGCCCGCAGCCTGATGCGGCTGCTCGATTTCCTGACGACCCAGCTGAACGAGCAGGATGCGGCGTTCCCCGCTGCGGTCTATCGCGAGCTGGAGGATGCGGTGCATGTCGCCTTCCTCTGCGCGAGCCGTCATCGTTTCCGCGACACGCTCCTGGATCCCTCTCCGATGCCGGATTTCGGCCTGGTCAAGCGGCTCGAAGATTACATCGAGGCCAACTGGCGCGAGCCGATCACGATCGAGCGCCTTGCGCGCGAAGCCGGCGTCAGCGCCCGCTCGATCTTCCGTCTGTTCGAGCGCGTGCGCGGCTATTCGCCGATGGCCTTTGCCAAGTCGGTGCGCCTGCGGCGCGCCCACGAGATGCTGCGGTCCGGAGATCCGGCCGTCACGGTTGCGGCGGCGGCCGCCGCCTGCAACTTTGCCAATGCCGGACACTTCGCCCGCTACTATCGCGCCACGTTCGGCGAGTTGCCATCGGCGACGATGACGCGCGCCGAGCAATCGTGACGCTTTCGGCCGCTCACAGGATGGCTTCGAGCGCGCTGCGCAGGCTCTGATGGCGGAACACGAAACCGCTCGACAACGCCTTGTTCGGCACCACGCGCTGGCCGCCGAGCAAAAGCTCCTCGGCGAGGTCGCCGCCGATCCGGCGCAGCAGGCCGGCGGGAACGCGCAGCAGCGCCGGGCGCCGCAGGCAGCGCGCGAGCTCGGCGGCGAAGGCGAGGTTGCGCACTGGCAGCGGCGCCGTCGCGTTGATGGGACCGGTGATGCTGTCGGTCGCAACGACATGCGCGATCAGCCGGATCAGGTCGTCGCGCTCGATCCAGGACATCCATTGCAGGCCGGAGCCGAATGGCCCGCCCAGGCCGAATTCGAACGGCGTCAGCATCCGCGCCAGGAAGCCGCCGTCGCGGCCGACGACGAGACCGATCCGCAGCAATGCGACGCGGACGCCATGTGCTTCGGCACCGCGAGCCGCCTGCTCCCAGGCGTCGCAGAGGTCATGACTGAAGCAGGCATGCGACTTGGCGGATTCGGTCAGCGGCTGGTCCTGCCACAGGCCGTACCAGCCGATCGCCGAGCCGTTGACCAATACATTCGGCTTGCGGTCGAGCCGAGCAATCAGAGAGACGACGGCTTCCGTCGTAGCCAGCCGCGACTGCAGGATCGTCGCGCGCTTGGCCGCCGTCCACGGTGCGTTGCCGATCGGCTCGCCGGCGAGATTGACGATCGCGTCGATGCGGATGGCGGAGGCGAGCTGATCGAGACTGGTGATCAACGTCAGCGGCGCCGGCAACATTGCGGCCTTGGCCGGGTCGCGCACCAGGGCGACGACATGATGGCCGGCCGCGGTGAGACTCGCCGCCAGCCGCGTGCCGATGAAGCCGGTCGCACCGGTGACGAGAATGGTCTGCGCCGGCGGCAGCGCCGCGACCAGCGCGGCGGCATCGGGCTGTGACATCCGCGCCAGGCGCCGTGCCGCGGTGAAGTCGCGCAGACCGCACAGAGCAGCGCCAACCGCGGCCGCGGCAGCAATCCAGCTCAGCACGCCCGCATAGGCCGGCCCGATCGCAGAAGGCCGCGTCGCCCAGCCGATCAGCAGCGGCACCAGCAGCATCAGGATCGCGCCGTAGTTGATGGCGAGCAGCGTGTGATTGATACGCTCGCTCGGTGGGAGCCTGCGCGTCAGATCCTCCTCGACGAAATCGGTCAAGGTGATGGCGATCTCGGCCACGAGCACCGCGAGCACGAGGATTGCGAACAATCCATGCACCTCGCACCAGCCGAGGACGGCGAACAGCAGCGCATAGAGCACGTTGCGGATACCGTGCAGCTTGAGCTCGCCCTGCTGCGACGGCCGCCACGCCAGGCGCTCGGTGAACTCATGGTGATAGAAGGTGTCGAACACGCCCATCACGATCTGCAGCGCGATCAGGGACCAGAGCAGCGGCGTCATGGTGTGGACTCCCGGAACACGGCGCTCTGGCGGATGATGCGCCCGAAGCGCGGGTGGGTGATCTCGAGCGAGAAGCGAAAGACGCCGCTGCCGAGATCGGAATGGGTGACGGTGAGGTCGCCGAGCGTGAGCCATGCCGGCAGCGCCCAGCGCCGGCCCGCGAAGTCGAACGTGTAGCCGGCGCTATGGAAATGAAGCGCCCCATCGGCGACGCCGACACGCAGGCTCATGCTAAGGCCCCAGCCGAGATATTCCTCGAGCCCCGTTGGACCGGCGAAGCGCTTGGCGGAATGGATCACCTGCGGGAAGCCATGCGGGCGCCCGCAAATGCGTGTCCAGATCTGACCGCCTCTCGCCGCGTCCTCCGTCACCGCGACGATCATCGGCACACCGATGTCCGCGCGCGTCGGCAGCGGCCCGCCGATCAGCCGTGCCAGATGCGCGAACCAGAAGCCGGCACGGCTGATCTCGGCCTGATCGACCTCGCCGACATAGACGACGGTGGCGCCGTCGGCGAGTTTCTTGGAGAAGCGGCGCCAGATCGACACCGGCAGTCGTCCCCAGTCTTCGGCGGACAGCAGCGCGCGGAACCTGTGATCATCATGGAGCCGGGCGCTGGAGGACGTTGAAAGTCCGAGATGTCGCATGGTGACCATGACGCCCTCCACTCTCCTCAAGCGCTGCCGGACCTGGACCTTCCCGACGGCAACAGATTTGCAATCTTCTCGCCGAGCTTGATCAGCGCGACGAGACGCGGCCGCGGCACCTTCAGCATCTGCACGTACCAGCGGTCGATCAGCTCGGTGAACGCCAGCATGTCCTTCAGACGCTTGGCTGCGACCGCGCTGATCGTGGGATCGCCGGTCGCTTCCGCGACGCAGGCGCGCAGCGCCGCGATGGCCGGATCGATCTCGCGTTCCTTGCGGCCGGCCGCGATCCGCTGCGCCACCTCCCAGATGTCGGTCTCGGCCTCGAAATGATCGCGGCGGTCGCCGAGGATCGGCACGCGCCGGATCAAGCCCCAGGCGAGCAGCTCCTTCAGCGAGTTCGAGACATTGGAGCGGGCCATGCCGAGCGTGTCGGCAATGTCCTCCGCCGTCATCGGCTTCTCGGCGAGATACAGCAGGCCGTGGATCTGGCTCACCGAGCGGTTCACACCCCACTGGTCGCCCATGTCGCCCCAGTTGAGGATGAAGCGCTCGACGGCGGGAGGAAGCTTCCGATTGCCTGGTGTTTCTGTCATGACAGAAATATCTGACCGTAGAGAGTGAATGTCAAGGGCGTCTTATTTGAACCGGGCGGGTGGCTGGCAAGACGGATGTTACAGCGCCCCTCTTGCGCGCGCCGAGACCGCCTGATCCCCGCCTGCCCCATCTGCAACAGGAGCAAGCCATGACGGCATCCGACAAGGCTTTCACCGGATCGATCCCGCAGATCTACGATCAACTGTTGGTGCCCTTGATCTTCGTGCCCTACGCGCAGGATCTTGCGCGGCGCATCGCGGCCTGCCTGCCGCGCGACGTGCTGGAGACGGCGGCGGGCACCGGCGTGGTCACGAGGGCGCTGCACGCGCAACTGCCGCCGGAGGTCCGGATCACCGCCACCGACCTCAACGAGCCGATGCTCGCACAGGCGAAGACGCATCTCGCCACCGAGAGCCGCATCGCATTTCGTCAAGCGGATGCGCTGGCCCTGCCCTTTGCCGACGCGAGCTTCGATGCCGTCGCATGTCAGTTCGGCGCGATGTTCTTCCCCGATCGCGTCAAGGGTTATGCTGAGGCCCGCCGCGTGCTCAGGCCCGGAGGACGTTTCGTCTTCAATGTCTGGGACCGGATCGAGGAGAACGAAATCCCTCACGTCGTTCACGAGACGTTGCAGCAGGTGTTCCCCGAAAACCCGCCGCAGTTCTTCACCCGGACTCCGCACGGCTACTACGACACCGGGCGGATCGAGGCCGATCTGACAGCAGCAGGCTTCACCGATATCGTGATCGAGACGGTTGCACATCGCAGCCGCGCCGCCTCGCCACATCAGTCGGCAATGGCGTTCTGCCAGGGCACGCCGATGCGCGGCGAGATCGAAGCGCGCGGCACGCCCGGCCTCGCAGCCGTCACGCAGGCGGCCGCGAACGCGCTGGCGCGCCGGTTCGGCGACGGACCGATCGAGGGCCGCATACAGGCGCTGGTGATCTCGGCTGGGTGAGCGACAGCGGCCGCTCTACGGTGCACCGCGGGTGAAATGCACCTGCAGCAGGACCAAAGCCGTCCAGAACAGAAAGCCGACAAATGTGCACGATCGGTAGTCGGCAACGGAAGACAACTACGCCGTCTGCAGCACCGAGAACGATTCGCCGGGCCGACGCAATGCGAGCTGATCGACCGTCCCGGCGACGTCGATCACGTCGTCGACACGCGCAGCCGGCGGCCCTTTGCGGCAGGCCGTGACCATCGCCGCGACGTCGTCGGCGGGACCGGCGAAGACCGCCTCGACGCTGCGGTCGCTGCGGTTGCGGACCCAGCCTTCGAGGCCGTTGAGGATGGCCTGATCCTCGACCCAGGCGCGGTAGCCGACGCCCTGGACGCGGCCGCGGACCGTGACGTGGACGATGGCGCGACCGATCATGAACCAAGCCCCAGGAACTCGCGAAGTCTCTTCTTCACGTCGCCATCGCGCATGACGCGCGCGGTCAGTTCGGCCGAAGGCAGCCCCTTGAGCTGCTTCGGCGAGGCGCCCTCGCGCAGCGCCTTCAGCGTCTCATACACCGCCTGCGTCGCGGCCGCGATCGGCGCATGGCCCTGCAGCGCGACGCGGACGCGGCGCGAGGCGAGATAGCCGAGATCGGACATCTCCTCCGGCGCGCCACCGAGCACGATCGGCAATGTGGTGACTGCCGCAATTGCATCGAGCTGATCGCGCGAGGTGATGCCAGTGAAGAACAGGCCGTCGACGCCGCAGGCCTCGTAGGCCTTGGCGCGCACGATCGCGTCGTCGAGCGAGGCGATGGAGACGGCCCCCGTTCGTCCCAGAATGACCAGCGCGGGATCGCCTCGGCCGTCGAGCGCCGCCTTCACCTTGCCGACCCCTTCGGCAAGCGAGACCAACTGCGGCTTCGCCTCGCCAAAAGCCTGCGGCAGCAGCGTATCCTCGATGGTGAGACCCGCGGCACCGGCCGCCTCCAGCTCCTGCACCGTGCGGCGCACGTTCATCGCATTGCCATAGCCGTGATCGGCATCGACCAGCACCGGCAGCGCGGCGGCGCGCGACATCCGCCGCATCTGCTCCGCCAACTCGGTCAACGTGATCAGCGCGATGTCGGGATCGCCGAGGACGGCGAGCGAGGCAGCCGAACCGCCGAACATGCCGAGCTCAAAGCCGAGATCTTCGGCGATGCGGATCGAGATCGCGTCGTACACCGAGCCCGGATGGATGCAGCGATCGCCGGCGAGGATCGCACGGAGCGCCTCTCTGCGTGCACGGAAGGTCATCCTCGCCCCCTCTTTCCCGTCATTGCGAGGAGCGAAGCGACGAAGCATTCCAGAGCTATCTGTCGAGCTCTGGATTGCGTCGCTGCGCTCGCAATGACGATGACTGCTGCTTACGCAAACTCCAAGATCAGCGCGTCCACCGCAAGCGTAGCGCCGGCTGTCGCGTGGATCTTCTTCACCGTACCGTCCTGCTCGGCGCGCAGCACGTTCTGCATCTTCATGGCTTCGACCACGGCGAGCGTCTCGCCGGCCTTGACCTCCTGCCCTTCGGTCACGGCGATCGAGACCACGAGGCCGGGCATCGGGCACAACAGCTTCTTGCCGCTGTCGCCGGCGGCGACGACCGGCATCAGCCGCGCCGCGGTCGCCTCGGCTTCCGTGTAGACGTAGACCGGCGCTTCAACGCCCTGATGCGCGAGCCGCACGCCGTTCGCAATGAGGCGCGTCTGCACCGCGATGGCAGCGCCATCGATGGTGCCGTGCCAGACCGCATCGCCCGGTTTCCAGTCCGACACCAACTGATGCGCCGGGCCGACCTTGCCGTCGGCCCCGACGAAGCGAACCGTGATCGCGCCGTTCTCCCTGGTGATGTCGAGCAGGATCTCGTCGCGTCCGAGCCACACCGCGCGGCGGCCCTGCCGCTTCACGGGCCGGCCGATCATCTGCTGCGAGATCTGCCGCTTGCGCTCGCCGAGCACGTGGTCGATCGCGGCGCCCACCGCCGCAAGCCGGCGCGCGATCTCGCCTTCCGGCGCACGCGCGGCGAAGCCCTTGGGAAACTCTTCGGCGATGAAACCGGTCGACAGCCTTCCCTCGCGCCAGCGCGGATGGTTCATCAGCGCCGACAGGAACGGGATGTTGTGGCGGATGCCGTCAACATAGAACGCATCGAGCGCGGTCGACTGCGCCTCGATCGCGGCAGCCCGCGACGGCGCATGGGTGACCAGCTTGGCGATCATCGGATCGTAGTAGATCGAGATCTCGCCGCCCTCCTGCACGCCGGTGTCGTTGCGCACGGTGATGCCGTCCGCCTTGCTCTCGGCCGGCGGGCGATACTTCACGAGGCGCCCGATCGAGGGCAGGAAGCTGCGGAACGGATCTTCCGCATAGACGCGCGACTCCACCGCCCAGCCGGTCAGCGCGACGTCCTTCTGCGCAAGCGCGAGCTTCTCGCCGGCGGCGACGCGGATCATCTGCTCGACGAGATCGATGCCGGTGACGAGCTCGGTGACGGGATGCTCGACCTGCAGGCGGGTGTTCATCTCCAGGAAGTAGAAGCTCTTGTCCTGGCCGGCGACGAACTCCACGGTGCCGGCGGAGTCGTAGTTCACGGCCTTGGCGAGCGCGACCGCCTGCTCGCCCATCTTGCGCCGCGTCTCCTCGTCGAGCAGCGGCGACGGCGCCTCCTCGATGACCTTCTGATTGCGGCGCTGGATCGAGCACTCGCGCTCGCCGAGATAGATCACGTTGCCATGCTTGTCACCGAGCACCTGGATCTCGATGTGGCGGGGATCGACGATGAACTTCTCGATGAAGACGCGGTCGTCGCCGAACGAGGCCTTGGCCTCGGCCTTGGCGAGGTTGAAGCCCTCGGCCACCTCGGCGGTCGAATGCGCGATGCGCATGCCCTTGCCGCCGCCGCCGGCGGAGGCCTTGATCATGACGGGATAGCCGATCTCGTCGGCGATGCGCACGGCATGCTTGTCGTCCTCGATGACGCCGAGGAAGCCTGGCACGGTCGAGACCTTGGCCTTGGCGGCCGCCTTCTTCGATTCGATCTTGTCGCCCATCGCGGCGATGGCGCCGGGGTTGGGGCCGATGAAGACGATGCCAGCCTCGGCCAGCGCCCGCGGAAACGCCTCGCGCTCGGACAGGAAGCCGTAGCCCGGATGCACCGCCTCGGCGCCGGTCTTGCGGCAGGCCTCGACGATGCGGTCGATCAGGAGATAGCTCTCGGCGGCGGCGGGCGGGCCGATCAGCACGGCATCATCGGCCATCTCGACATGAAGCGCATCGCGGTCGGCTTCCGAATAGACCGCAACGGTCCGGATTCCCATGCGGCGGGCGGTCTTGATGACCCGGCAGGCGATCTCGCCGCGGTTCGCGATCAGAATGGTTTTGAACATTTCTTGCTTGATACCTTTGGGCGGGCTCCCCGCTCGTGGCACAGGCGTAACACCGCGAGCTTGACCGGTTCGTCTATACCAAAATCGCCCGCGCGCAACCCGCCTCTCGTTCCGCCCCTGCCGTCCGGCGAGGCATGCCAGCTGCGTCCCTTGCCGTCAGCCGGAATAGCTGTGGAAACGTCCGCGGGCATAGGCGTGCGACACCGCCTTCATCAGTTCGCCGACCTCGGTCTCGAGAAAATCGTTCGCAACGATCAGGGCACGAATGGCCGCCCGCGGATCGCCCCCGCAGGCAGCAATGGCCTGGTCCACGGCGGCGTCCAGCGCGAGGTCTTCGGTGTCCGCGGCATCGGTCTTGGATTGCGATCTGGGCATGCGCGATGACGGTCCTCGCTCCGGTCACGCCGCCATGTTCACTTTATGTTCGAAGGAGTCAAGGCGGATCACGCCGCCCCGATCTCTTCCTGCTGCGGCTCGGCCTGTGGCTTTTCGGGAGCCAGAGCGACAGACTCCTGCTGTGCGCCCTGCCGCACCAGATGGTGGACGAAGCCGAGCTTGCCGATGACCGGCGGCGTCAGGATGAACGGATAGAGATCGCGCGCGCCCATCGCCCGGGCGACGCTGTTCATGGCGAAGGTGAATGGCAGCCAGGCGTTGACGATGGTGTCGAAATCCTCCGCGACATACGGATCGAAGGTGACGCGCGCCGTCAGCCCGCCGATCTGGTCGGCGGGCGGATCGATCTCGATGCCGAACTCGGAGGCCATCTCCAGCGTGTCGACGATGTGGAGGTAGTGCGCCCAGGTCTCGGCAAAATCCTCCCACGGATGCGTGGTGGCGTAGGCCGAAACGAAATTGTCCTGCCAATCCGCCGGCGGCCCCTGATCGTAATGCCGCCTCAGCGCCTCGCCGTAGTCCTGGGTATCGTCGCCGAACACGGCCCGGCATTCCTCGAGCCTGCCGGCATCGCGCACCAGCACGTCCCAGAAATAGTGCCCGACCTCGTGGCGGAAATGACCGAGCAAGGTCCGGTACGGCTCGTCCATTTCGAGCCGCCGTCGCTCGCGCTCGAAATCGTCGGCCTCGGCCAGCGCGATGGTGACGAGGCCGTTGTCGTGGCCCGTCATGACCTTCTGCTGGCCGACGGGGTCATCGGCGAGGAAGTTGAAGATCAGCCCGTGCTCGGGATCCTCGATCCGTGTCTTCACAGGGAGCTTCCATCGGATCAGCGAGTAGAACAGTCGGTGCTTGGCCACCTCCAGCTCGCGCCATCCCGCGAGCTGCGCGGGATCGGACAGATTGGGAATGGTGCCGTTGTGCCGGCAGGCGCGGCAGAAGCCTGCGGTCTCGCCGGTCTCGAGCAGCCAGTTGCAGGCGTCGTGCTCGGCATTGGCGCAGAAGAAGCGCCCCGTCCCGTGGTCGGCGAGTGTCCGAAAGCCCTCCTCCGCCGGCTCGATCGCCGACAGGATCTGGCGCTCCGGCATGAAGGCGAGCTGATGGCCACAGCGCCCGCAGCTCCGATTCTCGAAGTACAGGATGTTCGTGCAGACCTGACAGACGAAGAGCTTCACGGCGTGGACCTACGTGTTGCGGTGTTCAGGGCCTGACGACGCACGACAGTAACAGTCCGTTCCGGGAGCGCGGAACTTTTTGTCTGCCCCGACGTTCTCGTCATGCCGGCGTTTGCCCGCCTTAATCTCTGGTCAGTTTGCTTTCCTTGGTCCCAATGTCGCCAAGCTTCCGAACACCCGCGATGGAATTCTCGGGCGACTGCTCGCCACATCAGTGCAGGTCAGCATGAACAGCGCGGATGCGCCCAGAGACGAAGTGAGGCCGGAGGCTGCCGCCGACGCGCTGCGCCAGCATATCGAGGAGATCGCGCGCGATCGCGATGAGGCCTATCGCGCGCTGCAGGAACGCGAGGCGGAGCTCGCGCGCATCCAGCGGATCGCCCGGGTCGGCGGCGTCGAGGTCGACCTGCGCGAAGGCTACCGCAACCGCCGCTCCCCCGAATACCTGATCATTCACGGCCTGCCGCCGGAAGCCGTTCACGAGACTCACGAAGACTGGGTCAGGCGCGTCCATCCCGACGACCGCGTCAAGGCCGAGCAGGAGTTCATCGCCGCGGTCAAGAGCAAGCAGGAGGACTACACCACCGAATACCGCATCATCCGTCCCAGCGATGGCGAGATCCGGTGGGTCCGCGTCATCGCCCGCATCGAGCGCGACTGGAACGGCCGCGCCATCCGCCTGGTCGGCGCGCATATCGATGTCACCGACCAGATGCTGGCGCAGGCCAAGCTGCGCGAGAGCGAGGAGCGCTTCCGGCTGATCGCCGACAGCGCCCCGGTGCCGATCTGGGTGACGAAGCTCGACCGCACCCGCTCCTTCGTCAATCGCGCCTATGTCGATTTCCTCGGCCTGCCCCATGACGAGACGCTGGCCTTCGACTGGCGCAAGGTGCTGCATCCCGAGGATCTTCCGCGCATCCTGGAGCAGCAGCAATCGGGAGAGCGCTCGCTGAAGCCGTTCTTCCTCGAGGCGCGCTACCGCCGCGCCGACGGCGAATGGCGCTGGCTGCGCTCGGAATCGCAGCCGCGCTGGGACGCGAACGGCAAACATGTCGGATTCATCGGCGTCGCTCACGACGTCACGGCCGCCAAGCAGGCCGAGATCGAGCTGCGCCGCATCAACGAGACCCTCGAAGAGCGGATCAAGGAGCGCACCGCCCAACTCGAGGCCAATGAAGCGCGCATGCGCGCGATCTTCGACACCAGCAATCAGTATCAGGCCATCCTCGACGTCGAGGGCCGCGTGCTGCATGCCAACCGCATCGCGGTCGCCGGCATGCGCGCCGGTGAAGTGAACGTCATCGGCCAGCCGCTCTGGGATGCGCCCTGGTTCACCCATACGCCGGGCGTGACCGAGATGCTGCGCAAGGCGTTCGCCCGCGTTCTCGCCGGCGAGAGCTTTCGGACCGAGATGCGGCTCGATTTCGCCAGCGGCCAGCGACATTTCGAGCTTTCGATGCGGCCTCTGTTCGACCAGCATGATGTGGTCACCGGCGCGGTCGCCGAGGCGGTCGACGTCACCGAGCGCATCCAGGGCGAGGAGCTGTTGCGGCAGTCGCAGAAGATGGAGGCGATCGGCCAGCTCACCGGCGGCGTCGCGCACGATTTCAACAACCTGCTCACCATCATCCGCTCGGCCACCGACTTCCTGCGCCGCCGCGATCTCCCCGAGGAGCGGCGGCGGCGCTATGTCGACGCGATCTCCGAGACGGTGGAGCGCGCCTCGAAGCTGACCGCGCAACTTCTGGCCTTCGCGCGGCGGCAACCCTTGACGCCGCAGGTGTTCAACGTTGGCGAGCAGGTCGAAAACGTCGTGCAGCTGATCCGTCCTCTCGTCGGCGGCCGCATCCAGATCGAGCTCGCGGTCACGAACAGCGGACTGTTCACCCTCGCCGACGTCGCGCAATTCCAGACCGCGTTGATCAATCTCGCGGTCAATGCGCGCGACGCCATGAATGGTGAAGGACATCTGAAAATCGGCGTGCAGCGGACCGAGAGCATCCCGGCCTTGCGTGGCCAGGGCCCCCGGCCCGGTGCCTTCATCGCGATTTCGGTCGCCGACACCGGGGGCGGCATCGCGCCTCACCACCTCAACGCGATCTTCGAACCCTTCTTCACCACCAAGGAGGTCGGCAAGGGCACGGGTCTCGGCCTCAGCCAGGCATTCGGCTTCGCCAAGCAGTCCGAAGGCGACATCGCGGTCGACAGCCGCATCGGCCACGGCGCGACCTTCACGATCTACCTGCCGCAGGCCACGGCACCGCAATCCGGCACGGAAGCCGGCTCCGCGCGCATCGAGCCGGCGACCATCGGGCGCGGCTACCGCGTGCTCGTGGTCGAGGACAATGACGAGGTGGGGCAGTTCTCGACCGAGCTGCTCGAGGACCTCGGCTATGTGACGCGCCGCGTCGCCAATGCCGCCGATGCACTGGCAATCCTGGCGAACGACGAATTCGCGGTCGACCTCGTGTTCTCCGACGTCATCATGCCCGGCATCAACGGCCTGGAGCTCGCCGGCATCATCCGCGACCGCTATCCCGGCCTGCCGGTGGTGCTGACATCCGGCTACAGCCACGTGCTCGCGGAGAACGCCCATCACGGCTTCGAGCTGATCAAGAAGCCCTATTCGGTGGAGTCGCTGTCGCGCATCCTGCGCAAGGCGATGGCCGAGAAGGCGCCGCTGCCGCGCTGAGTAGGTAGTGCGCGCTTCGCGCGCCCCGGCGCCGGCATCTTCGGCGCGATCATGCCGGTGATCGTCGCGGACCTGATGCGCGGCACCGGCCGCTTCAACATTGCTCAGGGCGCCGTGATTACAGCGCAGAGCATTGGCGCGGCGCTGTCGACCGCGCTGGCGGGCCCGGTCGTCGTCCATGGCGGCTACAGCGCCGCGTTCCTGGCCCTCGGCGCGGCCGCCGTGATCGTATGCTGGCGGCTGCTTCCCGAGACCGGTGGACCGGAGGCCGCGCATCCGGATGCGGCGTCCTCGCCCGCTATCCCCGCCGAATGATTTGCTCTATCGATCCCTGATCATGTCCCTGCAAGATACCTGGCTCGCTTACGCCATCATCATTCCCGCCACCGCCGGCGTCATCATCCGCCCGTTTCGGCTGCCCGAGGCCGTGTGGGCCGTCGCCGGCGCGATCCTGTTGGTCGCGCTCGGCCTGCTGCCTGTCGCTGATGCGCTCACCGGCATCCGCAAGGGCGTCGACGTCTATCTGTTCCTGATCGGCATGATGCTGATTGCCGAGCTGGCCCGCCGCGAGGGCTTGTTCGACTATCTCGCGGCCTATGCCGTGGAGCATGCGCGCGGCTCGCCGCAACTCCTGTTCCTGTTGGTCTATGCGGTCGGTACCCTGGTCACCGTGGTGCTCTCCAACGATGCCACCGCGATCGTGCTGACGCCGGCCGTCTATGCCGCCACGCGCGCCGCCGGCGCTTCGCCGCTGCCCTATCTCTACGTCTGCGCCTTCATCGCCAATGCCGCGAGCTTCGTGCTGCCAATCTCCAATCCGGCCAATCTGGTCGTGTTCGGCGAACGCATGCCGCATCTGACCGAATGGCTGCGCCAGTTCACTTTGCCCTCGATGGCCGCGATCGCCCTGACCTATGTCGCGCTGTGGCTGACCCAGCGCCGCGCGCTCCGTGAGGAGACGCTGCGGACCGATGTCGACAAGCCGCATCTGAGCCGCGAGGGTCGGCTCGCCGCGGTCGGAATCATGGCGATTGCCGCCGTGTTGCTGACCGCCTCGGCGCTCGACGTGCAACTGGGCCTGCCGACCTTCGTCTGTGGCGTGGTCACGGCGGCCGCAATCCTGCTCGTCAGCCGGCAGTCGCCATGGCCAACCATCAAAGGTGTGTCCTGGGGCGTGCTGCCACTGGTCGCCGGCCTGTTCGTGATGGTCGAGGGTCTGAATCGCGCCGGAGCGATCGGCCAGCTCAGCGCCTGGCTGCATCAGGGCGTGGCCGGCTCGCCTGTCGGTACCGCCTGGGCGGCCGGCCTGATCACTGCGGTGGCCGACAACATTGCCAACAATCTTCCGGTGGGACTGGTCGCCGGCTCGGTCGCCGCCAGCGACCACCTGCCGCATGAGGTCATCCGCGCGATTTTGATTGGCGTCGATCTCGGCCCCAACATCTCGGTGACCGGCTCGCTCGCCACCATCCTGTGGCTGACCGCCCTGCGGCGCGAAAAAATCGAGGTGTCCGCCTGGCAGTTTCTCAAGATCGGACTCGTAGCAACGCCGCCAGCGCTGATCGCGGCGCTGGCCGCAGCGATCTGACATCGATGTGATGGCGGTGGGCACGGTGACGAAGGCGGGAGCCCGCCCTACCTCTCCAGGGCCCCGTTGAAGAAGTCGACGAGCCCGAATGGTGCGCTGTCGCCGAGGCAGAGCTTGAGGATTTGATGCGCGCCTGCGGCCGCCGACGAGCTGCGCGGGAATAGCGCTGCTTCGTAGATGGCGAGTGCCGCTTCGATGTCGCCGGGGTGGGCGGCGATCGCCTTGCCGAGCTCGGCGCCGTCGAACATCGCCAGGTTCGCGCCCTCGCCGGCCGGCGGCGCCAGGTGCGCGGCATCACCGAGAAGCGTCACCCCAGGCACACGGTCCCACCGATGGTCGTTCGGAAGCGTGTGGATCATGCGCGGGACCGGCGGGGTTTCGCCGTCGGTGATCAGCGCGGTGAGCGCAGGCGCCCATCCGTCGAACTCGGCCGCAATTCGGGCCGTCGCGGCGGCAGCGTCCATGAAGTCGATGCCGGCGATCCACTCGGCGGAGCGGTTCAGCGCGACGTAGGCGTGAAGAACCTGTCCTGCCTCACGGTGCGCGCAGATCCCCTGTCCCGGAGCGAGCGCGAACAATGCGCCGCCGCCGACTGCTTCGGCCGCCGCGGTGTGCCGCTCGTCGGCGTCATGCAGGTAGGTCTCAACGAACGTCGTGCCGACATATTCTGGCTTGGCGGCCGACAGCAGGGGCCGGACCTTCGACCAGGCGCCGTCGGCGCCGACCAGCAGGCTCGTGACCACGCTCGCCCCGTCCGCGAACCTCAGCTCGTGCCTGTGGTCGCCAAGGGGCACCACGCCGGTCAGCTTCTTGCCCCACTGGATCGTCTCAGCTGGCAGGGACTCGAGAAGAATCCGCCGCAGATCACCCCGCAGCACCTCGGGGCGTCGGCCGTCATCGGGCTGCGCGAGCAGCACCGTGCCATGCCGGTCAAGCACGCGCGACGCCGCGCCACCCTCATGGATGATCTCACGGAACGCATCGATGAGGCCGGCGTCTGCGAGGGCACGTTGCCCGTCGTGCTCGTGAATATCGAGCTGGCCGCCTTGCGCCCGGGTCTCGGCAGATGGCTCCGCCTCATAGATCGTAGCCGGGATACCGTGGACATGGAGGACGCGTGCGAGCGTAAGGCCACCGAGGCCCGCGCCGACGATCGTGACGGGTGTCGTCATCATCTGCCTTTCAAATTGACTGGAACGTCGTTCCATGAAAGTTGATTGGAACAACGTTCCAATCATGTCAAGATGGTCATGGCGAGCAGAACACAACGGACGGAACGGCGCGCGGATGCGCTCTCGAAGGAGAGAATCGTCGAGGCCGCGATCGAGATCCTCGACACCGAGGGCGAAAGCGCTCTGACCTTCCGCGCGCTCGCAGCTCGCCTGGCGACCGGCAGCGGGGCGATTTATTGGCACGTCGCCAACAAGAGCGATCTGCTCGCAGCGGCCACCGATGACGTCATTGCCCGTGTCATGACCGGCGTCGTGGGCGATGCAGAGCCGCGACAGGCGATCCGTGCCGTTGCCCTCGGGGTGTTCGACGCCATCGACGCCCACCCCTGGGTGGGTGCCCAGCTTTTCCGTGAACCGTGGCGGTCCGCGATGCTGCAGATCGTCGAAAGCGTCGGCGGACGGCTCCAGACGCTCGGTGTCCCCGAAAGCGCCCTGTTCGATTCCGCGTCCGCGCTCTTGAACTACATCCTTGGCGTGGCCGGGCAGAATGCCGCGAAAGCCCGCCTCCTCCCGCGCGAGACGGACCGCGCGGCGTTCCTCGGAGCGGTCGCCACGCGGTGGACGCAGCTCGATCCCGCGGAGTACCCGTTCGTGCATCGGGTGGCGACAGAGCTGCGCGAGCACGACGACCGCGCGCAATTTCTTGCCGGCATCGACCTCATCCTGGCCGGGATCGGGACCATCCGATAGGCAGCGGCTGACTTGCAGCCCCCTGCCTCCTCCGAACGCAAGGAGATGCGCAACCGGCGGGAGAATATCGAGGTCGGCGCCTTGGCAGGCTCCAACCAGGCCCCGAAGGTGCGACTCGTGACGCCGCCGCCAGCGCTGGTGGCACGCTGGCGGCGTTGTGATCACGATCGGCCGATGGTCATGCCGCGGCTTCGTAGTTGACCGCAGTCTCAGCGATCTTGGTCAGCGTCTCGTCGGTCTTCCGCTCTTCATTCAGCGTCTGGTCGAGCAGCTTGGCGGCCTTCGGCAGGTTGAGCTTGAGCGCCCAGGCCTTCAGGGTGCCATAGCGCGACATCTCATAGTGCTCGACCGCCTGCGCTGCCGCAAGAAGGCCGGCGTCGAGCGCCTGCGTCCCCTTGTACTCGTCCATGATCTCCTTGCCCTCGTCGATGATGCCCTCGATCGCATCGCACTTCTTGCCGCGGGCGGGCTTGCCGATCAGCTCGAAGATCTGCTCGAGCCGCTCGATCTGGCCTTCGGTCTCGTCGTGGTGCTTCTCGAACGCCGTCGCCAGCTTCTCCGACTGCGCCGCCTTGGCCATTTTCGGCAGCGTCTTCAGGATCTGCTTCTCGGCGTAGTAGATGTCCTTGAGGGTATCGAGGAAGAGCTCGTTGAGGTCTTTGTCGGCAGGCATGGTGTGCTCCTGTTGATTGTGAGCCGACAACCAGAAAGCCATACCCTAGTTCCTGCCACCGACGAGCCCGCCGCAAGAAAATCCTGCCCGGAGCGCTGTCGGCGGCCCTCCGAGCCTCTTGTAACAAAACTGTCACCCGGCAAAACTACAGCTCTTCCCTGCGGCGAGACGCCGCGATTCCGCCGATTGCCTTCAGGAGTTTTCAATGCGCCGCCCGCTCGTGCTGCTGTGCGCCGGACTGACCTTGCTGTCGTCCGGAGCCGCATCTGCGCAGAACGCCACCCCCCATAACCTCATCCTGTTCATTCCCGACGGCCTGCGTGCGCTCAAGGTGACGCCGGAGACCGCCCCGGCCATGGCCGCCGTCCGCGACAAGGGCGTCAACTTCAAGAATTCGCACTCGCTGTTTCCGACCTTCACGATGGCCAACGGCTCGGCCATGGCGACGGGCCACTATCTCGGCGACACCGGCACGTTCTCGAACACGATCTTCACGGGCTACACCTCGGCGCCGGCCGGCGGCACCGTCGTGCCCTTCATCGAGAACGACGCCGTGCTCGGCGATATCGACGAGCATTTCAACGGGGACTACCTCAACGAGGACACCATCCTGAAGCTCGCCCGCAAGGCCGGCTATTCGACCGCCACGATCGGCAAAGTCGGCCCGACCTACCTGTTCGACCACACCGGCTGCCCTTGCAAGCCCGGCTCGACCTCCTCGATCGTGATCGACGATTCCACGGGCAACAAGAACGGCGTGCCTGTCACCGACGAGGTCAAGGACGCCATGACCAAGGCCGGCCTGCCGCTGGCGACGCCGTCGCGCGGCGACAACGGAAAGGCGGGCGACGCCAAGACGCCGGGCACGACCTCGGCCAACGTCGCGCAGCAGGCCTACATGGTCGACGTCGCCACCAAGGCGGTGCTGCCGATGTTCAAGGCCCGCAACAAGCCGTTCGTTCTGGTGTTCTGGTCGCGCGACCCGGACGGCAGCCAGCACAATCACGGCGACAGCCTCAACACCATCACGCCGGGCATCAATGGCCCGACGTCGATGGCCGGCATCAGGAATGCCGACGACAATCTGGCGGCGCTGCGCAAGGCGCTCGACGATCTCGGGCTCGCCGCTTCGACCAACATCATGGTTCAGGCCGACCACGGCTTCTCGACCATCTCCAAGGAGAGCAAGACCAGCCCATCGGCCAAGGTCAGCTATGACGACACGCCGAAGGACTTCCTGCCGATGGGCTTCCTGGCGATCGACCTCGCCAAGGCGCTCGACCTGCCGCTGTTCGATCCGAACGACAAGAACGCGGCGGTGCCCGACGGCAAGCACCCGAAGGCCGGCAACGGCGTGCTCGGCAAGGATCCAACCAAGCCCGATCTCGTCGTCGCCACCAATGGCGGCTCCGACCTGATCTATCTGCCCAACAACGACAGGAAGCTCGCCCGCCGCACCGTCAAGGCGCTGCTCGCGCAGGACTACGTCTCCGGCATCTTCGTCGACGACAAGCTCGGCGAGATTCCCGGCACGCTGCCGCTGTCGCGGATCAACCTGCAGGGCAAGGCGGTGACGCCGCATCCGGCGATCGTGGTCAACTTCCGCTCCTATGTCGCGCCGGGCTGCGATCAGCCGAGCAACTGCCAGGTCGAGGTCGCCGACACCGTGCTGCGCCAGGGCCAGGGCATGCACGGCTCGTTCGGCCGCGGCGACACCTACAGCTTCATGGCGGCCATCGGACCCGACTTCAAGGCGGGCTTCGTCGATCCCCTGCCCGTCAGCAATGCCGATGTCGGCATCACCGCGGCCAGGCTGCTCGACCTCAAGGTCGCGCCCAAAGGCAAATTGATCGGCCGCGTGATGACCGAAGCGATGCCGAACGGCGCGACGCCGAAGGCTTCGTCCGATGTCATCAGGTCTGATCCGGCGGCCGGCGGCCTGCGCACCGTGCTGAAGCTGCAGCGCGTCGGCACCCAGCGCTACTTCGACGCCGCCGGCTTCCCCGGCCGCACCGTCGGCCTTGACGAAGACGCGCCGAAGCAGAAGGCGGCGGCGAAGTAGCCCGGCGTTGTGACGCCCGTCCAAGACCAAAAGACTTAATGTCCCGTGAAAGCGGGGCATTCTTGTTTGCTAGGTCAAAGGCTCCTTCCGCCTTGCAAATTCGCATTGGCACTAGACGACCATTTCCAAAGTCCTGGCCATATTGATATGGACGTGCAGACCCCCGCTGTCATCGTCCGCGAAGGCGGACGATCCAGTACGCCGTGACGTCTCGGTTCAATATCTTCTGCCGCGGGCTACTGGATGCTCCGCCTTCGCGGAGCATGACCGCCGTGGAGACGGCAAGAGCTCAACTCAACCCCAGCAACCACCGCCGGTTCTAAGGAAACGCTCGTCTAGCCAGACGCACGGACAGCTACCGTGGTCCGCATGCGCTGCAGTCTGAGCGCAACGAACGAGAAGCCGATCATCAGTCCCGCTGCGAGCGCGCCGGCCGCAGCAAATAGGAAGTATTCCGGAATCATGAGCATCTCGATTGCATAGTCATAGTGCTGGCGACTCGCAGTTGCCGTGATGATGTCCCATTCGCGATGCACGGCCGCGACAAAGCTGCCGAGATAGCCGCCCGCGGCCCCGGTCCAGACAAACGCGATCGTGTTGAGCCGACAGAGCCACGCCAGACAAATAACGACAGACATGATCGCAATCACGATCGCGATGTAGGGCTGCCATTCGAACCCGGATGTCCACTCGAGCATGAGGTATGTCGCCAGGGCAGCAGCAGCGAGCGACAGCAGCATTAGCACCACCGAGTGCAAACTCCGCAAACGACCGATGAGACCTCGATCGTTCGAGGTCTGCAAGCCCCAGCGCGCCAGAATAAGCCTCACCTGTGCGGCGCAAATCCCTCCTAAGATTTCCAGTACAAGATCGCCAGAGAACGCGAAGTCCCGCGCGACCGCGAACCAGGCTCCCTTGAGATTCCACAACAGCCATAGTTGGAACAGGATCGGCGCGAACGCGCTCAGGAGCACCCGCGGAACGTAACGCCTGTTCCAGATGTAGGGCAGCGCACACACGAAGCCAAAAAGCCAAGCTTCGAGGCTTCGGATCACGATCTCCACGATATCCCCCGATCTGCGCGATCACGGCAGGTGCACCGGCGCCAGCGGAGTATTTCAATGCCACCGGTCCGCCTCGTCAAGCAGCGGGTCTGCGCCTACAGGAGGCGACGCACGCCACGCATACGCCGAAAAGAAAAGAGCGCGATGGGATCATCGCGCTCTTGCTTCATTCTCATGGATGGGCGCGCTGCGCTCACATCCCGATGTCGATCATCGACGGCAGCTGCGCCAGCGGCAGCACGGTGACGCCGACGAGCGTCGCGACCATGGCTCTCAGGGCGCGGTTGCCCTGGCGCTTGCCGCGCATCTGCTTGGCGACCCATTCCAGCACGTCGGTGCGGACGCCGCGCGCATTGGCCGGCGCCCAGCTCGCGATGTCGGTCTCGGCGGCCAGCGCGACGCTGCGCGGCGGCACCGGCAGGCCGGATGCGGAGGCGGTGTGATGCGCAATCGCCTTGGCGAGCAGGTCCTCGAACCGGCCGTCATCGTTGCGTTCGGTCGCGGCCTGGTCGATCGCGAACAGGGCCTCGGCTTCGGCACGGCTCACCGGGGCATCGTTCACCGCAGCGGCGGTGAGGATGCGCGCGCACCAGGCGGCGTCATCGGCATCGAGCACGCGGGAGAAATGCACGCGTCCCGCGGTGGTCGGACCCTCGCCGGTGATCACGCCGTCGCGCACGATGCCGAGCGCGAAAGCAGCGGTCTCACAGGAGGACGGTTCGAGACCATCGATGCCGATGGTTTTTGGTGCAGAGGTAGCCATGTTCTCTTCTCAGTTGCTGTGTTGACCCACCTTGTCGGCCCGCGTCTGAACGAGTGGTTAACGGTTCGAAACGGTGCTGTGGGTTTTTGTATCGGTTGCCGATTTGCCGCAGTGACCTCGATCACGGTTCAAAGCCAGGGGGCGTCAGGGGGCGGCGTGTTGCGACCAACAGATGGCCAAATCTGGGCAACCGGTCGTCTCATGGATGTTTCGCCGCAGCCCGGAAACTCAAAAGAAGTTGTTGGCCGCGTGAGCTTTGGAGCAATTATCTTCTCTTTTCCGTCAGCCAGTTCCCTTCCGCGGCGGCATTTCCTATAGTGTTTAGAAGATTTATTCCCGCCACCTGTACTGAAAGGGACTGCCATGGCTCTCCAGATCGGCTCCACTGCCCCGGACTTCGAGGCAGACACCACCGAAGGCAAGATCAAATTCCACGACTGGATCGGCGACAGCTGGGCCCTCTTGTTCTCGCATCCGAAGGATTTCACCCCGGTGTGCACCACCGAGCTCGGCGCGCTGGCGCGGCTGAAGCCGGAGTTCGACAAGCGCGGTGTCAAGCTGATGGGCCTGTCGGTCGACCCGGTGGACAACCACGCCAAATGGTCGGAGGACATCCGCGAGACGCAGGGCGCGGCGCCGAACTATCCGATGATCGGCGACACCGACTACAACGTCTCCAAGCTCTACGACATGCTGCCGGCGGCGATCTCCGGTGATCCGTCCAAGCGCACCGCGGCCGACAATCAGACCGTCCGCAACGTCTTCATCATCGGACCCGACAAGAAGATCAAGCTGATCCTGGTCTACCCGATGACCACCGGCCGCAACTTCCAGGAAATTCTACGCGTCATCGACTCGCTGCAGCTGACGTCAAAGCACCGCGTCGCCACCCCCGCCGACTGGAAGCAGGGTGAGGACGTCATCATCGCCGGATCGGTGTCCGACGACGAGGCCAAGACGATCTATCCGAACGGCTGGAAGGCGCCCAAGCCCTATCTGCGCGTGGTGCCGCAGCCGAAGTGAGTGCTCGAGCGGCCAGTTCATTCGCCCTTCTCGGATGGGAAGGGCGAATGCCGCCGCAGGTCCATACGGTCATGCAGGATGCGGCCGATCTCGATGATCCCACGGCCACCCACGCGGTAGAGCAGCAGATGGCGCCCAGCGCGGCCGTGTCGTGCGACATGAAGTGTGCGAACGCCGTGCATGATCTCATCTCGAGCCCTGGATCCCGCAACATCGGGACCATACGCTGGTTCTCCGATCGCGCGCAGCAGCGTGTCCCGGTACACTTCGGCCTGACGGCGACCGAAGTTCTCTACCGTCCATTTCAGGATATTCGCGAAGTCGAGCTCTGCGACGGCACTGAGACGAACTCTCCACGTCTCCTCCATCGTCAGATGCTCCCGTGCGGGCGCGGCGATCAATCGGCGCGGCTGATAAGTCTGTCCGAGAGGCCGTAGAGGTAGGCTTGAAGCTCGTCCATGCTGGTGAACTCCTTGAACTCGCCGCGATCGAGCGCAGAAAAACCGGCCTGCGCGGCCTCGCGCAGGCCGTTCAGCCGTGCAGCATCTTCGGCCTCGCGCTGCTCGATCAAACGCAGCCCATCGCGCAGCACTTCAGTCGCGTTCTGGTACCGGCCGGACTCCACCAGACCTTGGATGATCTTTTCCTGATCGTCCGTCAGAACGCGGTTTCGTACCGGCATCGCAAGGCCCATTGCGTGAGTTATAGGCTCACTATGCCACGGGCGACGGCTTCTGTCGCCAGGCTTCCAGACCCAGGAACGTGCTAGCCCCGTGGCGTCGCCCAGTCCGCGATCAGCAGCCCGAGTGTCGCCGACACCGCAGTCACGAACACGCCCCAGCTGATGTCGACCGCCACCACCGCCCAGGTCCACTGCTTGAGCATCGCCAGCGACGTCAGCTCGAAGGTCGCGTAGCAGAACAGCCCGAACAGCGCGCCGTAGAGCAAGGTCGAGCGCCATGTCGCGTCGGCCGTCCCGCTGACGAAGATGAGCACGCCCACGACATAGAGCAGATAGAACAGCACCGCCGGCACGGGACGGATCTCGCCCAGCATCTCGCCGACCTGCGACTGGAAGAAGCCCCTGGCGACGACACTCAGGAACGGGATGTCGAAGCCGAGCAGCACGGCCAGCGTCGCGAAATACAGAACGGCGTACCGGCTCATGCGCGGCTCCTCCCTGGTGGCTCAGCTGCCGATAACGCGGAGCGACGGCAGCCCCCGCCTGGGCCGGGCCAATCAGCCGCGGCGTTTGGCCTTGGCCTTCTTTCCACCCGGCGCCTTCGCCCGCGAGGGTCTGTCTGAATACGTCTGTCCGCCGTGGCTGGACTTGTCGCGATGCTGCTTTTTGTTCGCGAACGCCGGCTGTTGGCCGGGTTTCGCCGGCCCCTCGCGATGCGGCTTGCCGCGCGGCTTGGCGTCCCTGCCCCCGCGCGGCTCATCGCGCTGCAGCGGATGGTAGGCCGTCTCGTCCGCCTCGCGCCGCGGCGGCCGCTTTTCGGCGCGCGGCCTGTCCGGCGACGCCGGCCCCGAGGGCGCGCCCGCCAGCGGCTCGATCCGGATATTGTCTTCCTTGTCGGGACGACGGATGTTCGCAGTGAAAGCGTCGGCGACGCGCGCGGCGATCTCGAACTCGGTCGTCGTGTCCTGGATCTTGATGGCGCCGATGTCGTGCTTGTCGATGCCGCCGCGGCGGCAGATCATCGGCAGCAGCCAGCGCGCTTCCGCATTCTTCCTGCGTCCGATCGCCGCCCGGAACCAGACGCTCGGCTCGCCCATGCCGTGGCGCGCCGACGGCTTTCCTGTCTTCGTTCGGGGCGACGGTGGCCGCTCCTCGCCGCGCGCCGGCCTGACGGTATCGCGACCGCGATCCTCGCGCGCACGGCCACGATCCTGGCCTGGATCGAGAATGTCCTCGGGCGACGGCAGCCGCGCGCGATAGAGCCGCGCCAATGCGGCGGCGATGTCCTCGGCCGACCGCTCCGCCAGCAGCGCCTGCGCGAGCGCCAGATCCTCCGCCGTCGTCTCCTCGGTGAACACCTGGTCGTGGAGCATGCGCTCCTGATCGAGCTTGCGGATCTCATCCGCCTGCGGCGCGGCGCCCCACGCGGCCTCGATGCCGGCGAGGTTCAGCAGCGTTTCCGCGCGCCGTCGGCGGGCCGGCGGCACCAGGAGCACGCTGACGCCCTTGCGGCCGGCGCGGCCGGTGCGACCCGAGCGATGCTGCATCACCTCGGGATCATTCGGCAGCTCGGCGTGGACGACGAGGTCGAGCTTCGCGAGATCGATGCCGCGTGCTGCGACGTCGGTTGCCACGCACACCCGCGCGCGCCCGTCGCGCAGCGACTGCAGCGCCGTGGTCCGCTCGTTCTGGGTCAGCTCACCCGACAGCGCGACGACGGAAAAGCCGCGCTCCAGCAGCGCCGCCTGCAGATGGCGCACCTTCTCGCGGGTGTTGCAGAACACGATCGCGCTCGGCGACTCGTAGAAGCGCAGCACGTTGACGACCGCATGCTCGACATCGTCGGCGGCGATGCGGATGGCGCGGTACTCGATGTCGGCATGCCCGCCTTCGTCGCCCTCGACCTCGATCCGGAAGGCGTCGTCCTGATACTGTTTGGCCAGCGCGACGATGCCGCGCGGGAAAGTCGCCGAGAACAGCAGCGTCCGGCGCGTTTCCGGCGTGGTCTCGAGGATGAACTCGAGGTCCTCGCGAAAGCCGAGATTGAGCATCTCGTCGGCCTCGTCGAGCACCACGGCCTTCAATTCCGAGATGTCGAGACGCCCGCGCCGCAGATGATCGCACAGCCGCCCGGGGGTGCCGACGACGATGTGGGCCCCTGCCTCCAGCTCGCGCTGCTCGCGGCGCGGATCCATGCCGCCGACGCAGGAGACGATGCGCGCGCCCGCGTGCTGATAAAGCCATGCGAGCTCGCGCTGGACCTGCAAGGCAAGCTCGCGCGTCGGCGCCACGATCAGCGCCAGCGGCGCGGTGGCCCGCTCGAACCGCTCGGCCTCGCCCAGCAGGTTGTTCGCGAGCGCCAGCCCATAGGCCACGGTCTTGCCCGAGCCGGTCTGCGCCGAAACCAGGAGGTCACGGTCGACGGCGTCATGCGCAAGCACGGCGAGCTGTACGGGCGTCGGAGTCTCATAATTGCGCTCGGCCAGAGCGCGGGCGAGCGGCGGATTCGTCGTGGGAAAGGACAAGTGACCGGAAACCTCGTTTCGATCCGGCTGCTTTACGCCATGCCGCGCCGGAACACGAGGGCCGTGAACGGTCAAATCCTGTCCTGCTCAGTGCGCCCAGCCGGGCCGGGCGATACCGATGGTCGACGGCCGCGCGGCCCGGAAGATGCGAGACGCATGGCCACCGCTGCGCCAGATCTCGGCTACTCGTCGCTCCACGGCCAATGCCAGTGACGCCAGCCCCAGTTGCGCGGACCGCTGGCGTCCATGGCCGCCTTCTGCTTGTCATCGAGCGAGTCGTAGAGCGCCTGAAACGCCGGCCGGACGATCTTGATCGCCTGCTGCATCGTGTCGAGGCGCTGCTCCGCCAATGCGAGGCGGTCGGTCGCCTTGACCGGCGGCGTCGCCGGGCAGTCCTTCGTGATCAGCTCCGCCGCCTTGGCCGATGCCGCTTTGAGATCATCGAGCCGCGCCCGCTGCGCGTCGTTCGGCTTGATGGCGGCCTCGATCTGCGACATCCGCCATTCGGCAAATCCGGCCATGCGGGGATTGCAGAGGAAGCCGAAGCCCCGGCCGCCCATCATCCCGGGCCCCATCATCATGCCCGGGCCCCACCCTGGCCCGCCCGCGCCCGGCTGGGCAAAGCCCGGTGCGGCGGTGACGGTGACGATTGCGGCCGCGAAGACCAGCGCGCGTGGATCTAATCGCATAGCAGAACTCCTTGACGTCGTACCAATGAGTTTGCGCAAACTAAGCGAGCGGCGAGATCGCATGCTTGAGCGAGATCAACGAGCCACGGACGAGCCATGGCGAATAGAGGAGATGACAACGATCCGCAGCTATCGCTGGATATGGACGTCGGCGGTCGCATCGGGCTGCGGGACGCTGGCGCATATCGGCCTGATGGAGCTCAAGAGCCGGCTTCACCTATTGCCGCAGTTCGATCCCGCCTCGGCGCTTCTCGACACGCTCTCGCCCCTGTTCGCCCGAGCGATGCACGATGGGGCGCCGCTATGGTTGCTGTCGCAGCTCAACGGAGCCTTCCTGATCGGCCTGCTGTTCGGCCGCTTCTTCCACCGCCTGCCCGGCGGCAGCGGCGTCGCCAAAGGCTTCCTGCTCGGGCTCGCCGGCTGGGTGTTGCTCGGAATCGGTTTGTTTCCCGCCATCGGCCTTGGACCGTTCGCAACGTCGCTCGGGCTGGGCGCCGGCCCGGCGCTGTTTTCGCTGGCGATGGTCGAGGCGTACAGCGTCGTGCTGGGCGCCGTGTATGCGGCCCTGCAGAGACCGGATCCGAAGGCCGAGCTTCGCCGAGTCGGAGAAAGCGATCACGTCTGAGCGCCGCCGTCTCGGCTACTTCGAAAAGACCGAAATTTTTCGCTTTCGTTTTCTCGTAAATCATGTATGATCCGCGTCGTCCTGCCCCATGCAGAGGGACGTACGCGTCGTCACGAACGTCGGGTGCGGGATGCGGTGGCCGCAGTCATGCCGGACGCGCCTTCGGCGCGGACGACTGGCATGATTGCGGACGCGAAGTCGCAGCGTCCTGACACCCCGATGCTGGTGTTACGTTCGCGACGGCGCTCGAGGCGCCGCGCGGATCATGGTGGCCAACACGCTCGGCGCACCAGGGAGACTGCGTATAAGCGTGAAGACATCGCGCAGGGAATGCCGGTTGATCGGCTTTGCCTGTGGTACCTGCCGCCTGCATTTTTTTTCGCAGGCGGGCCATGGGTGAGGCCTTCACCCGGCATTCCCTGCACCCTCTCGTTTTGCAGAGGGTAAACAGGCCGCAGAACTCGGGCTGCTCATGCCGCGGGAATGCGAACGCACGTCTTCGAGATGCTCCCCACGCGCTCCGATCTCCGCTGTCGTCCCGGACAAGCCACGGCGCGCGTCAGCGCGACGCGGCGCCGATCCGGGACCCATACTCCACGGCGGATATGATGTGGAGGGTGTCAAACGATCGGCCTGCCCCAAACCGCTCCCTGGGGTTATGGGTGCCGGCTTTCGCCGGGACGACAGCGGAGCATGTGAGCAGCACTGAACGCGGCGTCGTATTCAATGCTGCTAGCAAACAACCGCCCCACGATCAGCAAGGTTGCGCGCCCATCGCACCGCGACCTCAAATCCGCACCGCACCAAACGCAGAGCAGCAAGCTGCATCTCCGCTGGCGCAATGGCATAGGAATTGCTGAACTCGCACATCAATTCGTCGCTTGCGGAGACCATCGAATGCTTGAAGGAGCCGAAGTCCGGCTGGCCGTCGATATCGGAGGCACGTTCACCGATATCGTTCTCGACATCGGCTGTCAGCGCCGGACACGCAAGCTGCTGACCACGCCGGCGCAGCCCGAGCAGGCCGTGCTCGACGGCGTCAGCCTCATTCTTGCCGACGCGAAGGCTCGCATCAGCGACATTGACGTCTTCATTCACGGCACCACGCTCGCGACCAACGCCATCATCGAGCGCCGCGGCGCCAAGACCGCGCTGATCGCCACTTCCGGCTTTCGCGATGTTCTGGATATTGGAACCGAGAGCCGCTACGACCAGTACGATCTCTCGATCGACAAGCCGAAACCGCTGGTGCCGCGCTCCCTGCGCTTCACCGTGCCCGAGCGCGTCGATGCCCACGGAGACGTCAGGCTGCCGCTCGACGAAGCGGCGGTGCGTGCGCTGGTGCCGCAACTGCGCACGCTCGATGTCGCCAGCATCGCCATCGCCTTCCTCCACGCCTATGCCAATCCCGCGCATGAGCGCCGCGCCGCAGAGATCCTGGCCGAGGACATGCCGGGCGTTTCGATCACGCTTTCCTCGGCGGTCTGTCCCGAAATCCGGGAATACGAGCGGACGTCGACCGCGGTCGCCAACGCCTATGTGCAGCCGCTGATGGACAGCTATCTCGCCCGCATGGAGCAGGCGCTGCAAGTCGAGCAGTTCCGCGGCGCGATCTATCTCGTCACGTCGGGCGGAGGCGTCACCTCGATCGCGACCGCGCGGCGCTTTCCGGTGCGCCTCGTGGAATCCGGCCCGGCGGGCGGCGCGATCTTCGCCGGCCAGATCGCCGCACGGCTCGGCGAGCGCAAGGTGCTGTCGTTCGACATGGGCGGCACCACCGCGAAGATCTGCCTGATCGAGAATTTCGAGCCGGAGAGCTCGCGCGTGTTCGAGGTCGATCGCGCCGCGCGCTTCCTCAAAGGCTCGGGCCTGCCGGTGCGCATCCCCGTCATCGAGATGGTCGAGATCGGCGCCGGCGGCGGCTCGATCGCGCGGATCGACGCAATGAAGCGCGTCACCGTCGGCCCGGAGAGCACCTCCTCCGAGCCCGGTCCTGCGTGCTACGGCCGCGGCGGCCAGCGTCCTGCCGTGACCGATTCCGACGTCGCACTCGGCATGATCGATCCCGATGCGTTCGCCGGCGGCACCATCAAGCTCGATCCCGAGCTGTCGAGACAGGCCCTGCTCCGCGACGTCGGCGCGCCGCTCGGCCTCGATGCCGAGACCGCGGCTTATGCGGTGCATGAAGTCGTTTGCGAGAACATGGCGAGCGCGGCGCGCGTCCACGCCGTCGAGCGCGGCGCCGTGATTGGCCAGCACACGCTGATCGCGTTCGGCGGCGCCGCGCCGCTGCACGCCGCCCGCGTCGCCGAGAAGATCGGCGTCGCCAGGGTGATCGTGCCGTCCAACGCCGGCGTCGGCTCGGCGGTTGGTTTCCTCGCCGCGCCCATCGCCTACGAGCTGGTGCGCAGCCGCCATGCCCGGCTCGATGATTTCGATACGGCGCTCGTCTCCAGCCTGCTGCAGGAGATGGCGGACGAGGCGCGTGCGCTGGTCGAGCCGGGTGCGGCTGGAGCTGCGGTGCGCGAGCGCCGCGCCGCCTTCATGCGCTATGTCGGCCAGGGTCACGAGATCAATGTCGAGCTGCCGAACCGCCCGCTCACCGCGCACGACCTGCCAGCACTGCGCGCCTCGTTCGAGGCGGGCTATGCCGCCTTGTTCGAGCGCCCGATCCCCGGTGCAGCGATCGAGGTGCTGAGCTGGTCTGTGCTCGCGACCACGGACGCGCACCAACCGCCTGCTGTCGCCGAGGTGCAGCGCAAGCCCGCGGGGCAAGCCGCCGGCCATCGCAAATTCTTCGACGGCCGCGCCGGCCGCTTCGTCGACATCCCGCTGTATCGCCGCGAGCAGATGATGCCGGGCGCCGTCATCGCGGGACCGGCCGTGATCGCCGAGGACGAAACCTCGACCTTCATCTCCAACAGTTTTGACGCACATATCGACGGTGCGGGCAGCATCGTCATGGAACGGAAGGCGGCCTGAGATGAGCCAGTTCCAAGCGACGAGCCTGATCGACCTGCAGATCATGTGGCACCGGCTGATCGCCGTGGTCGAGGAGCAGGCCCAGGTGCTGCTGCGCACCGCCTTCAGCCCGATCGTGCGCGAATGCGGCGACCTCTCCGCCGGCGTGTTCGACCTGAAGGGCCGCATGCTGGCGCAGGCCGTCACCGGCACCCCCGGTCACGTCAACTCGATGGCCGAGTCGGTGAAGCACTTCATCACGCATTTCCCGATTGCGACGATGAAGCCGGGCGATGCCTACATCACCAACGATCCCTGGATGGGCACCGGCCATCTCAACGACTTCGTCGTCACCACGCCCTGCTTCAAGGACGGCGAGCCGGTCGCGCTGTTCTCCTGCACCAGCCATCTGATGGACATCGGCGGCATCGGCTTCGGCCCCGATGGCACCGACGTATTCATGGAAGGACTGTACATCCCGATGCTGAAGCTGATCGACCAGGGCGTCGTCAACGAGACGCTGATGGCGATGATCAGAGCGAATACACGCCTGCCGGTGGACACCGAGGGCGACACCTACTCGCTCGCCGCCTGCAACGATGTCGGCTGCCAGCGCCTGGTCGAGATGATGACCGAGTTCGGCATTGCCTCGCTCGATGAGCTCGGCGACTACATCTGCGACCGCTCGCGCGAGGCCGTCCTGGCCGAGATTGCCAAGCTGCCCAAGGGCACCTGGCGCAACGAGATGGTCGTCGACGGCTACGACGCGCCGGTGACTTTGAAGGCAGCGCTGACGATCTCGGACGACGGCATCCACGTCGATTTCGACGGCACGTCGAAGGCCTCGAAATTCGGCATCAACGTGCCGCTGTCCTACACCACGGCCTACACCGTGTTCGGGCTCGGCTGCGTCGTCGCCTCCGCGATCCCCAACAATGCCGGCTCGCTGTCGCCGCTCACTGTGTCAGCGCCATCGGGCGCGATCCTCAATGCGCCGAAGCCCGCGCCGGTCGCCTCGCGCCATGTCATCGGCCAGATGCTGCCCGACGTGGTGTTCGGCTGCCTGCGCCAGATCATCCCGGAGCGCGTGCCTGCCGAAGGCACCTCCTGCCTGTGGAATCTCAATGTGCGCGGCCAGACCCGCTCCGGCGCTGGCGGCAATTACGGATTCTCGATGGCGGTGACGAGCAATGGCGGCACCGGTGCCCGCTTCGACAAGGACGGGCTGTCGGCGACCGCGTACCCCTCCGGCGTGCGCGGCACGCCGGTCGAGATCGCGGAGACGCAGACGCCGCTGATCTTCTGGCGCAAGGAGCTGCGGCCGGATTCCGGCGGCGCCGGCCGCACCCGCGGCGGCCTCGGCCAGATCATCGAGGTCGGCAGCGGCGTCGATGCGCCGTTCGACATCCTCGCCGCCTTCGACCGCATCGATCACCCGCCGCGCGGCCGCGACGGCGGCCACAACGGCCAGGCCGGCTATGTCGGGCTCAAGTCAGGAAAGAAGCTGCGCGGCAAGGGTTTCCAGACCGTGCCGCCGGACGACCGGCTGGTGGTGCTGACACCCGGCGGTGCCGGCATCGGCGATCCCAGGGAGCGGGCCGCAGAGCTGGTGCGGAGCGATGTCGAGAGCGGACTGGTGTCGGCGGACAATGCAGCAAAGCTCTACGGACAGGCGCGGTGAGATCTCATGCCCGCCGGAACATTTGTGGCCTCATGGTTCGAGACGCGTCGCAAGGGCGACGCTCCTCACCATGAGGGTTTAGTACCGCGATCGATGCTGCACATTGACCATGAGAAAAGTCCTCATGGAGAGGATCAGCATCTTGCCGCGCAACGTACCCTCATCCTGAGGAGCCCGCCGCAGGCGGGCGTCTCGAAGGATGGCCGCGAGCATAGTGCTCGCCCAACCTTTTTCGATCTCATGCAAATAGCTCAGCAACGAACCCGGAGACACTCATGATCACGCGACGGACGTTCACGGCAGGTGCAGCTACCCTGCTCGCAGCCAGCCATGTCTCAACGAGGGCACGCGCCGCAACGACGACCTGGGACATGTCCACGGTCTGGCCCGACGGCAACTTCCACACCCAGAATGCGATGGCCTTTGCCGAGGAGGTGAAGAAGCAGACGGGCGGTGCGGTCAACATCACCGTGAAGGCCGGCGGTCAGCTTGGCTTCAAAGGGCCTGAGCATTTGCGCGCCGTGCGCGACGGCCTGGTGCCGCTGGCGGACGTGCTCAACATCCAGCAGGTCGGCGACGAGCCGTTCATGGGTGTCGAGAGCATCCCGTTCCTCGCCGGCTCGATGGACGAGCTCAAGGTGCTGCACAAATATGTGCGGCCCGAATATGAGAAGATCGCGGCGCGCAACAACCAGAAGATCCTCTACATCGTGCCGTGGCCGACGCAATATCTGCACCTCAAGGCCAAGGTTTCCGACGTCGCCGGGCTGAAGAACATCAAGATCCGCGTGCCCGACAAGAACGCGGTCGACATGCTCAACGCCATCGGCATGGCCGCTGTCATGATCCCCTGGGGCGAGACGATCCCGGCGCTGGCCTCGGGCGCCGTCGCCGGCGTCTCGACCTCGTCGGTATCGGGTGTCGACGGCAAGTTCTGGGAGTTCCTCAAATACGTCTACCCGACCAACCATGTGTGGTCGTCGCAGATGCTCAACGTGAACCTGGATTCCTGGAAGGCGCTGGCGCCCGAGCAGCAGACAATCATCACCGACATCGCCGCGAAGATGGAGCCGACCTTCTGGGCCAACTCGGTCAAGGCCGACGTCGACAGCCTCAACCGCCTCAAGGAAGGCGGCATGGAAGTCGTTGCGGTCTCCGACGCCATGATGACGGAAATCCGGACCAAGACCGCGCCGCTGATGGACGCCTTCCTCAAGCGCGTGCCCGCCGCCGAAGCGCCGGTGAAGGCCTATCTCGCCGAGATGAAGCGTGGCTGAGGGTCTCGTCACGCCGTCGCCGCGCGAACAGGTGAGCCTCAACGCAGCGGCGCCGGCGCCGCTGCGCATCCTGCTCGACGTCATCGACCGGCTTGGCCGGCTCGACGGCTGGATCGGCGGCGGCTGCCTGCTGACGCTGACGTTGCTGATGCTCGCCGAGGTCACGACGCGGGCGCTGTCGAACGTGCTGCCGTTCTTCCCGCCGACGATCTCGATCGCCTGGGAGTACTCGTCCTATCTGATGGCGGCCTCGTTCACCTTCGGCGCCGCCATGACCCTGCGGGTCGGCGGCCACATCCGCGTCGTGCTGCTCCTGAAGAACGTGCCGGCGCCGCTGCAGCGCGCGATGGAGGTGCTGGCGGCGGCCGCCGGCTTCGCCTTCATGGCGTTCCTGACCTGGGCGATGACGAAGTTCGCCTTTGGCTCGTTCATGCGCGGCCAGGTCTCGACCTCGAGCGACACACCGCTGTGGTTTCCGCAGGCCGTCGTCACCTTCGGCATGCTGCTGCTGACCCTGCAATTCCTCGCGCGTGCAATCCAGGCCGCGCTGGGGCTGCCCGTGGAGGATCACCGGATGAAGGCCTCGCCGGTCGAATGAAAACATCCTCCCTCCGTCATGCCCGGGCTTGTCCCGGGCAGCCACATCCCTTCCCGCCCGCCCCACTCACCGCGGACTCCGTCGCCTCATGACCATCGAAGTCATCGCCCTGTTCGCCATCCTGTTCGCGCTGCTCGCCGGCGGCCTGTGGATCGGGTTGACGCTTGCCTTCACCGCAACCCTGCTGCTGGCGATGTTCCGGTCGATCCCGCTCGACAAGCTGCTTCCGCAATATGCCTGGAACATCCTGACCACCCAGGAGCTGCTGGCGCTGCCGCTGTTCATCCTGATGGGCGAATTGCTGTTCCGCACCCGGCTGTCGCGCTCGCTGTTCCAGGGCCTGGCGCCGTGGGCCGGCCTGCTGCCGGGCCGCCTGCTCCACGTCAACGTCATCGGCTGCACCATCTTCGCCGCGATCTCCGGCTCGTCGGCGGCGACGACGCAGGTGATCGGCCGGATGTCGCTCAACGAGCTGCTGCGCCGCGGCTATTCGCGCGACATCGCGATCGGCTCGCTCGCCGGCGCCGGCACGCTCGGCTTCCTGATCCCGCCGTCGAACATCATGATCATCTATGGCGTGCTCGGCGACGTCTCGATCCTCAAGCTGTTCACCGCCGGCGTGCTGCCGGGGCTGCTGCTGGCCGGCACCTTCATGGGCTGGGTGATGCTGCATACGACGCTGAGGCCCGCCATGGTGCCAAAGGCGGAGGCGCTGCTGTCGCAGGTGCCGTGGGCGGAGCGCTTCGCCGCGCTGAAGGACCTCGCCCCTGCCCTGTTCCTGATCGCCTGCGTGCTCGGCTCGATGTATGGCGGCCTCGCCACGCCGTCGGAGGCCGCCGCCGTCGGCGTGCTCGGCGCGGCGCTGGTCGCCTATTTTCAGGGGTCGATGTCGCTGCAGGTGGTGCGCGACGTGATGATCGGCTCGGTCATCACCTGCTCGATGATCGCTCTGATCGTGCTCGGCGCGTCGATCCTCGGCAACGCCGCCGCCTTCCTCGGCATCCCGCAGGCAGTCGCCGCCTTCGTCAAGGGGCTCGGCCTGTCGCCGTTCATGCTGATCGCCGTGCTGATCGTGTTCTACCTGATCCTCGGCTGCTTCCTCGACGGCTTCTCGATGATCGTGATGACGCTGCCGATCGTGCTGCCGATCGTGAAGGGCGCGGGCTTCGACGAGGTCTGGTTCGGGATCTTCCTGGTGCTCGCCGTCGAGATGGCCCAGATCACGCCGCCGGTCGGCTTCAACCTGTTCGTGATCCAAGGCCTGACGGAGGACGGTCTCGGCTACATCGCCCGCGTGACCGCCCCCTATCTCATCATCATGGTCGCCTTCGTGCTGCTGCTGACGCTGTTCCCGGGCATCGTGACGATCCTGCCGCGATTGCTCTACGGGTAGCGCTTGTCAGGCCGCGCGCATGTCGTCGAGGAACTTCTGCACCTCGGCCTTCAGCCGCAGGCTCTCGCCGGACAGCGCCTGGGCGGACGCGAACATCCGGTTGGAGCTTTCGCCGGTCTCGCCCGCCCCGCGCGCCGCGCTGCGGATGTTCTCGACGACCTCTGCGGTGCCGGTCGCGGCCGAGCGGACGCTCTGGGTGATGTTCTGCGTGGCGGCGCGCTGCTGTTCGACGGCGGCCGAGATCGAGGCGGCGATCCCGTTGATGCGCTCGATGGTCGAGCCGATCGCCTTGATGGCGTCGACCGACTCCTGGGTCACGGTCTGCATGTTGGCGATCTGGCTGGAGATCTCCTCCGTCGCCTTGGCGGTCTGCCCGGCCAGGGTCTTGACCTCCTGAGCGACCACCGCGAATCCGCGGCCGGCATCGCCGGCCCGGGCTGCCTCGATGGTGGCGTTGAGCGCCAGCAGGTTGGTCTGCTCGGCGATCGAGGTGATCAGCTTGACGACGTCGCCGATGCGGTTGCCGGCGTCGGACAGCTCCTTGATGCGCTGGTCGGTCGCGGTCGCCTGGTTGACCGCCTCGGCGGCGATGGCGTTGGACTCCTGCACGCGACGGATGATCTCGGCGATCGAGCCGGACAGCTCGTCCGAGGCAGCAGCCGCGGTGCGGACGTGCTCGGAGGCGGTTTCCGAAGCGCCGGCCGAATGACCGGACAGGTCGGCGGTGGTCCGCGCGGTCTGGGTGAGCTGGCGCGCCTCGCGCTCGAACTCGCCCGACGAGGTCAAGACGTTCTCGATGATGCCGCCGATGCTGGCCTGGAACGAATCGACGAAACGCTGCAGCTCGGCCTTGCGCTGCTCGACGGCCGCGGCGGCCGCAGCCGTCTGCTCCTCGCGCATCCGGCGCCGCTCGCTCGCGGCACTGCGGAACACGACCAGGCTGCGGGCGATCTCACCGATCTCGTCGCTGCGGTCATCGGACTTGATCGCAACGTCCTCGCGGCCCTCGGCGATGGCGGTGAGCGCGTCGGTCACCGCGGCGAGAGGCTTGGTGACGCGGCGTACCGCCAGCATGGTCAAGCCGAGCACCAGCAGCGCGGCGATCGCAGCCGCGACGACCATGGTCCGCATCGCCTGCGACAGCATGGCGTCGAGCTCGGCCATGGGCACGCCGACATACAGAATGCCGATCACCTTTCCAGCCGGATTGGTGACGGGAAAATAAGCGGTCATGAACGACTTGCCGAACAGCGTCGCGGGGCCCTTGTAAGCCTCGCCGCGGCGCAGCAGCGCCTGCGCCGGATGATCCGCGGCAAGCTGGGTGCCCACGGCGCGGTCGCCATTCTCCTTCTTCACGTTGGTCGAGCGGCGGACGAACTGGCCGCTGTCATCGACCACGAACAGCGTGGCGCTGCCGCCGACATAGGACACCGCGCGATCGACGATCGCGTGATCCTTGATCTCGGGAATCGCCGTAATCTCGATGCGCGTAACGACGCCGTTCTGCACGCTGACTTTCGCGTCCTTGAACGTTTCGGTGAACGTCAGCGCAAAGGTGCGAAGATTGCCTTCGATGTCGCGCTTGGCGCGGTCGGCGAAGTCAGAGGACAGCGACCAGTACGCTGCGCCGACGACCAGGGCGGTATTCAGGGCGATCACGACAACGGCACCGATCAGCGCCTTGGTGCCGAGCTTCAATTTGACGGACACGTCATAAACCTTCCAGGGGAACTGCAACTGAATCTCAAAGTGCCCGTAGTTCGTTTCAAAGCAGTTATTTTCCGGAGCGTAGAATACCGGAACTCTCTATAAAAACGGCAGTAAGATACCCTGATCATGTCCTCCTCCCCCATCATCGTGTGGTTTCGCGAGAGCCTGCGGCTCTCTGACCACCCCGCGTTGTATGAAGCAGCAAGGTCGGGCACTCGGATCGTTTGTAGTTACGTCCACGATCAGGAAAGCCCTGGGTTGCGTCCGCTCGGCGGCGCGACGCGCTGGTGGCTCGCGCAATCGTTGCGCGCGCTCCAGGCCGAACTACATGCGCTCGGCGCCGACCTCGTGATCCGGCGCGGATCCGCGGCCAAGGTGCTCGGCGAGCTGGCGCGCCAAACCAGGGCCAGCGCAGTGTATTGGAACGATGTCGCGCAGGCCGGCCCCCGCGCCGTGGCTGCCGGCGTCGAAGCAGCACTCGCCGAGATCGGCGTCTCTTCACGCGTGTTTCCCGATGACCTTCTGGTCGATCCGGCCGAGTTGCGCAGCAAGGATGGACGCGGGCCGCGCGTGTTCACGCCGTTCTGGAAGCGCGTGCTCGCTCTGGGTGATCCGCCGAAGCCGCTGCCGCGGCCGGCCCGGCTGTCGCACGCCCCCGGCGGCGCGAGCTTGCCGATCGACGAGCTCGCGCTCGAGCCGCGCAAGCCCGACTGGGCGGGCGGCCTGCGCGCGTCATGGCAAGCCGGCGAGCGCGCGGCACAGGCGCGCCTCGCCAGCTTTCTCGAAACGGCCGTTCAGACCTATGCCGCCGATCGCGACCGGCCCGACATCGAGGCGACCTCCCGGCTCTCGCCGCATCTGCGCTTCGGCGAGATCAGCCCGCGCCAGGTCTGGCATGCGGCGCGATTTGCCGCCGCCGAGCGTCCGGCTTCCGCGGCCGGCATCGACAAGTTCCTGAGCGAGCTCGGCTGGCGCGAGTTCAGCCGCCACCTGCTCTACAACAATCCCGACCTCGCAACCCGCAATCTGCAGCCGGCCTTCGATGCTTTTCCCTGGGCGCAGGATCATTCAGCGCTGCAGGCCTGGCAGCGCGGGCGAACCGGTTATCCGATCGTCGATGCCGGGATGCGCGAGCTCTGGCATACCGGAAGCATGCACAACCGCGTCCGTATGGTGGTCGCCTCGCTGCTCGTGAAGCACCTTCTGATCGACTGGCGGCTCGGCGAACAGTGGTTCTGGGACACGCTGGTCGACGCCGACCCGGGCAGCAATCCGGCAAGTTGGCAATGGGTTGCAGGATCGGGCGCCGACGCCGCGCCGTACTTCCGCGTCTTCAATCCCGTGCTGCAGGGCGAGAAGTTCGATTCTCACGGGACCTATGTCCGCCGCTGGGTCCCGGAGCTGGCACGCCTGCCGGCCGCGCTGGTCCACCAGCCCTGGGCGGCAAAGCCGCTCGAGCTCGCGGAGGCCGGGGTTGCACTCGGCCGCACCTACCCGGCGCCGATCGTGGATCACAAGCCCGGGCGGGAGCGCGCGCTGGCGGCTTACGCGAGCTTGCGCACAAGTGATTAGTTGGGGTGCGCTTTGACAGCACGGAGAATCCAGCTATCGTCGCAGGGTTTCCAACAAATCGGGGGACCCGATATGGACGACACTCCACTCTCTGATCCGACCGTGACCGAGACCAGCATGCCCGCCGAGGCGCCGAAGGATCCGGTGATCACGACGGCACCTAAGGCCCGGCGAGCGGCCAAGAAGACCGCGAAGAAGACCTCCAAGAAGGCTGCACCCAAGCGGGCCGCCGCCAAGGCCAAGAAGGTCGCGACCAAGAAGTCCGCCAAGAAGACTGTGAAGAAGACCGTGAAGAAGGCGGCCAAGAAAGCTGCGAAGAAGACGGCCAAGAAGGCCACCAAGAAAGCGGCCAAGAAGACGAAGAAGGCCAAGCGCTGATTCTGCTCGGCCCAGCCTGAAGGCAGGCGATCGGCTTGCCCGGCCGACTCGGCGAAACAATCCAGTGCCCGGTCGTGGGGACAATCTGGCGCTGGATTGTTTCGTGAGATGTGGTCCGGATGCCGGCCCGGAACCACGATCCGGTGTCCAGGGCATAACGCAGCAAACATGCTGCAACCCGGCGGGACGATCGGAGCCGTCGGAGAGGTCAGGCCGGCGTCTCGAGGAGGAACGTCGTCCTCACCAGACGTCAGGACAGGGGTCGACGATCTTCCAGAGCTCGATGCCGTTCTTGATCCGCTTCATCTCGGTGGTGAGCCCGCCGTTGCGCCGGATCCAGTCCTTCACCGAATCGGGGTAATAGGACATCAGCTCGGACGTCCCCTCCACGCTGGTGACCTTGATGCCGAACGTGAACGCCTTGTCGTAATAGGCCTGGTGGAAGCCGAGGCTGGCCCTGGGCGTGACGCAGATCCTGTTGAGCGGCACCAAGCCGAAGACGAGCGTGCAGGCCGAATTGCAGATGCCGTCGATGATGACGCGCTGATGCGTTTCCCGGATGTGCTTGTACTTGGCCTTGTACTCTTCGATGTAGCCACCATGATCGCGCGTAATGTGCAAATCCGCACGCGCCGGGCTAGCGGCGACCAGCAGGAGCACGACGCTTGGGATCAGGCGATTCATGGATCGGACGGCAAACCCGGTCTTTTCTGGCGCTGTCGCGACAACGCCTCGAGCCAAATGCACGACGGCACTTGCCGGACCTTGTCATGGTCTCCTTAAGCATGCGGAAAAGGCCAAAATTTTGACGAACTATCGCCTTTTGCGCACCCTTTCCGCCACTTCCGCGTTAGGCTACCGGCCAGACGGCCGGCCTTGACGTCGTTTTCCGGAGAAGAGAAAAGTCATGAGCAAGCTCGCATCCCTCGCCGCCGCCTTGATCGTGTCAACTGCCGCCCTGGTGCCCGCCACGTCCGAGGCACGCAGCCATCATCGGCATCATCGCCACCACTACGGGCTGCCCTACGCCATCAGCTTCCTGCACAATTATGGCCCCGGCCCGCTGCCCGGCACCTTTGCGTTCTATGACGGTCCTTCCACCAACCACTGCTACCAGAGCTCGGCCGCCTATATCGGCCAGGACCGACGCCGGCATCCCTGCTTCTGATGCCATCCGGGGACGCTGAGCCAGCTTCGGCGAACGACCATTCATGCGCGGCGGAGGCTGGCCTTGCCCATCCAAGTCTGGTATCCCGGTGACGCGGGAGATTTGGCCCGCACCGCGCGCTCGTAGCTCAGCTGGATAGAGCATCGGATTTCGATTCCGAGGGTCGGGAGTTCGAATCTCTCCGAGCGCGCCAGCCATCACCCGACCCAGCACTCGACCCTTGAGCCCGTACCACCCGACGCTGCGGGCGGCATGTCCAGATGATCTCCGGCGACGGCCGCAGTTTCGATGCCGGTACCGCCTTCAGGCGCTCGCGACGTCGTGAGTGAGCCGGCCGACCTGGATCAACGGCTGCGTCGCATCGCCGACGCCACCGAAGACCTTCAGCTCGATCTCGACGCGGGCATGGCCCGACGTCGTTGGCTTGGTCGTCGCCCGCCACGTATCGATCATCTGCGCGAACGGGGCCACGAAGGGCGGCTTCACGCCCGGATCGACCGCTGACGGGGTCGGCGTCAGCAGGTTGATCGGCAGCCGTACGCGCGGGATCGCCGGCTGGCCGGCTACGACCTCGTAGCTGTACATGCCCTGCATCGCGACCTCGTCGCTGGTGCTGCCATTGCCGTCAGCATAGAGTCCCGCGAAGAACTTGGTCAGGCGCGCGTCGAGGTCGCCGGAGGCGCCCGACATTGCGTCGAGCGAGAACGCCGTGTAGTTCAGCTGCGGGACCACCGTGGACGCGAAACGGACCTCGGGCGTCTGGAACAGGAATGCCGGATTGGTGCTGGTGGTCTTGAGATCTGCCAGCGGGAACAGCGCGAGATTGCGCTGCACGAACACCGACGCCCAGCCGCTCTGGTACAGCAGCACATCGAGCGGAGCGATCGACACCGTCCGCGCCGGCAGCCCGCGCGCCTCCGCTTCGCGGAGATAGACCGTCTTGCCGTCGACCTGACGCGTATAGACGTAGGCGATCTCTACACCAGGGGGGAGTTCCGCCGGAGGCACGGCTTGGGCCGTATAGAGCTCGGGCGCGATGATTGCGATCACGGGCGCCGGAAGCGTGGTGGTGCCGTTCGAGATCGTATTGGCCGCCGCATTCCAGCTCGCCGCCACGCCATCGATGGTGATGTTGACAAGATTGGTGCGCGCGTGCCCGTCGCTGGTGCTGTCGAGCGTCGACATAAACTTCACGATCACATGCGCCGGTGCGACCGCCAGCCTTGCAGGCCCGACCGTCTCCCGCGCATAGGCATCCGCGATCTGCCTGGTCTCAAGGGCAAAGGCAGCGGTCGCCTTGCGCGCGGCGGCCAGCGTCGCCGGATCCGGCTCGGCGCCATCGATGCCGACCAGATACTGGTTGAGGTCGCGCAGGATCGCCGGATAGTTGGTGACGAATTGCGCGAGCGCGGTGAACAGGTCGGGCTCGCCGCTCAACTTGGCCGAGCCGCGCAGCGTCGGCTCGGTCGGCCGGTTGAACTCCATCGTGCAGGACACTGCGTCGGCTGCCGCCTGCTGATAGAGATAGTCGAACGAATAACCCCAGGCGTTCAGCTTCGATGGATCGGTCGTGCCCTCGCCGGTGAGCTGCCGCGCCTGCTGCGCGGAGACCGTCGGCGGCGTCGGCAGATCGCGGTTGACCACCGGAATGTTGGTGACCTGCGTGCCCAGCGGATAGCTGAACGGCCCATTGACGAAGGCGAGCCATCGCGAATCGACATAGCCGTCGATACCGGGGACAGTCCGCCGCTCGAACTCGAGATGGGTGAGCGAGAGCGTGAGCTCGAGCGGCACATAGGCCTGGTCGACGACATTCTTGGTGGCGAACACGAAGGCCAGCCGCGGATCGTACCAGGTCTTGCTGGCGGAATCGTACACCTCGCCGAGCGGAATGCGCGTCGGGGTGAGCGTGAAATTCTGATTGTCCGCGACGCCCTTGATGCTGCCGCCCGGCTGACCGTAGAGGTTCGGCGGACCGGCCGGGTTGCTGTCGCCTCCGCCGGTCACCTCGGTCAATCCGAACACGACGGCCGCACCGGCGCGATAGGCTGCGCCGAGCTGATTGAGCAGCTGCTGGCGCAGCTTCTCGCTGGCGGCGAATCCGGTTGAAGGATCGCCCGCGCTGGTCGACAGCACCGGCAGCGTCTTCAGGCCGATCGTATCGGCCAGGGATTCCTTGGCCGACAGCACGCTTCCCAGCGAACCGTCCTTGAGCGGATCGGTCACGCCGTCAATCCGGTCGAGGATGAAGGCGTGCGGCGCGTAGTCGGCCGACAGGAACTGATCGATTGCATCCAGCGCGCTCTGGAACCACTGGTTCAGGTCGACGCCGTCGAGATGCAGCGTGTCGGTGTCGCCGCTGTCATAGCGCGTGATCGTCGCATCGCCGCTGGCCAGCGCCTTGGCGATCGGCTTCGGCGCGAAATAGCTCGGTGACGTGCCGAGCTTGAAATGGATGCCCTGCCCTGTGGCCTTGCCGAAGCGCACCGCCCAGAGCTGCTGAGCGCCGTCGGCCGCATCCTCGCCGTCGCGGGACAGCCCCTGCCCGACCTTGAGATACCAGTCGGCAGTGGCGAACACGGCCTCGACCGCTTTGCTGAACACGGTATAGGACACATTGCCGTCGCCATCGGCGCGCGGCAGGATCGCCGCGGCCACGCCGCTGCCGCCCTGCAACGCCGCCACCGCCGGATCGACCAGCAGCGGATTGCGGCTGAACGCGAGCGTGACATCCAGCTCGAGGATGTTGCCGGCGGCGATCGCATTGACGTCGACCTGAAGCGACAGGGTCACAGCCGGGGCTGCGGGCACCTGGCCGCGCGTCACGAGCTTCAGATACAGCACGCAGGCACGCACATAGCCGCGAATGATGTCCGCCTGCGGGTCGCTGAGGTCCACATCGGGCTTGGCCATCAGCGAATTCGATAGCCGCATTGCCACCGCGTTGCCGGAGACGCCCGGCACATGCACGGCGACATCGGCCGAATAGTCCTGATGCAGCTGATAATAGATCCGGGTGTAGAGCGAGAGATCGTCGGCGGCCCGGGCCGCGCCGTCCGGCCCAGCATAGGCGGCGGCGTTGAGGGACAGAACGAGCTTGAACGCGGCACCGGCCGTGCCGTCATAGCTGTAGCTGGCGTTGGTATTGATCCAGGACCCCAGCCCGATCAGCTCGTCGCGATACAGCATCGGCACCGCCGCACCGTTGAGCGCGCCGCGGTACCCTTGCGGCGGTGCCTCGAACGGCGTCACCGTGGTGTTGCCGAAGATGTCGCGCCATTGCAGCGCGACCTGCGCCATGGTGCCGACGCCGAGATAGGGGTTGGCTGCCTTCGGCGGCAGATCCGGATCAGACGGGTCCGGCGCGGCGTTGACCAGCGCGAACTGCGCGCCGATGCCGATCGATTGGCGATAGTCGAAATCGGCGAGGGCAACCTGCGCCAACCGGTTGCCGCGCGTCCGCGCCGAGCGCGCATGGCTCTCGAACGCGCCGGACTGATCGTCGTCATGGTCCTGAGGACCGAACGGCATGCCCAGCGGAGTAGCCTTGTAGAAGACGTTGCCCGCGAGCCCCGCGGCCAGCGAGGTGTAGAGCTGATACATTGTCTTCTTGGCAAAGTCCGGCGCCGCTGGATCGTCCGGCGGCAGGCCGAGATTGTCGCGCGTCAACGAGAACCCGATGTTCTGCGGCGGCAGCTGGTCGCGCAGCGAGAACAGCTGCGGGTCGAGATCGAGCACGGCATTGACCGGGAACAGTCCGGGCGCTGCGCTGGCGCCACGGGCGATCAGGTCGACATCCAACCCGTAATAGGCGGCCATGCTGGCAAAGCTCATCCCGGGCGCGGCGGAGGAACTGACCTGATAGGTCAGCGGCGGGATGTAGAAGACGGCCGCGAGCGCAACAGCGACTTGCGGATTGAACGCGGCGATGTCCTGGCCGCTGATGGAGTGGATGGCGCCGGCAGAGAACAGCCTGGCGAGCTTGTCGAGGGTGGCCTGCGCGTCGATGGACCCGCCGGCACCGCGGACCAGATCCGCGTCGGTCAGTTGGCGCACCGCGCCCACGATCGGCACCAGCGCGCCCGCGGCGAGCGGCTTGGTCGCGTTGACCTCGGCGATCCGCCCGGGCCCAGGGCCGTAGATCGCCGCGAGCGCATCGAGCGATGCCCCCGCCGCAACCGGCGCCGTCTGGTCTGTCGAGGCGAGCGACACCGTCTGTACCAGATCGCTCTGCGGATCGACGGCGTCGGTCGTCACGAAGGCGTTGACGAAATCGGGAAGCGTGGTGCCGAACGACTCGCTGCCCTGCGTCGCGAACGTCACGACCACCGTCACTACGCCCGAGCCGGAGGAATCGAAGACGGCGGCCGGCAAGCCCTCGCCGCTTTCGACGTTCTCGTAATAGAGATAGTAGCCGCCGCTGCGGACCGTGCTGAGCTCCCACATCAGGCGGATGAACTGCGCCGGGGAGTTGGCAATGCCGCGCGGCGGAGCGTCCTCGGTAGCCAGCGTCAGCCGGAGCGCCGCCGCCGGATTGGTCTCGGTCGAGAGGTTGGTCTGGGTGATGAAGGCGAGGAAGTTGGCATCCGCAGGTGTCACCAGCATCGGCGCGCCAGGTCCGGACTGGTTGTAGAGCAGGAAGACGGCGGAGGCGATGCCTTCGCCCAGGGCGTCCATGGCGGTCAGGATGCGCTGCAGTCGCACCGCATCCTCCGAGCTGGGGCCAACCAACTCATAGACGAACGGCAGCGACGGCGCGGACGCCGGACCGCTCGGCAGATCGCCTGCGCCCACGCCCTGCGCGGCCAGCGCCGCCGCGTCGGGCAGACGCTTGATCTGAACGTCGAGCCGCGTGCACCAGGCCCAACGTGCGATGTCGGCATAGTCGGTGCGTCCCGTAGCAGGATTGCTGCGGCCGGTCTGCGGCTGGAATTTCGGCAGCAGCGCGTAGGTCGAACGAAGATCCGGCATGACGGCGCGGATCGACTGCTCCCGCGTGGCGACCAGATTGGTCTGCGCCGGCGGCAGGCTCCACAGCGTCGGCTGCACCTGCGCGCCGGCATCGGCCGCCGCGGCCACGCCGCTGCGGTTCGTCAGGGCCAACAGGCTCGCGACGGAGCCGCTCGACCAGCGGGCGTAGCCGCTGGCGGTAAACGGCCGCGGCTGGCGCTCGGCGAGCGGCAGCGCCGCGAATGTCGGGCTCGGGACGAAATTGCCCGGCCCCCTGGCCCAGCTGACGACCACATCGAGCGCCGCATAGGCCTGGCTCAGATCAACCTCCATGCTGAGGTCGGTGCCGTCGTTCAGCAAGATGAAATCGAGCGGGACGCCGTGGCTCTGAGTCTCGCGTGCGAAGCCGACCTTGTAGCTCGTGGCAGAACTGGGTGTTGGAAACTGCTGGCCGGTGAGCTGATAGACTCCATAGGCCGACTGCGTCCTCGGATAGAGGAACGCATTGGACAGCGTCAATCCGTCCTGGACCGGCAGCCGCAACCCATAGACCAGGAAGCGCGAGACCATGCCGGCGGTCTGCCCGACCTGACCCGTGGCCGCGATGGCCGACCACAGCGCGCCAACCGACAGGGCCTGAAGATTGGCGACCGTGAGCAGGCCGCGCTCCGCCTGCACGGAGAACAGGCCGGCGACGCCGCGATTGGCGTCCGCAACCGCAACGGCGGTGGTCTGGAAGAGGCTCGCCACCGTCGCCAGCGTATCGGATGACGGGCCGGATGTCCCTGCGGTCTTGTAGGCGATCGGCCAGATCGCGAGCGGCAAGGTCGGCTGCAGCAGACCGGCGACGCCGTAGAGCACGCTCTGCGCAGCGAGCGCGTCGATCGAGATCGCGCCGAGTTGCAGCGCGACATCGTCGAAACTGTCGCCCTGCCGCGTCACATAGATCTGCTCCTGACCCTGGCTGTTGGTGAGCAGCAGGACGACGCCGCCCTGCAGCATGTGGCGGGACCGGTTGGCCACGATCAGGCGGTCCGGCGTCGTGGTCCAGCGCGGAGGCGACGCCGCATCGGAATAGCGGCCAGCGATGCCTTGCAGCGTGTCCCCGCTTTGCACCACATATTCGAGGCCGTCGACATGCAGCGACAGCCCGGCCCCCAAGGCATGATCGACGTTGGGCTGTACGATATCGGCAATCGTCAAGGAATTGCCGGCGATCCCGTTCAGCTCATCCAGGATACCACCGACGTTGCTCGTCGGTGTCAACGGATAGGCATAGCTCTGCAGCGCGTCGGCCGCGGCCTGGAGCAATTGGCGTGCGATCAGGGTGAAGGTGTCGACGAACACCAGGGCCGCCATCGACTCCGCCGAGCTGGTGTCGTCCTCCGCGGCAAGCCGGCGCGTTTCCTTGTTCTGGGCCTCGATGTTCGCGGCGACCTGCGCGAATATCTTGCTGACCGCGCTCGCGTAGCCGGGCGTGGCCGTGGTGTAGGTCTCGAACGCGATCGGCGAGGTCTGGCCACCGGACATGCCGGGGACCTGCAGCTTCAATCCGTCGAACACCGGAAACAGCACCGAACCGGCATCGAGCTTGGTCTTCAGCCCCGACGATTGCGCCGTCGCCGGATTGAAGATGTCGAGCGTGAATCCGTCGGCCAGGAACTGCAGCAGGCCCTTGATCGACAGGAACGGATCGGCCGTGTCGGCGAGACGCGCGACATAGGCCTCGAGCTGGGTGAGCGTCACCGACATGGCCAGCGTCTCGCCGAGCTCGGCCGCATCCCCGCTCTCGTTCCCCAGTGCGTCGATGATCCAGGGGAAGTAGACCTCGGCCAGCACGTCGAAGGACGTCTTGGTGGCGGACGGCGCGCTCGCCGCGGCATCCGGCGCGTCCATTGCGAGCAGGAGCACAAATGCCCCCTGGTTCGAGGCTGCGTCGGTGGCTGCCTCCGGAGCAAGCACGGTGTACTGCGCGCCCGCCATCAGCGACAGCTTCGGCTTGTTGCCATCTGCGGCGGCAAGGCCCATCCGGCGAGCGGTAGCGGGCCCGAGCCGCTTCGGTCGCGGCTTCAGGCTGCGCGCCAGCCGCATGGCCGCGTCCGGTCCGCGTGCGTGGGCCCGCTGCATCAGCAAGGCATCCGCGCGCGCCCCCTGGACCTCCCACGGCGCCGTGCTGGTCTGTCCGATCACGAAGGTCGCGGAGACCTGAGCCGAGAACGACAGGCTGATCGAAATCGAGAACAGGCCGAGGTTGATCTTGACCTTGAGGCTGATCGTCACGCTCGCGCTGGCGATCACTGGAATCTCGCGATAGCTCTCATAGGTGAGCTGGATCGACAGCACAATCTTGACATTGACCGAGGCCGAAATGATCGCGAAATCGACGCTGCCGTACAGCAGGCCGATGATGCCGACCGTTCCCGACAGCTTGAAGTAATAGTCGCTCTGCAGCGCACCGCTGCTGGCGCGCGATGCCAGCGTGCGCGCGGGATTGTAGGGATGCCACGGCGCCACGACGCCTTCGACGATGCCGAACACCGTGAGCGCGAAGCCCGCCTTCAGAGGCCCCTTCTCGAAATTGTAGCCCAGGCCGAGCTGCAGCCCGATGCCGAACTCGATGACGGGATCGAAAGTGCCGAGGTTGGTCTTCGGGATCTTGGTCGATGTCGCATTGGAGAGCTTGCCGATGTAGAAGCCACCGGCGCCCAGCACCGGCACGCCGTACACGATCACCGAGATCGAGAAGGAGCGGCGGAAATCGAGATTGTACGGGAAGCCGATGTCGATGAAGAAATCGCCGTTGGTGTAGACCTTGATCCCGAGCTGCGGCAGCGTGATCGACACCGCGCCGAAATTGAGGTTGCGAATGATGTCCGGGAAGGTGAAATCGATCTGGTAGACGCCGATATCGTCGGTGATCTTCTTGTAGAGGATGTCGACGACGAGATTGGCGAGCCCGCCCATCTTCTCGCCGGCAAGCGCCAGCCGCAAGCCGTAGAGATTGGGGTCGTTGAACACCAGCATGGCATCGATCGACCAGGCGCCGGCCACTTTCATCAGGCCGAGATGCCCGGCAATGAGCCAGTTGTTGGACTGGTCGTAATAGGGCAGGCCCGGCGCGCCGCCCTCGTCCGCATTTGGATCCACCGGATTCATCTTGCCCGTCGTGCTTGGGACGGACTGCAGCGCGCAGATCACTTCCTTGGTGCTGTTGAAGCTGGAATGGCCGGTGATGCCGATGCGCTGTCCGAGCACCAGCAGGAACAGCTTGAACCATTCCTCGCCCCGGCCGGGCACCGACGGCAGGTTCTGCACGTCCTGCCCCTTGGCGGGATCGAGCAGATTCTTGAATGCCGGATCATCGGCGACGAGCGGGCTCGAGCCCTCGATGGCGAGGGTCACCTTGCCGTCGGTGCCGCGGCGGAAGGTCAGCGCCGTGATGCTGATGAAGCCGAGATTGATCGGGCTCGACAGCTCGTAGCTGGCCGAAAGGCGTTGCGAGAAGCTCTCGCCGCTCTTGAGCGAGACGTTGACACGGAGCGCATCGAGCGAAATCTGGTTGAGCAGGTCCCATGGCGAATCCAGCGTGAAGTAGGGATTGCCGAGCGTACGCACCAGCGCCTGCACCAGCGACCCGATGCTCCAGCCCTTGAGGCTGAAGGTGACCAGCTCCTTGCCGCTCTCCCAATCCGCGCGGAATCCTTCCCACTCGACGAACAGAATGTTGTTGGAGCCCGCCTCCGTCGTCTTGAACTCATAGCCCATCGTGAGCTTGAGGTTGATCGCCGAGTAGACCCAGGTTCCCTGCGCGAAGCCTGAGAACTGTTGCTGGGCCGGCTTCTGGCCGTCATAGCTGACGCCGAGCCGCGCCGGATCGATGCCGACGGTCTGATCGCCGAAGGTGAACGTCCAGCTGAAGCCGACGGTGATGTCGTAGCTCGTCTTCAGCTCGCCCTGCTCGGCCGGAATGGTCGCGGTGATCGCAAATTCGGAGATGATGAGATCTCCGGGCAGGAAGCTGGGGAATCCATAGGCGCTGCCGGGCGAAAAGAACTGGTTGATCAGTTCCGAGACCTCGAGCGGCTCCTCCAGCGAGGCGGCGAGGTCCCACCGCTTCGGCGTTTCGAACCCGTCATAGGTCACGCTGACCTTGGTGTGCAACGGCCCGACATCGAGGAAACCTCCGACGCTCGACTTCCATTGCGTCTGCGAGGCGGTCTGCAGCGCGACCACTCGCGAGGTCCAGAGCATCGGCAGCGGCGCCGCCCGCAACAGCGTCGTCGCATTGCCCCCGTCTGGCGTCTGCGTCGGAGTCTGCGCCGCGATTGAGACCGTTCCCTCCCGCACGGCAAGGATCGGCTGGTTGTTGATCTTGAGCAGATTGAGCGTCAGGCTGAAGCCAGCATCGAATTGAAAGCTCTGCGCGCTGTAATCGACCGCGACCGCGATGTCGCCAAGTTCGAAATCGCCGACATTCTCGACGTCGAGCACGACGGCACCGCCGGACAGGGCCGTCAGGAAGTCGCTCAGCTTCGCGGTCCCGGCGAAGGACGCGAAGAACTGCTTCGCGGAGGTGAACTGGACGGTGAACACGCCGTCGCCCTCGCCGTCCGGCCCCTTGAAGACGCTGGGCGCCAGTACGAACTCGGTCGTGAAGTCGTAGGTCTGCTGCCGCTTCGTGCCGTCGAACGGATAGGCCATCGACCATTGCAGCGCGAAGCTCGTGATCTTGAAGTCGAGGACGCCGGTCGGCGGCAGGACCTGCCAGCTCGTATCCTTCGAGCTGCCGATCTCGATCGAGACCGCCGTGATCGTCGGCGAGCGGCCGAGCGTGCCGGCGATCGAGAAGCCGTTGAGACCGACGAAGGCAAGGAACTGCTGCAGCACGTCCGGGGTCGCGGCGAGATAGCCGCCGTTGCCGCCCATCACCTCGATCACCGTGGCCGGCGTCAGCGGCGCGCCGCCTTCGACGACCGCGAGCGCCACCGAATAGCTGGTGTCCGCGCCGGGCGTGATCTCGACGTCGAGCTGATAGGAGCCGGTGCTGCCGACGTCGAACTGCGAGGAGATCGCGAGCGTCGGCGCCTGATCGCCGGCATCCGGATCGGCGGGATCGGCCAGCACCAGCACGCCATCGACCTCGTCCGCGCCATCGGGCGCGGGAATGGTCAGAGCCAAGCTCGGATCCTTGACCGTGAACTGCGACGCGAGCTTGAACGTGCCGTCCTGGATCGCGGCCCGCAACTGCCCCGGCGGGAACAGCACGGTCTCGCCGTTGAAGATGCCCATGTTGAGCGCGCCGCTCAGCAGCAGATCGCCGGCCGGCGCGGTGAGGCCAGGAAACAGCAGCAGGAACGGCTTGGCGACATCCGGCAGAGCGACCTTGGCAACGAAATTCTGCACCGCGCCGCCGCTCACGGCACGCCCTGCGGAGTCACCATACGGGTAGGTGCCGGTCGCCGTCGAGAACACGAAGCTGACGTTCTTCAGCGTGCCGAACTGATTGAACGGGAAGCCCCCCATGAAGGCGAAGCTGCTGGTCCAGGTCCAGTTCGACGGTGTCGCCTCGGCCTGCACGATCAGTTGGTCGCCGTCCACGGTGAACACGAGCGTGGCCTTCGCGGCCAGCGGGGTCGCGGCGCCGATGAACGGGATCGTCGCCGACTGCATCGTGAACGCCGTCCCCTCGACCGGGCCGACATCGGATTTTGCCACCGTCACCTTGAAGTCGGCCGCGGCCTTGAGGAAAAAGGCCTGGCTCAGCCAGGTGTCGTAGTCGGCGGGAACCTTCACGGCGGGATCGGCGAGGCCTGCCGTCAGGAACGCTGCATCGAGCGCGAAGGCGGTGTCGCCGGCGGCGGCCTCGACAGCGGCGCGAAGATTGTCGATAGCGCTCATGAGCCGGCGCTCCCTCAGATGTCGGCAGAGATGCCGAAGTGATCGCTGGTGTTGCGAACGCGCCCGTAATTGCTCCAGCCGGTGAGATTTCCGGCGCCGCCGATCCCGGGATAGTTCGCCGCCGTCGGCGCGCCCGGCCACCCCATCGGCGCCGCGGTGAACTGGTGGGCCAGCGCAACCGCGCCCGGGGGAGGATTGTCCGGCGGCGCCATGACCGCGTTCATCGGCGTGCCGGTCACCGTGTTCATGATCGTGGTCTGATAGTTGTGCATGCCGTTGTGCGGCCAGACCAGGATGTTGTCGATCGAGTAGAACGGCGCAGCGACGAAGTTGGAGCCGACATAGCCGTAGCCGGGATAAAAGCTCTGCCCCGGGCCGCCGCCGTTGGACCAGAGGAATTTGGAGGCCGCCGTCTTGTCCTTGCCGCGGATATGGGTGGAGAAATAGCCCTTATACTGGTCGAGATTGACAGGAACTCCCACCGCCGTCGGACTGACGAGCAGCGTGTAGGCACCGGGCCCCCCGGTGAGCGGATTATAGAGGCCCGAGGCCGTGCCGTTGACGGCGAACAGATTGACGTTGAAATCGCCGCCGATCACCCGCGTCTCGTTCACTCCCAGGGCGCCGACGATATCGTTGATCGTCGACAGCGTGGTGATGTAGTTCGCCGCCGCGGGATTGTTCGGCGGGGAATGGATGCCGAAGATGGTGAGGTCTCGCTGCACGACGCCGAGATTATCGGTCTCGGTGAACGTTGCCATGAACGGCTCGCGCAATCCGCCAAAGGCAACGGGCGCACCGAGCGTGGTCGTGAAGGCGATGCGCGCGGCGACGACGTCCTCATTGAGGCCGCCATTGTGCTGGGCGCCCGCAGGAATCTGGCGCACGCCGCCAAGCCCCGGCGGCACCAGCATTCCGTTGACGTTCACGGCACCGATAGGCACCACCATGCCATTGTACGGCGCGGCGGCGCCGCCGCCCGGCGGCACCGACAGGCCGCCATGACCGCCGGTCCAGATGTTGGGCCCGGTGAAATAGCGACGGAGGTTGCCTGCAGTGTCGGTGCGGCGATAGAGAATGCCGACCGTTTCGGCGCGCCCGCCGGTCCCGGTGTAGAGCGGCGGCACGGCGTTCCAGCCGCCTGCCACCATCGTGGCGGGGTTGTTGAGCCCGAACTGCACCATGGCGAGTGCATTGATGCCGCCGGTCTGGCTCGCCAGCGCGTTGGGCGCATTGTCGCCGGAGCTCACCTCGATGATGACGATGATGTCCGGCTGCGTGGCCGTCAGCACGGCATTGATCACCGCGCGGCGCTGGATCGCGCTCTGCATGTCGTTGAGGCCGCCATGGCCGCGCTGCCGCTTGATCGACGCGGAAAAGATCTTGTTGACCGAGAAGCTCTCGATATTCCAGAACAGGATCCGCGTCATGATGACGGCTCCTGCAGCTCGGGCTTGCGTGGGGCGAATGCGAGCGACTGCTCGCAGCCCGGATTGTCGTCGGCGACATAGGCCGCGTACCAGCCGAGGCTGCCGGTGTTGTCGGGATCGCCGAACAGGAAGAACTGGATGTTGGCGGACGGCGGCAGCTTGGCGATGCCGAAGATCTTGATGGCGATATCGTCGATCCGCAGGCAGTAGAACCACTTCGGACCGTCATCAGACAGCTTGCGTCCCGATGCGGTCGGGACCGGCTGGCGCAGGATCGAGATCGCACCGACCGCAACCTTGATGACGCCCTGGATGCTGAACAGGCTGGCGCCGGGCGCCGCGCCCGGCAGGCTCATGCCGATGAAGACCGCATGCTGCGCATCCGAGCCGGTGGTGATCGGTGACCATGCCGCGAGCAGCTGCGACTGGAAGCCGACGCCCGAGGCGAGCGCCCCCGGACCGCCCAGCGTGATGTCATAGACGACGCCGAACCAGGGCCCCTCGAGTTCGGTCAGGTTGAGCTGCGACGTCACCGGCAGGAAGCCGAGATCGGACGGCTTCTGATCGCCGGTCGCGTTGACGAAGCTCTTCAGCTGCAGCGCGAAGCCGCGGAACAGGCTGGTGTCGCGCATCGTCGAACCGTTGAGATTCCAGGCCAGGTTGCCGGTCGCGACCTCGAACCGCTTGGCGCCAGGCGTCGCCTGCGGATAGGTCATTCCGACGGCGAGACCGGAGAAGGCGAGGCCGGCGCCGAGCGCCGCCTCTGGCGTGTCCGGCGGACTGCCGAACGACAACAGGTCGAGCGTCTCTTCGGCGGTGCTCTGAAGCGCCGTGAAATCGAGCTGCCCCCAGATGAGGAAGTTGCTCGCCACCGTGGCGCCCTGGTCCTGGGTGCCGATCGTGTTGAACTGCACGCGGTCGAAGGCGACGGCAGGCAGCACGTTCGACGGGCTGGTCAGCACGTTGGTCGTGTTCTGCTCGAAGACATAGGCGCCGCGGCCGCCCTGATCGACATAGCTGCCCTTGAGCACGATTCCCGTGAAGGGCTGTGGCTTGCCGCGCGAGTACAGCCGCGACACCGGCGCGCCGAACAGCGCGGCGACCGAGAGCTGGACGTGGCTGTCGAACCGCGTCAGCCTGGCGTTCTCGAACAGCGACTGCAGCTGCAGCACGGTGAAGTCGAACTCGCCGCTCATCTGCACCGCCACGGGCACGTCGGGCGCAACGCCGCTCGAGACGTTCGCCGCATAGCGCGGATCTTCGTAGTCGATCAGGCCGAACAGGCTCGAGCTGCCCGCGGGCATCGTGATCCGGCCGCTCCGGCCGTCGACCGTGACGCGGCTGACGGTGAAGCCGAAATGATGGGCGTTGAAGCGCGTGAAGTCGATGCCGGCGGCAAGACCCGCAATCTCCGGCGGCATGTCGCGCTGGCCGAGATCGGCCGCGAGCACGATGACGCCGGTCCAGTTCGGGTCCTGGGCAATGCGCGCGAAATTCTCATAGAATGGGCCGGACGCTCCCTTCGACCGTGCGATGGCGTCCGCAATGTAGTCCTGCAGCCATTGCGAGAGGCCGGTGTAGGACAGCGCGGCGGTGACCGGCGGTGTGCCGGGCAACAGCGAGAACTGCTCCGCGGACGTCCAACGATTGGCATTCGTGACCCGCTCCAGCAACGAGCCGGAGCAGAACTTCATGATCATCACGTTGCGGTAGGCGGTGGCCGACGCGCCGGCGCCGACCGCCGCGGTCATGGTCCAGCCCGCAATGTTGACGGTATTGGCGAACTGGGCGCCGGTGCCGAACGGCTCCGGATTGACAGCGACCAGAAAGAGCTGGTTGGTCTGCAAGGCGTCCTGCATCGCCTGGGTTGGAGCAGATAGCGCGAATGGCAGGGTATTGCCGTCGCGGTCGAGCGATTGCGCCATGCTGACCTTCAGATAGGCCCCCGTCGCCGGATCGCGCTCGATGATGAAGCCCTGAGGCGTCGTCCCATCGGTGCTGGGGCCGTCCGCCAGCGTGCCGTGCAACGCGTGAGCCCGCGCCGCCTGCACCCGCGCCGACCACGTCTTGCTGCCATAGCCCGAGATCAGCGACTTGCGGGTTGCGGCCACGATCTGGCTCTCGAACTGGACGAGCGTCGCGCCATCGAGGCCGCTGCTCGCAGCAGCGCCATAAGGCGCCAGCGGGAACGTCTTGTCGCTGCCCTGGGCGAGCGGCATGAACGGCGGCGCGGATTGGAGTATCTCCGCATTCGCGGCGCCGGCCGCGGCCGCACCGTAGATCGCGCTGCCTTCGGGCTCGGCCAGATAGTCGACGGCCCCGCCCCCGGCGACGATGGTCACCCAGGAGGTCTGGTGGTCGTCGGTCAGGCGCGGCGCAACGGCGCCGCTCGCGGGACGGTTGAGATCCGCCGTCTCGAACGGGAACACCGGCGCGTAGCCTGGTTTCGAGGGGATCGCGTTGAGGCGATCGTTTTGTGTTGCAGGCAGGCTGACGTCGTACGCCTTGAAGCTGAGCGCTTCCGATCCGAACAGTCCGCCCATCAGCTTCGCGACCTGGCCGGCCGCGCTGCCGTCGGCACTGAGCGCATAGTGGCCGGCCAGGCTCAGATAGGCAGTGCCGGTGTCGGTCTTGGCCGATCTCGCGACACTGGTGGCAAAGGCGAAGCCCCCGGCGCCGAGCGCCGGCGCCGTATCTCCGCTGCCAGCCCCGAGCGGTGTCAGTTGCACGACACGCCCGCCGGTCGTGCGGAATTCGCTGGTCAGCGCAGGCGCCCCCTTTATGGCAAAACCGGAACGCAGATAGCCCTGTTCGAGCTGCTCTCGGCTGATCACGCGGTTGGCCGGATCGCCGAGGTCGAAAGCGCCCGCGATCGAAAGCTGCGATGGCAACGCCGCCACCGTCATGGCTGCATACTGCGCAGCTTGCAGCGACGCCGTCGCATTGTTGTTGATGACGTAGCGGACGCCCTGCCCCAAGCCCTGGCTGACGAACGCCTGTTTCGAATCGAGCAGCCCATCAAAGGTCACGCAGCCGGTGTTGGCGCCGCCGAAGGGCACGTAGGCGTAGATGCGATTATTGGAGGCCGGCGCAAGCCGAATGCCGAGCGGGTTGTCGCCCTTGCCCGCGAAGCCGATGAACGGAGGTGAGCTCAGCGCCGAGCCCGACAGGCGCAGCGCCCCACCGTCAATATCGATCCGGCTCTGATCGAGGATGTAGAATTTGGCGTTGCTGGCGAACCAGAGGTTCATGTTGCCCGAGACCTGGTAGACCGGCGGCAGATTGATGAAGGAGACGCCATAGCGCTCGAAGTCGCCAAACACGACCGGATTGGCCGAGGCAAGCCAGACGACGGCGCGATTGCGCGTCGCCTTGCTTATATAGGTCCGTGCACGCTCGGCGAACCCGCCGGGATCCCGATCGAGATCGGCGGGCCGCTGTGTCGCGAACAGATAACTGCCACCGTACTTCTTCAGCGAGTCATCGTAGTCGATGAACGGTGGCAGCGACGAGCCCGCGCCGAGAAGGTAGCCGGCCCAGCCAACCGAGCCGGCAACCCTGGTCTCGTAGATCGCGGAGGAGTCGACCTGCTCGAACTGCGCTGACGCGGACGCGTCCATGCTCGTATCACCCGATCGGGAAGATGCCGAGCAAGGTGCCCGCCAGTGAATAGAGGGCGCGATCGTCGATGATGTCGCCCTTGATGATGGTCACCGTATATTGCGTCGAGCCCAGCGCCGCATATTGCACCGTGATGCCCGCCTTCCACGTCGTCGCCCCGATCGTGATATCAGCACCGAGGACCGCAGTGATCTGCGACTGCGAGACGATCGGCGTCCAGACCGGGATTCGGCCCTGATACTGGAACGAGACGTAGGTCGTGTTGTTGGTGTCGCCGCTCGGCGTCGTCACCACGTTGCTGTTCGGACTGGTCGGGGTGTTCACCGTCGGCAGCGCCGTGAAGGCCGCGCGCGGATACTCTTCGGTCCGCGTCGCCGCGGGCGCCGCTGACTTGACGGACGAACTGATCGGGAAGATGCCGAGCGTCACGCCCTGGAGCGAGTAGAGCCCACGATCGTCCACGATCTCGCCCGAGATGATGGTCACGGTGTACTGGGTCGATCCCAGCGCCGCATACTGGACCGTGATGCCCTTGCGCCAAGTCGTTGCGCCGATCGTGATGTCGGCCCCCAAGACGACTTGAGGTTGAGCCTGCGAAACCACCGGCGTCCAGACCGGAATGCGGCCCTGATACTCGAAGACGAGCTGCGTCGTGTTGTTGGGATCGCCCGTCGGCGTCGCGACGACATCGGTGTTGGGACTCGTGGGGGTTTTTACGACGGCGGGAGCGGTGAAACGAATACCTTCACGATCAGACATGACTATCTCCTTTTGTAAAACACAGGTCGAAACCTGCAGCGCGCAGCTGCTGAGCCCAGCTGAGGCGAGTCGAAAATCAATAAACTACCAATGATCGAAATCTATCAGAGGTTGCATCGTGTAACAGAGTTCGCAGGGGCGGTCAATCGGGCCAGATCACAGTCCTGCCCCCCACGCCCGATAACATTCTGGTGTTTACATTTCACGCGAAGCCGGGCCGGCCCTCAGCGGCTGCCTTGTCTCCGAAGCATTTGCATCGCACGCTTCATCGCTGCGGACCGGGTGAACGAGCCGAGCACGATTCCGGTAAAGCTGCTCTCCTTTCCGGAATCGACGATCGCTCCTGTCATCGTGACCGTGTAGTAGGGACCCATGGGGTTCATGGTCACGGTCAGCCCCTTGCACAGGACAATGCCGGCAACAGCGACATCCTCGGCCAGCGTGACCTTCACCTCGCCAATCGACACGAGCGTCCTCCAGCACGGGATCGTACCGTTGACGAAAAAGGTCACCCAGGTGCTGTCGTTGGTGTCGAACGTTGCGGCCACCTGCGCATTGCAATTCGTCGTCAGCTGGGTGTCGACGGTTTGATCGGTGAGCTGAGATGGCGCAGCGGGCAAGGCGGCTTCCGTCCTCGTTCAAACGCTCAGCGTCATGCAAGATGACCAGCCGGAGGTGACAAATAACTAGCCGCCGTTGGTTTGCGAGTCCATTTGCAATCCGGCCCCTGCAGCAATCCGGCCGGGGCTCCGCATCCCACGCAGGTGCGACCAAGGCCCTGGCCGTAACCTCCCGCTGGCCAAGATTCCCGGCGGGGTTTCGCAACAGGCACGATCCGCTGCAAAAGCTGCTCTTCCCGGATTTCTTCAAACCCTACCAGCCTGTTGCCCGCCCCTCCCGCCAATCGCATGCCGCACCGGGAAACGCCTCGCCCCTTGGGTGGGACGCCGCCGACGCCAAGGCTGATTTCTCTTTATTTTTCAGCTCGTTGTTGTCGACAGCAATGTGAGACGCCGCCGCGTCGGACGCCGCAAACGGCAGACGCCGGACCGATCGGGCGCAGAGTCATCTCTGGTCTGAACGCCAGATCGTCGCTCGAGCGGGCGGCAATCCCGTCTCCGGCCGGCGTGCGTCGGGTTGCCTCCGGACCCTGCTGTTTCTACAACAGCCGGAGCGCCTCCCAAGTATCAGGACCATCCCTCAAAGTGAACGAGCAACGCTTCATCGGCTCGCTGACCGGCTTACGCTTCGTCGCGGCTGCAACGGTCGCCATCGGCCACGGCGCCCCGTCGTTGGCGCAAGGCCTGCTGCCGGAGCTCATCGCTCAGGTCAGCAGCATCGGAATGACGATGTTCTTCGTGCTGAGCGGATTCGTCCTGTGGCTCAACTATGCCGCGCGCTTCCAGTCGCAACCGTTCGGAAACGCTCTTCGCGAATTTGCCATCGCGCGATTCGCCCGGCTCTACCCGATGTACGCCGTGATTGTGCTCGCGGTCGTCGCATACGTCGTGATCGCGCGAGACCTCTCCGCGCCCTCGCTCGGCTTCATCCTCACGATGACGCAAGCCTGGTTTCCCGTGCAGAACGGCACCATGCTGGTCGCGGTCGTGCCGTCGCTGCAGCACCTCTGGTCCATCAGCGTCGAGCTGTTCTTCTACCTGCTGTTTCCGTTCGTCTGCCTGCTGTTTGCAGGCGTCGCCAGGCTGCCCACGATCATCTGGATCGCGCTTGCGAACATCGTGACTTTCGCGCTGACGATCGCCGCCGCTTTCACCTTTGGCGATGCGTTGTTGCGGGCCGCCGCGCCAAGCCTCACGCAAAACGGGATGCAGTGGCTCACCTACTACTCTCCCTATCTTCACATCGCTCAGTTCCTGGCCGGCTGCCTTGCCGCCATGATCTACAAGAACCGCGCCGATGCCAGCATCGGTGACGGGGAGCGACGCTGCGTGAGGCTCCTGTTCTGGCTTGCGCTGGTGAGCCTCATCTGTGCGCCTGTCCTGCTGTTTCTGCAGCCTCGTCTGCCCGGCTGGTCGTTCGCGATCGAACTTGCCGTACGTCTCATCGAGATCTCGGGATTTTCGATCGTCTTCGTCGCCGCCAGTCGGTACGGCCATGCCGCTTGGCTGTCGTCCAGAGCCCTGATCATTGGTGGCGAATGCAGCTATTCGATCTATCTGCTGCATCCCTTTCTCATTCGGCTTGCGATGATCGGAAAGTCAGATGCTCCCGGCGCTCTCGAGCTCGCACTGCGGCTCGGTCTGTTCGTTGCGATTGCGACGGCGGTGGCCTGGGTCACCTACATGCTCATCGAGGCGCCCTCGCGAACATGGTTACGGAGAGCCTTCCGCACCAGTGCACCGCGCGACGTGATCCATGCGACGCCGGTCTGAGCGCCGTGTCACCGGCCCGTCCGTGCTTCGCGGTGCGCCTCTACCAGCGGCTTATCCGGAGCCTTGCCGTACCTTGAATCAGGAGCCAGACGAAGCTGCCGCCGCTAACGACAGGGCGCGACGTCCAACGTGAACAATCGCTGATCCCCCGCGGCAGCCGGCAGCCCGGTACACGCTCCCGCGGCGATGATCAGCCATCGCATGTTCACCTGCTGACACAGGCCCTCGCCTGTCTGCTCCATTTGAACGCGGTTCCGCATGGCGGCCTTGGCCGAGCGCCCGCAGGGCATTCGTTCCACACCGGCGCTCCCACCTCCCAGCCATTCACGACGCAGCCGCCATTGGGCGCGACGTGGCACCCTGGGCCGCAGGACTCGTTGGCGACCGACCGGCCGCCTCCTGCCGCAAGGCCAGTCAGCAGCACAACCCAAAACATCAGCCTCATCGCTTCGCTCCATTGGCTCCGAGGCGACGAGCCCCTGCGACCGCGCCCCAGCGGAAACCATGAACGTATCAAACCGTTCCCCCGTTGATTGCAGCCTGCTCGCGCTGAGATCTCGTCGGAGATGGTCGCCGCCAGCCTGTGACGAAACACCGCGCCGCCACCACACTCTAGCCCTACTACGCGCACGACCGCGCCATATCCGTGCACGGAAATGGGAAACCATCGTAGCGAGAAGGTTTTCACCATGTTGGGCGATGATTGCGCAGCCTGGGCGAGCGATAAGCGGAAAAATCACCTCTCCACGCCAATCTGATCGTGGTGAGCCAGCAAGGCGTTGGGGCGCGCGCGCTTAGAAACGTGACGAGCCGAACAACATCAGGAGCCGGCGGCACGAACTGCCGGCCAGCCTTGGATCGTCCGGATGCGCGCCGGACGAGCCCGTGGCGAATGCAGGGAGCGATAGATCGACATGATGGCACGAAAGCTTTCAGTCCGCGAAGTCATTGCCAGATCCTATCCCAGCTGGGACTATGCCATGGCCGACCGGTTGATCGCATGGCTCGATCATTGTGGGTACGAGATCGTGGAGAAGAAGCCGGAGCGCACCGCGGCTCCCGTGACCGACGACGCGCAGCCACACGTGATCAGCGTTTGATGAATTCTGCCCCGTTTCGCCGAGGCGCTGTGAATGATCAGCGCTCCTCAAGCGGCAGCGCTCGGGCGCCGCAGGAACCGCGCATCGCGTTCTGGGGTTCAAGATGACAAGACCAGACGCTCGACGTCTCATCGAGCACCATGAGATCAGGGAAGGATCACCAATGTCTCGCAAGCTCACGCCACGCCAGGTCATCGCACGCTCCTACCCGACCTGGGATTACGCCATGGCCGATCGCCTGATCGCCTGGCTGGATGATTGCGGCTACGAGATCGTCGAAAAAGGAGCCGCGCACCTTGACACAAGTCTGGTGCCTGCTGCGCCGGAATCGACACCGTCGCATGAAAGCACACATTGATCCCGTCGCGGTCGAAACCGCGAACGGGGCCTCCGGGCGCTCATTGGTATGAGAAAGCCGGCCTCAGGCGAGCAGCTGCTTCTCGATTTCGTAGACCGGAAGCTTGACCAGATCCTTGTGGACCTCGCCATGCAGCACCTTTCGTACCGCGTCGGAATAGTCGGCGCGGATGATCCCGAGCGCGCGCGGCGACGCCACCATCGTGACGGCTTTGGTTTCGCCCGACAGGACAGCCTGATGCAGGCGATCAGCAAGCTGCTTGAGAAAGGCGCGCTCAGCCTGATCATGCCAATCCGTCTGATCCACCGAACTCCGAGCATTGCCAAATGACTGCTGCACCGAGCCGGGCGCATCAGTGCCCTGAGCGCTCGTGCGGTCGTTCTCCTGCTCACGGACCTCTTTGGTGTGCAGGTTCGGAAACATGCTGTCACCGACGTTCTCGAGGATCAGTGCCTTGCGGCCGTCGCACACGACGATCCAATCACCGGTTCCGACCTTCAGCTTGTCCATGAGATTACTCCATCATCCGAATTGCAACGAAGAACGTGCTGGGAATCCATCGGGAGACGCCGCCCAGCTATATGCCTTCTTCGAAGTCTTCCAAGGAAAGGCCGAACTCCGAGAGAGCCTCCTCCAGATAGTCGCCAAGCATCGGAGTTTCGATCAGGTACGTCGCGGTGCGATTGTTGTGCGCCTGAGCGGCCTGCGCACGAAGCTCATCCCAATTGTCCAGCGAGCCGTCACCCCGGCCCAGCCACATCAGCGTGACCAGATCGATCTGTTCGTCGACATTGAGGCCCCTGATGAAGCTGACGAGCTCCGACCTGTCCGTGTTCAAACCTCGCCCACCGGTACCGGGCGCCGCGTCGTCATCCGCCAAATCTGCCAGCAATTCGGGTTCGGCCGCTTCCATTTCATGCTTGTGGATCTTGGTCACGACGAAGGCGACCTTCTCCGGCGAGATCGAGAGGGTGGGCGTGGTAGTCGTCATTCAGCGTCTCCTGGGTCCCCGGGCAAACGCTCCCAGGTCCCATGCAAGGGACGCTAGGCGTTCCGGAAGGAGCGCACTTTGCGCAAGATCAAGGCAGCGCGGCGGCGTGAAAAACGGCGCAGCAGCCCACGTCAGTTCGACCGCCCCCGGCGCGCGATTGCACCGGGACTGCTTGGATCGACCAGGGACTGCGGGCAATCGATACTACCAGGTCCAAGCGAAAGGGCCGACATGCGGCTGCTGCGCGACCAGGATCATCGGTCTGCCCAGATGAGCTCTTGCGACCTTTCGCTTCTTCGCCTTGCTCGTGTCGGCAATCCGCGTCGCGCGAGGCTTCTCGGCGGCCTTCACGGCCGCAACCTGCGGGTTGGCTTCGACGGCGCTCATCTGCGCGAAGGCGTCGCGGAGACCGTTCTTGGCCACTTCTGCCGGAGGCTGCTCCGCCTTCGCGAGCTTCACCGGAGCTGGCGTGGCGATCGAGGTGTCCATCACGATCCGCTCCGGCCACTTTCGCGTCGACTGAATGCGCACCGGGGGAAGATCCGACGCAGACGACAGGCTTGCAGGCAATGGCACGCTGGGAAGCACGGCATCCGCCAGGACGAGCAGCGCCAGCAGAGTTCCACCGACGAAAAGAAAGTAACGGAGAATGGGCATAATTTACCGCTCCGTCGGCACCTGCGCCGACATCCACCTAACGGAGGATCATGACAGTATGTTCCCGCGTCGAACGCTCGGGTTCAAAGACCGTGGGAGACTAGCGCGACATAATTAGATTTTGGTCGCTGCAACCAGCGCGCATTTGGCCGCGCTGACGTTAACGTTGACGAATCCGACGTGGACCGCCGCGAAGGTCTTGCGGCTGCGCGACCCGACTTGGCCGGGCACGATCCGTCGGCGGTCGGTGACGTGACTGCCGTCGCGCCGGCTGAAGGCGCAGCTGATTTCGACGTCCTTGACTGCGAAACTGTTGGCATTCCGTAGCGTGAAGGTCACCAGCGCCTTCGATCCAAGCCCGCCGCGCCGCCAGGACTGGGAACTGATCCGCAGGCCGGACAGAGCGGCCGGGTCGAGCGCAGTGGATGACACAGGTAGCATCGTCGGCGACAGACTGGCATGCGCATCCATGACGTTCCGGCCGGAGCCGACCACCGGGGACGAATCGGGGTGCGCATTGGACCCCAGACTGGGCACCACGGACGAGAGCCCATGCGATGGCTCCGTCCCGTCTTCATCTCCTTCATACCGGCCGCTGGGGGAGGCCGATGTGACTTGCGCAAGGCGGGGATCGGCCATCTCCTCCTCTTCGACCGACATGATCAGCCACCCGACTGCGCCGAACATGATCAGCGCGAGGATCGCCAACCCCGACACGGCGGCTCCCAAAGGGATGGACGCTCCGCCGCTTCGGCGCATGGCCAGCGACGCCGCGGCATCGGGCTTGCGTCCCAGCAAACGAGAGAGACCCGCGCTCATGTCTGCACCATCGGCTGCCCGGCGGGGGCATCTGGAAGCTTCAATCGGCAAACATCGATAGGGTTGCATGCAAAGCCGACAATTGGAGGGCAGGCCCGGATACCGGTCGGTTTGCCGGCTGGCGCGGCCGGCGACGGGCCGGTAAACATCCGCTCCGCTGCCGACGCCCCAAGGAACGCCGCCGCGCCGCAAGCGGTTCACTCTTTCGAAAGATCTCGACGATGTTGAATGTCACGTGGGACCATATCCATCTGCGCAGCCCTGACCCGGAAGCCACCGCCAACTGGCTTCACGACATTCTCGGCGGCGAGATCGTCCGCAATCCCGGCCGCATCGACGTCAAGCTTGGCGGCGCCAGCGTGTTCATCGCCAAGGTCGAGCCGGGCGACGGAGTGAACGAGCCGCCGGTGACCCCGCACCAGGACCTCGATCATTTCGGCCTCACCGTGAAGGACATCGACGCAGCGGCCGCCGAGCTCAAGGCCAAGGGCGTCACCTTCACGACCGAGCCGACCACGATCCGCCCCGGTGTTCGCATCTGCTTCATCCGCGGGCCCCAGGGCATTTCCATCGAGCTCCTGGAGCGCGACAAGAAATACGTCTGAGCGCCGCCCCGCTCGTCTACGTCATGCTGCCCGGCATGAAGCAGCGGATCGAGAGGCCCTGATAGCCGCGCATCGGCCACACCATGGTGCGCCCGACGCGGTTGGGCTCGGTGATGACCGCCTCGTCGGGAACGTCGAGCCATTCCCCCTCGATGCGGACGCGGTAGTGACCGCCCCTGCTCTCCCAGTCGACATCGCTGACGGCGCTGCCGTCGGCATCCGAGCAGCACGGGCCCTTGCCGCTGCGCAGGCCGTCGAACCATGCCTTGATCTCCGGCGACGAGTTCGCATACTGGCCGCGATCGCGCGCCAGTGACGGTGGCGCGCAGAGTGCGATCAGCAGCGCCGCACCGCCGACCTGGATGGGCGGCTTCCATGGAGCGACCGCCGGTCGCCTCGAACCCGTGTTGCTGATGTCGGCACGATCAGCTCGATGCGGCTCATGGCCGCGGGACACGATCCATTTGCTCATTTCCATCTGGTCCATCTGGCTCCTGCACCACCCCAGGGTGCACGGATAATGATGCATCAACTGGGCCAGATTTCGATTCGATCTCGGCTTCGTGAGAGTCAATCCGGAGTTTCACGCAGCGGCGCGGCATCCCCGCGCATTGCGGATCTCCCTACTCGGCCGCCTGCTCGAGAGGCGCGACCCGCGGCAGAATGATCTGGACGCGCGTGCCGGCGCCCGGCTCGGAGTCGAGATCAAGCCGGCCGCCGAGCCGGTTGGTCACGATGCTGTAGACGATGTGCAGGCCGAGGCCAGTGCCGCCCTGGTCGCGGCGCGTTGTGAAAAAAGGATCGAAGGCGCGGCGGCGAACGTCGAGCGACATGCCGCAGCCATTGTCGGAAAAGATGATCTCGACATTGTCGCGCCCGGATTCCCGCGCCCTGATTTCGATCACACCGCTCCTGCCGTCCGGAAACGCGTGCGCGACCGCATTGAGGAAGAGATTGGTCAGAACCTGCCCATAAGGCCCGGGGTAGCTGTTCATCACCAGATCGGGCTGGCAATCCACATTCACCGTCAGGTTCTGTCTGCGCACGCCCGGGCGCAGACTCATCACCACCTGCTCGGTGAGATCGGCGAGATCGAAGGTGCGCTTGTCGGAGTAGTTGCGGTCCGCTGCGACCTGCTTGAACGACTGGATCAGCTCGGCCGCGCGATTGAGATTTGCGACGAGCTGCCCAGCCGCACTGCGGCTCATCTCGATGAACTCGTTGAGGCTCGACCGCCGCAGTTCGCCCCGCGTGACCGCCTCGCTGAAGCGCTCGGTCTTGCGCTCGAGCGCGGAGGCGACCGTGAGGCTGATGCCGACGGGGTTGTTGACCTCATGGGCAACGCCGGCGACCATGCGCCCGAGCGCCGCGAGCTTCTCAGCTTCGATCAGCGAGGCCTGGGTCTCGCGCAGGTTCCGGAGCGCCGTCTCGGCGGCCTCCTTGGCCTTGCGCATCTCCAATTCGCTCTTCTTGCGCTCTCCAATGTCGAGCGCCACGGTGACGATCTTGTCGACCTCGCCGTCGGCGTCGAGAAGCGGCAGCTTGTTGACCAGCCATTGCCGCATGACGTTGCAAGAATCGAGGTATTCCTCCTCGTAGAACCCGAGGCCGGCCTTCGTCGCCAGCACGCGCTTGTCGTTCGAGTCCGTCTTGTTCGCACCGTAGCGCGACATCAGCTCGCCGGTGGTGCGGCCGAGCGCATCCTCGGGCTCGACGTTGAAGATGCCGGCCATGTAGCGGTTCATCAGGACATAGCGTAGCTCGCTATCCTTGACGTTGATCACCGCCGGCACGGTGTCGATGACCTGCTGCAGCAATCGCCGGCCTTCCGCGATCGCGTCCTCGGCACGCTTCTGATCCGTGATATCGCGAACCACGCCTTCGTAGCGAATTACCTCGCCGTTCTCATCCCGCACCACCGTGGCGCTGTCCGAAAGCCAGCGGATCTCACCGGTGCGCCGGCGCACCTGGTATTCGAACTCGCGCACCATGCCGTCGCGCCGCATCAGCCGCTGGTAGCGTTCGCGCGCCAGGGGATGGACATAGATCGTATCCGCGATGTCGTTGACGCTCTGGATCAGCTCGCTCGCGGATTCGTAGCCCATGATGCGCGCGAGCGCCGGATTGGCATTGAGCACGAGACCACTCGGTGTGGTCACATAGATGCCGTCGATCGAAGCTTCGAACAGCTTGCGATAGCTCTCCTCGGCCAGCCGCTGCTCGGCCAGCGCGCGGACGGCCGCCTCGCGCGCCGCGTCGGCATCCTGCAAAGTCTGCCGAAAGACTTCTGCCGCCCGCGCGATGTCGCCGATCTCGTTCTGAACGTCGGTCTGCGGGATCGACGCAGCTTTTTCGCCCGCCGCCAGCGCCCGAATCGAGCGTGCGATCGAGGCCAGCGGCTTCACCGTGCGGCGCACCACGAACGAGGCAGCAAAGATGCCGATCAGAACGCCCGCCGTGCCGAAGATGATGCTCTGCCATTTCGTCTCCGCCAGCGTGCGGGCGAAGTCGCGCGACAGCACCTTGCCCTGGCTGGCACTCAAGGCGCGCAGCAGCTCCGTGACCCGGCCGATCAGCCGCCCCTCGATGCCCAGCACCTCCTTGTCGAGGCGTGCGATCTCGTCCTCGGTGCCGGCAATGGCGATGATCGCCTCGGCGTAGCGGTCCGCTGCCGCGCGCAGGGCGCTGTCCTCGATCGGCATTGCGCGCATGCTGCGGGCGGCCTGCTCGGCGCCAGCCGGGTCGCGCGCCAGCAACGCCGCGCCGACCTGGTTCTGCACTTGGAACAAGGCCCGCGCCGTGGCGCGATCAGTCAGGCCGGCGATGGCGTCCTCGAAGCTCTCGCGCGCCGCCGGCAAACCCGACAGCAGCTCGGCACGCCGGGCGATCAGCGCACTGATCCGGTCGATGCCCTCGCGGTAATTGGCGAGCCGCTGGGACACACCATCGATGGTCGCCTGCTGCTCCGGTGCCAGCTGCAGGCGCGTCTTCTTCAGGAGCGCGCTGAGCTCGGTCGCCGCCTCCATGGCACGGTCGGAGCGCGAGCCGGGATCGGTGACGAAATCGCGCGCCGCGAGCCGCAGCTCGTTCATGCGCTGGTCGATCTCCTCGGCGAGATCGCCGACGCCCTGCAGCCGCTGCAACTCGGCAAAGGTCGAATCGATGTGGCGAATGGCGATCACGCTCGCCATGCTGGTCGCGGTGATCACGGCAAGCAGCAGCAAAAAGCTGCCAAAGATCATCCGCCCGATCGTCATCGATCGGAGGCTGCTGCAGGCCGTGTCGAGGTCCGGTAATCTACTCATGGGATCCGATGGTCGGAACCGCACTATATACGAGCCGCCGGGCGGCCAAATGAACATATAGAGAACAATTCTCGTCCGCGCATCATCCGCCGGACGAAAAATAGCCTGTGCGGTTAACCGGCCGCACCGAACTCGAACACCTCCCCATCATAGCCCGCCTCGCGCGGAATGCGCAGCTGCCGGCCACCATCGGCAGTCCTGGTCATCACCGGCATCACGGTGACGACGTCCATGTTCCGCGCCACCGCCAGGGCCTCGGCCACCGCCGGCTGCTTGCCAAGCCGGATCAGGTTGCGCGTGGTCGGGAACGGCAGCTTGAACCGGCCATCCTCGCCGCCGGCCAGCGCCTCGCGCGGCGAGACCCAGACGGAGTCGGTCGATTCCCGGCCGTCATGGGCGCCGAGTTGGTCCGGCGGCGCCGCCGCCAGAAAGAACCAGGTGTCGAAGCGCTTGGGCATGCCTTCGGGCGTGATCCAATGGGCGTAGGGAACGAGCGCATCGAGTGCGAGCACGAGGCCGTGAGCCTCGAGGACCTGGAAAAAGCTGATCTTGCCCTCGCACAGCGCCAGACGATGCGCAGCCTCGATCTCGCGGGCGGCAGCGGCATCGATCAGCGCGTCCGATCGGCGCAGCCGCGCCAGCAGGATGCCGCTCTCTTCGAAAGTCTCGCGCACCCCGGCGATGCGGAAGCCGAGCGCCTCGGCCTCCAGGCCCTCATCGCCGGCATAGAGCTCCGGCCTACCGGCGATCTCCTGATCGCCTCTGTCGACGCTGCCGCCAGGAAACACCAGGGCGCCCGAGTTGAACTCGATCTGATGGTGACGCACCATCATGAACACCTCGATCTCGCGTGCGGCCGCGCTGTCGCGCAGCAGCAGCACGGTCGAGGCGGGACGGACGGCGGCGGCGTCAGCCATGGTCACTCCGCGGCGGTGGCACGAGGTTGCAGGTTGGCGCGGGCATCATAGCGCGCCACGCGCGACAAGAGATAGTCGACCTCGGCCTTGGCCGCGGCGCTGATGCCGGACGCCGGCTTGCGCTGGGCGCTGCAGGCAATGGCGCCGCGCTTCTGCAGCACGTATTTGCGCACGGCAAGCCCCGCCCCCGGCTGCTGCTCGTAGCGCACGAGCGGCAGATGCGCGTCGAACAGGTCGTGCGCGGCGTCGCGTTTTCCGGCCTGCGACAGCTTGACGACATCGACCAGCATTTCCGGGAAGGCATAGCCGGTCATGGCGCCGTCGGCGCCGCGCTCCATCTCGAAGTCCAGGAACAGACCGCCATTGCCGCACAGGATCGACAGCGGCCGCAGCGAGCCGTCCTTCTGGAACGCGCGCAGCGTCGAGATCTTCTCCAGGCCCGGCCAGTCCTCATGCTTGAGCATCACGCAGGAGGGGCTGTCCATGACGATCTTGCGGATCACAGCCGGCGTGAACTGGACGCTCAGCGTCAGCGGGTAATCCTGCAGCACCCACGGAATGTCCTCGCCGATGGCCTCCTGGGCCTGCTTGAAATAGCCCGTGATCTGATCGTCGGTGCGGAGCGACGGCGGCGGCGCGATCATCACGCCAGCGGCGCCAGCATCCATGGTGGCGCGGGCCAGCGCGCGCATGGTGGCAAAGCCCGGCGACGAGACGCCGACGATGATCTGCAGGTTCTTGGCTCGCTTGGCAAAGCGCACTGCAACCTGCTCGGATTCAGCGGCGTCCAGCTTCGGCGCCTCGCCCATGATGCCCAGCACGGTGATGCCGTCGCAGCCGGCCTCGGCATAGAAATCGACCAGACGGTCGATCGAGGCCTCGTCGATGCGACCGTCATCATGGAACGGCGTCGGCGCGATCGCGAAGGTGCCTTTGGCGGCGGCGGTGAGCTTCATCTCGTCTGGTCTCCAATCTCTCTGGCGTCATTCCGGACGCGCCAAGCGCAGGCCCGAAATGACGTCCTGAATACATCAAAACCGCCGTGCGGACTTGGCTATATCGGCCTCCGAAAAGAATATCTCCTCTGCGTGCGCGGCGATGTCCTGGGCGTTCCAAGCCGAGGACGGTGGCTTCCAGCCCTCCATCTCCATCATCCGCATCTCACGGACGCCGCGCGCGGCGGACACGCCGAGCACCTTGCCGGTCTGATCCCCCGAGAGTCTGCTGACCATGTAGAGCACGGCTGGCGCGATGCCCTCGGGCGTCAGCGCCGCGTCCGGGTTCTCCTTGTAGCGCGGCAGGTCCGCGGTCATGCGTGTCAGCGCGCCCGGCGCGAGCGTCCACACCCGGATGTTGTACTTGCGGCCCTCGATCGCCAGCACGTTGGACAGGCCCCAGATACCGCCCTTGGCGGCGCCGTAGTTGGACTGGCCGAAATTGCCGATCAGGCCCGAGGTCGAGGAGGTGTTGACGATGACGCCGCCGCCGTTGTCGCGCATCCAGCGGAACACCGGCAAGGTGCAGCAGAACGTGCCCTTGAGGTGCACCTGGATCACCTTGTCCCAGTCGGCCTCGCTCGACTTGGCGAAGGTCTGGTCGCGCAGGATGCCGGCATTGTTGATGAGGATGTCGGCGCGGCCGAAATGGCGGATGGCGTCGTCGAACACCGATTGCCCACCGGCCATGGTCGAGATGTCGGCGCCGTTGGCGACCGCGCGCCCGCCCTCGGCCTCGATCGCGGCAACCACCTGCTCGGCCATCGACAGGTCCGAACCGGAGCCGTCGCGCGGCCCACCAAGGTCGTTGACGACGACCGCCGCGCCCTCGCGCGCGAACAGTCTTGCGTAGGCCTCGCCGAGACCGCCACCTGCGCCGGTGATCAGCGCCACCTTGCCGTCGAGCAGTCCCACGTGTGCCTCCTCCGCTGTCTTCTTTGCTCTTGTTCGTCATGGCCGGGCTTGACCCGGCCATCCATCTTCGGAAGCGGATGGATGCCCGGGTCAAGCCCGGGCATGACGACAACGAACAGACGTGTCTCACATGGCAAGTATCAACCCAGCACCGTCTTGCCGTTCTTGATCACGGTGACGTTGCGCGCGGTGACCCGCGCCTCGAACGAGATCACGTCGCCGTCCTTCCAGAGATCGACCGTCACGGTCTCGCCGGGAAACACCGGCGAGGAGAACCGCGCGGCGTGCTGCTGGAACGCCGAGGCGTCGTAGTCGGCATAGGTCTGCAGTACGGCGCGGCAGGTGAGACCGTAGGTGCACATGCCGTGCAGGATCGGGCGCGGGAAACCGGCGCGACGCGCGAATTCGGGGTCCGAATGCAGCGGATTGCGGTCGCCGCACAGGCGGTAGATCAGCGCCTGGTCCGGCCGCGTGGAAATGTCGACGCTGCGATCGGGCGCGCGCGACGGCACCGGATGCGGCTCGGGGATCCCGCCGGACGGGCCGCCGAAGCCGCCGTCGCCCCGGGCGAAACGGGAGGCGACCAGGGTCGCCAACGGCGCGCCGCTCTCGTCGCGCAGGATCGTCTGATGGCGAATGACGGCGCCCTTGTCCTTGCCCTTGTCGGACACCGCGAGCACGGAGGAGTCCGCCGTGATCTTCGCGGCCGTCGCCAGCGGCTGGTGAAAGGTGATGTCGCGCTCGCCGTCGACAACCAGCACCCGGTTGAGCTTCATGTCACCAGGGCCCGAACCCCACGCGGCGACGGAGGCAAAGGTCGGCACAACCTTCAGCGGCCGCGGCTCGGCGGTGGCCTCGTTGACGAAGGCGAGCTCCCTCTCGTCCATCGGATCGGCGCCCATGCCGATGCCATAGGCGTACAGCATCACCTCGCGATCGCTATAGGCATATGGCTGCCCGATCGCCTTCATCGCCATCAGCTCATCGTAGTTGATCGGCATGTTGCCTCCCTCGTCTCATTCTTCGTAGGGTGGGCAAAGCGAAGCGTGCCCACCGCCTTCGTCGTCAAGCGACGGTGGGCACGGCGCTCCGCGCCTTTGCCCACCCTACGCGCCTGTCGTTGCGCGGCGCCCATTGCTGCGCCCTCTCCCCCAAGCGAAGCGGAGCTTCGCAAGGGCGGGAGAGGGCTCCGCCGACGTCAGCCCCACACTCACTCGGTCGTCATTGCGAGGAGCGCAATGACGAAGCAATCCAGAGTCTTGGAAATAGCCCTGGATTGCTTCGCTTCGCTCGCAATGACGTCCACCGGCATTGTTGCTCCTCAACTACACCGGCGTGAAGAACGGCAATGGCGCGCCGTCGGTCGGCTTGAACACCACCTTCACCTTCTGGCCAATCTTCAGGCTGTCGAATTCGCAGTCGACGAAATTGGTCTGCAGCGATGGGCCCTCCTTCAACGTGACATAGCCGATCGCGTAAGGGCCGGTCGGCGACTTGCGCATGATCGAGAATGTGTAGATCTCGCCTTCGCCTGCGCTTTGCTCCCACACCGTCTGGTCGGAGAAGCAGAACGGGCAGATCGAGCGCGGAAAGTAATGCGCCTCGCCGCAGGCGGCGCAGCGCTTGATCATGAACTTGCCCTCGGCGGCGGCATCCCAGAACGCCTTGGTCTCGGGATTGGTGACGGGGGCCGGCAGCTTTTTCGCTTCAGACATCACACGCGCTCCAGAATGCAGGTCGAGGCGGCGTGGCGCACGCCGAGCAGGCCGCCGGTGCCATGGGCGATGGCAAGATCGCAGTTCGGCACCTGGACCTTGGGATGAGCCTCGCCGCGCAATTGACGCACCGCCTCGATCACCTTGGTCATGCCACCGCGGTTGACGGGATGGTTGCTGCACAGGCCGCCGCCATCGGTGTTGAACGGCAGCTTGCCGACGCCGGAGATGAGGTTGCCGTCGGCGACGAACTTGCCGCCCTCGCCCTTCCTGCAGAAGCCGAGGTCCTCGAGCTGCATCAGCACGGTGATGGTGAAGCTGTCATAGATCGAGGCGTATTTGATGTCCTTGGGCGTGATCCCCGCTTCCTCGAAGGCACGCGGGCCAGACCACACGCCGGCGGAATAAGTGAGGTCGAGATCCTTGCCGCCGCGCGGCCCCTTCATCGCCTCGCCATGGCCGATCAGGCGCACCAGCGGCTTCTTAAGGCTCCTGGCAATCTCCGGCGTGGTCACGATCAACGCGCCGCCGCCATCGGTGACGACGCAGCAATCCATGCGATGCAAGGGATCGGAGATCATCGGCGAGTTGATGACGTCCTCGACGGTGACGACCTCCTTCAGCATCGCGTGCGGATTGTACTGCGCGTGATGCGAGGCCGCGACCTTGATCCAGGCGAGCTGCTCCGACGTGGTGCCGTAGTCGTGCATGTGGCGCATTGCGCACATGCCATAGGCGTTGTGCGTGGTGGCGCCATAGGCCATCTCGAAGTCGGCCTCGGCGCCGGCGGCGCGCGGCGGCATCGGCCCGGTGCGCGGCTTGCCCGCGAGCGTGATCAGCGCGATCGAGCATTTGCCCGCCGCGATCGCCTCGGCGGCGTGGCCGACATGGATCAGATAGGAGCAGCCACCGGTCTCGGTGGAATCGATGTGCCGGACCTTCAGTCCGAGATAGTCGACCATGGGCCAGGCGCCGCCCGGCGCGTCCCCGCCGCAGAAATAGCCGTCGACATCCTGAACGCTGAGACCGGCATCCTCGAGCGCGCCCTTGGCGACCTCGGCATGCAGCTGCGCCGTGGATTTGTCGGGTGCATGCCGGGTCGGATGCTCGTAGATCCCGGCAATGTAGGCCTTGCCCTTGATGGTCAATTCCGTCTCCGCTTCTCGTCGTTTCGTCCCAAATGTTGGAGATTTTTTGGACCGTTGCAGGAGGCTTGGCAAGCGCGGAAAATATTCCGCGAGGTGGAGATGAGCCGTGGTCGTGCCCTTCACTCCGCTGTCGTCCCGGGCTTGACCCGGGAGCCATACCCACCGACCAATGTTGTTAAGCGCGATGGTCGACCAGCGTGCGCGACAACTTCTCCCTGTGGATATGGGTCCCGGGTCAAGCCCGGGACGACACCGGTGATGACGAGCGATCACGCCCATATCGAACTACGCATGACATCGCAGCCCCGCGGCAGACTCTGCCCAGGTCATGCTCGTCTCGTTCACCCTCATCAGGTCGGAGGGCGCAGGGAAGGCCAGGCGTCGGCTGACGCCTGCGGCCCGCCTGCGAAAAAAATGCAGGCGGCAGGTACCACAGGTGCAGCCGAGAACGCCCGGCCTTCCCTGCGCGACGGTTTTCACGTTTACTTCGTGCTCTCCCCGGGGACCGGCTTGATTGCCCCCGTCATCGACGCAACGCGCGAGCGCTGGCGTCAACTTGACCTCGGCACCGGGAGGTCAGGACCACACGACTTCACGTCCGCACACTACCGTTCGTCCGCACGCTAGAAGCATGCTGCGGCAATCCGCGGCCATCGCATCCCCGCCTCGCGTGTCGTGACGATCGCGCGCAACGCCCCTCCGAGTGAGGCGGGATGGCGCATCAAAGCATGATTTCTGAAATTCGTAAAGACAAATCTGCCCGACGGGCATTCTGCGCATGGCGCCCATGCCGCGAGTCTTGCCGACGGCTCCCACTAGCGAGCGCAGAGGCCGAACCAATTGCCCTCGGTGAGATCGGGCTGGGCCGCCCGGATGTCGATCGATATCTGGGGCGACCATGGAAAGTGTCCATCACGATCGGGATAGAGCAACTGCAGACATTCGAAACGATCACCGGCATAGAACCAGCGGCTCCACCCGAGGTGATCGCGATAGTGCCGTTGGGCGACCGGGAGCAGCACGGCAGGTGCATTCTCGAAGACATCGCCCGTCTCGCTGCCGACAGGCATCCGCCGTCCAGCTTCGAGCTCGCGATACAGATGCCAGAACGTGTCATGCGCGGTCTGCCCGGGCAGCGAGAACACGATCAGCTCAGGATGACCGAACTTCAACCAGAACCCGGTCGTATAAGCGAATCCCGGTCCCTCATCGTCCGCTCCGATAGAGGTCGTGGCCCAGCCGTGCTGACGAATCTTGGCAACGAACGTCCGGTCTCCGTCGTCGAGCTTCTCCGGATCAGCGTCGAGCGCCGTGTACATAGGTCGTGCGTCCTCCATCCCATCATCGAGATATCACGGAATGCTCTTCCCGGTCATCCACGAGCGCTCATACCATGCGACCGGCGCAACGGAACGAACCGCGTGACCGGCCGTTGCCCCTCCGCTGCATCATTTCTCGGATCCTCCGGTTGTCGTGCACGCCTTTCCATGAGGGCAGATGATGACCGCAGCCCGGACCACAGCGCGCGCGCTCGCTGCGTCGACGCCCAGCCGCCTGACCAACTCGACACCGTCCCTCCGGCCGCTGGCGCGGCGCAGCCGGTCGCTGGCGAAGACTCATCCTTTTCTGCTGGCGGCAGCGGCGGCCACGGCCGTCCTGGCCGTCACAGCGCTGATCAATCGCCGGCTCGCCAAGTCGGCCGAACGGGCCAATCCCCCCGCCGGCCAGTTCGTGGACGTCGACGGCGTCCGGCTGCACTATGTCGAGCGCGGCACCGGCGTGCCGCTGGTGCTGCTGCATGGCAACGGCAGCATGATCCAGGACTTCGCCTCCAGCGGCCTGATCGATCTGGCGGCGCAGAACTACCGTGTCATTGCATTCGACCGGCCTGGCTTCGGCCATAGCGACCGGCCGCGCAACGTCGTCTGGACGCCGACGGCGCAGGCCCGGCTAATCAAGAGCGCACTCGACCGCCTGGGCGTATCGGAGGCCTTCGTGCTGGGTCACTCCTGGGGCGCATCCGTGGCGGTGGCGCTCGCCCTCGAACATCCGGCCATGGTCAAGGGCATGGTGCTCGCCTCCGGCTATTACTATCCGACCTTCCGGTCCGACGTGGTGGCCGGATCGGCTCCGGCCATTCCGTTGCTGGGCGATATTCTGCGCTACACGATCTCCCCTCTGATCAGCCGGATGATGTGGCCGCTGCTGATGGCCAAGCTGTTCGGCCCGCGGTCGGTTCCGGCGAAGTTTGCCGGCTTCCCCAAGGAAATGGCGGTTCGCCCGTCGCAGATCCGCGCCTCCGCTGCGGAGGCCGCGCTGATGATTCCCGATGCGTTCCGGTTCAGGAAAGCGTACGGTGAGCTGAAGATGCCGGTCGTGATCGTCGCCGGCGATCAGGATCGCCTGATCGACATCGACGCGCAGTCCAGACGGCTTCATCACGACGTCAGCCAGAGCACCTTTCGCCGCGTGCGCGGCGCCGGCCACATGGTGCATCAGACGGCCACCGAGGCCGTCATGTCCTCGATCGACGAAGTCGCAGCGGCGGCGTAGTCGGAGGGCGAATATGGCTGCGGCTGCCGGATTGCGGGATCCGTAGCTTGCGGAGCAGCGACGAAAGGGGGAATCGAACTCATGCCGGCCGAGGACGCGTGCATGCCGATCTGGCACGAAAAGCATCTGCGGGCCGCTACCAAAGCTGCCGGCGTGGCCTTGTGGTCGTGGAACGTCGACACCGATGCGATCACGATGGACGAGCGCGCCTATGAGCTGTGGGAGGTGCCCAAGAGCAAGAGCAGGATCACGTTCGAGGTGCTCTCCCAGAACATTCACCCCGCCGATCTCGAACGGGTGAGATCGGCGTTTTCAGCGACGCGGGCGATCGTCGGCGCTTATGAGATCGATTTTCGCATTCTCGCGGATGGCGAAATCCGCTGGATTTCCGCCCGCGGCCAAGGTGACGATGCCGACATCGCCGAGCGGCTGATGTTCGGCATCTTCCTCGACGTGACCCAGCGCAAGCAGGCCGAAGAAGCCAACGAGCTGCTGGCGGGCGAGATGAGCCATCGGGTCAAGAACCTGCTGACGATCGCCACCGCGCTGACGCAGATGACGTCGCGCACGGCGGCGACAAAGGAGGACATGGCCCACGAGCTCGCCAGCCGGCTGATCGCGCTAGGCCGTGCCCAGGATCTGATACGTCCGCGGCCGGGCGGGACGAACCAAGCAGCCCTGCTCGGCGATCTCGTCTCGGTGCTGCTTGCCCCCTATGACGAGAAAGGCGCCAGCGTCCGCATCCGTGTGTCGGTGCCCAAGATGAATGTCGGAGAACGCTCGAGCACGACATTGGCGCTGGTGATCCACGAGCTCGCGACCAACTCGGCGAAATACGGCTCGCTGTCGGTTTCGAGCGGCACGCTGGACGTGTCATGCAGCGCGCATGACGACGAGGTCGCGATCACGTGGACCGAGCGCGGCGGGCCGCCGAAGTCGGCCGACACCATCGAAGGCTTCGGCAGCAAGCTGATCCATCGCAGTATGAACGCCCAGCTCGGCGGCACCATCGCCTTCGACTGGTCCGACGAAGGCCTGGTCGTAACGCTGCGCATGAGCCGCGAGCGGATGGCGAATTGAGTGTTCGCCCTCGGGACAAACGTCGTGGGGTGGGCAAAGCGCAGCGTGCCCACCTGACTTGCTAAGGGCGATCCTGTGCAGACAAAATAGCCGCCAGCATCGCAGCAAGCGTTTCTCTGCTTGTGCCCACCCTGGTCTCGAGCTCGAACAGCTCGATTCCGTTGCACACTTCGTTCAAGCAGTTTCCCAATGCGATCAGCTCATTGGGCGCTGCAGTGATCGCAAATCGACCGTCTGCCATACGCTCAATCGTCATCACGGCCGCTCCGCTGCGGAGGGAGATGGTGGGCACGCTGCGCTTTGCCCACCCTACGAACTTGGCTCGTAGCGCCCTACTCCGCCGCCATCTGTCGCGGGGCTGGCGGCGGATTGGCAAGGTCGGCGGCGAGCTGGGCGTAGCGCGCTTTCGCGTCGTTCACCGCCTTCTCCTTCACGGGACCGTAGCCGCGGATGCGATCGGGCAGCGACAGCAGCTCGACGGCGATCTCTGCATTGGCGGGCGACAGCAGGCTGAGAACGGTCGCGACGTCCTTCTCGTAACCGGCGATCAGGTCGCGCTCCATCTTGCGCTCGGCCGCGTAGCCGAAGACGTCCAGCGGTGTGCCGCGCAGACCCTTCAGCCTCGCCAGCAGGCGGAACATCTTCATCGTGCCCGGCCCAAAGCTGCGCTTCTTCGGCCTCCCTTGCGGATCGAGGCCGGAATTGAGGATGGGCGGCGCGAGGTTGAAGCTGATCTTGTAGTCGCCCTCGAACGCGTCATGGAGCTGCTTCTCGAACGTGCCGTCGGAGAACAACCGCGCCACCTCGTACTCGTCCTTGTAGGCGAGCAGCTTGGCATAATTGATCGCCACTGCGCGCGGCAGCGCCTCGCCGTACCCGCCCTTGTCGGCGGCCTCTCGCACCTGATCGACCAGCTTGCGGTAGCGCTTGGCGAGCCGCGCATTCTGATAGCCGGTGAGCAAGGCCATGCGATGGGCGATGATCTCGTCGAGCGTCATCGCCTCCAGCGACTTCGGCGGCACCGCCTCGTCCTTGCCGGTCATCATGTCGGCGAGCCGCTCCGGGTTGACCACCGCGAGGCGGCCGAGCCGGAACGCCTCGGTGTTCATCTTGATCGCGACGCCGTTGATCGCGATCGCCTTCTCGATCGCCTCCGCCGACAGCGGCAGAAGGCCCTTCTGATAGGCGTAGCCCATCATCATCATGTTGGTGGCGATGCTGTCGCCAAGCAGCGCCTCGGCCGGCTTGGTGAAATCGAGGAAGGTCGAGTCCTTGTGCAGCGCCGTTTCCAGCAGGCTCGTCACCTTGCGGTTCTGGAAATTGAAGTCGCGGTTGAGCACGAAATCGGCGGTCGGGATCAGATGGCTGTTGATGACGCCATGGGTGCGCTCCGCATCGCACAGCGTGATCGTCTCCTTGGCACCCGCCACCACCTCGTCGGCGGCGATGACGAGGTCGGCAGTCCCCGTGACGATGCGCGAGCAGGTCACGTCGGCGGTGTTCTCCGACAGGCGCACGTGGCTGAGCACCGCGCCGCCCTTCTGCGCGAGGCCGGACATGTCGAGGATCATCGAGGCCTTGCCCTCGATATGGGCGGCCATGCCGAGCAGCGCGCCGATCGTCAGCACGCCGGTGCCGCCGACGCCGCCGACCGCGACGTTGTAGGGCCGCTCCAGCGACGGCTTGGTCAGGGGCTCCGGCATCACGCCGATGTCGCCGAGTTCGGCTGGGGCGCGGCTGCGCGGCTTGCCGCCGTCGATCGTGACGAAGGACGGGCAGAAGCCCTTCACGCAGGAATAGTCCTTGTTGCAGGAGGACTGGTTGATGACGCGCTTGCGCCCGAGCTCGGTCTCCAGCGGCTCGACCGAGATGCAGTTCGACTGCACCGAGCAGTCGCCGCAGCCCTCGCAGACGGCCGGATTGATGAAGACGCGGCGCTGCGGATCCTCCATCGTGCCGCGCTTGCGGCGGCGGCGCTTCTCGGCGGCGCAGGTCTGCACGAACACGATGGCCGAGGCGCCCTTGGTCTCGCGCAGCGTCTTCATGACGTTCTCGAGCTCGTCGCGATGCGCCAGCTTGACGCCGGGCGCGATGCTGTCGGCAGGATAGGCGTCGGGATTTTCCGAGACCAGATAGATCTCGCGGATGCCCTCGGCATGGAGCTGGAAGGTGATCTGCTGCGGCGACAAATCGCCGTCATGGCGCTGGCCGCCGGTCATCGCGACCGCGTCGTTGTAGAGGATCTTGTAGGTGATGTTGGCCTTGGAGGCGATCGACTGGCGGATCGCGAGGCTGCCGGAATGGAAATAGGTGCCGTCGCCGAGATTGGCGAAGATGTGCTTCTCGTCGGTGAACGGTGCGATGCCGACCCAAGGCACGCCCTCGCCGCCCATATGGGTGAAGGTCTCGGTGTTGCGGTTCATCCACAACGACATGAAGTGGCAGCCGATGCCGGCGAGCGCGCGGCTGCCCTCGGGCACCTTGGTCGAGGTGTTGTGCGGACAGCCCGAGCAGAAATACGGGGTGCGCGCCACCGGCGAGATCAGCTGCATCTGCGAGGCGTCGCGGCCGTTGAACCAGTCGGCCTTGGCGCGCAGCATCGCCTTGATCTCGGGATTGAGGTCGAGGCGGAGAAGACGCTCCGTCAATGAGCTCGCGAGCGAGGCGACGGAGAGCTCGGTGGCGAACGGCAGGAAGCGCTTGTCGTGCTCGTCCATCTTGCCAACGATGCGCGGGCGGACGTCGTCGCGCCAGTTGAACAGCTCCTGCTTGACCTGGTTCTCGACGATCTCGCGGCGCTCCTCGATGATGAAGATCTCCTCGAGGCCGACCGCGAACTGCCGCACGCCTTCCGGCTCCAGCGGCCAGGGCATGCCGATCTTGTAGAGCCGCAAGCCGATCTTGGCCGCGACCTCCTCGGTGATGCCGAGCTCGCGCAGCGCCTGACGGATGTCCTCATAGCTCTTGCCGGACGCCATGATGCCGTAGCGGGCATTCGGTGAGTCCATCGTGATGCGGTTGACCTTGTTGGCGCGGGCAAAGGCGATCGCGGCAAAGCCCTTGTAGTCCTGCAGCCGGCGGTCCTGGTCGAAGCGATCGTCGGGCCAGCGCAGATTGAGACCACCCGGCGGCATCTCGAAATCGGAGGGAATGACGAACGGCGTCATCTCGTCGTTGAGGTTGATCTCGGCGGTGGTCTCCACCGTCTCGGTGATCACCTTCATGCCGACCCAGCAGCCGGAATAGCGCGACATCGCGATGCCGAGCAGGCCCATCTCGATCATCTCGTGGATCGAGGACGGGTAGAGATAGGGCATCAGCGCCGAGATGAAGGCATGGTCGGACTGGTGCGGCACGGTGGAGGATTTGGCGCCGTGGTCGTCGCCGGCCAGACACAGCACGCCGCCGTTCTTGGCGGAGCCGGCCGCATTGCCGTGGCGAAACACGTCGCCGCAGCGGTCGACGCCGGGGCCCTTGCCGTACCAGATGCCGACGACGCCGTCATACCTGCCGCCGGGCGACAGTGCGAGCTGCTGCGAACCCCAGATCGCGGTCGCCGCGAGGTCCTCGTTCACGCCGGGCTGGAACTTGATGTTGTACTGCTCGAGATGCTTGCGGGCGGAGAACAGCTGCTGGTCGTAGCCGCCGAGCGGCGAGCCGCGATAGCCGGAGATGAAGCCGGCGGTGTTGAGGCCGGCGGCGCGGTCGCGCCGGATCTGGGCCATCGGCAGCCGCACCAGCGCCTGGATGCCGGTCAGGAAGATGTGGCCGGAGCTTGCGGTGTATTTCTGGTCGAGATTGATCTCGCTCTCGTTGAGTCCCATTCCGCCCTCTTGCCGTGCTTTACCGGGGTGCGCGGCTGCCGCCGGCCGGCGGAAGCGCGCGTTCTGCCAATCATTTATGTCTGCTTTTGAAGAATGCGCATCACAAATCTCGTTTGCGCAGGGCAGCCAACCGAAATCGCAATTTCGTGGCGGGAGCCGGCCGCGGCTTTTGCGGTTTGTGTCGAAAACCCCCGCCGCCGCGAAATGGGATGATGCGTGCCATGGCTTTGGCGGCTCGGCGGACGGTTACTGAAGCGTTGTGGCCGGCGCGATTCCGGCACCAAACGAATTGTGCGATGCGACAAGACCGCCGCCGTTCATCCCCGATCGTCGCCCGCAAATACGAAGCGCGGCATGTTCCATTTGTAGCGGATCGCGAGCAGCCGGAACGACAGTCCGAGCGCGAAGGTCAGCGCCGTCCACCATCCGCTGGCGATGCCGAGCGACAAGCCGGTCGCATAGACCAGGCCCGTGACGAGGGACACGCTGGCGTAGAGCTCGGCGCGAAACAGCAATGGCACGTCATTGCACAGGATGTCGCGCAGCACGCCGCCGGCGCAGCCCGTGATCATCCCAGCGACGATGACGATGCCGATCGGCACGTTCATCTGCCAGGCGATGTCGCAGCCCGTCATCGTGAACACGACGAGGCCGACCGCATCGAGAACGAGGAACGCCATGGTCAGCCTGTGAACCAGGCGCGCCATCGCGATCGTCACGAACGGCGCCAGCACGGTCAGCAGCAGCAAGGACGGCCGCTCGACCCAGGCAAGCGGATAGTGGCCGAGCAGCACGTCGCGCAAGGTGCCGCCGCCGAGCGCGGTGATCGCCCCCAACAAGCAGACGCCCATCCAGTCCATGCTGCGGCGTCCCGCCGCCAGCGCAGCCGTCATCGCCTGCGCCGCCAGCGCCACCCAGGTCAACAGATGCAACACGCTGTCACCGGGCGGCAGGTTCCACATGAGGTGAGCTCCAGAAGTTCCAATAGAACGAGAATCGCAATGCTCGCGAGGAACCTTAGCGCGCCGTGCAACGATACAAATTGGGATTCGCGCAGGTTTCGCGGAACGGCCCGGAGCCGCCCTGGTTGTCAGGTGACAATCACCAGGAGGATGAGATGGCCAACGAACGGCTTCCCAACGAACGTTATCCCGACGGCATGAACCGTCCCGACATGTCCACACGTCCCGACATCACTGGGGCTGGAATGACGGGAACAGATTATGAGCGCACGCCGCCAGTGGACAACCGGCTGCAGCCCGATCTCGAGCCGACGAACGCCTCCAGCTCGACGGGCCGCATCGCGGCCTATGCCCTGGGCATCGCGATCCTGCTCGGCGCGGTGTTCTACGGCCTGAACAACATGTCGATGCGCAACGACCAGGCGAGCACCACACCGGCTTCGCAATCGGCCTCGACCACCAAAGATAACACCTCGACCGGCGTGACGACCGGCGCCGCGGGAGATCGCACCACACCGCCGCCGGCGGCCCCGAGCGACAAGCCCAACGCCGTCAAGTAGTCTCGCGGACGGCAATCAGCGGTCTCACTCCTGGGCGGCGGGTGAGCAATCATCCGCCGCCGCTTTTTTGGCGAGCCCTCCAACAAATTACGCGAAGTGTGCGAGGGCCGCCGTGGAACCATAGCAGCGCGAACCGATTGGCTCATTGACACTCTCACCCAGGAGATACGTAATGAAAGCTCTCTCCATAGCTATCGCAGCCGCGGCAAGCACGCTGGCCGTGACCGCCGCTTCGGCGGCACCGATCTCTCCCGCAGCCTCGGCGGTCCCGCAACGCGACATCCAGAACGTCCGGATGGTCTGTAACGAGGAAGGCCGCTGTTGGCGCGAGCGCAGTGAGCGCCGCGTCATCATTCAAGGCGAAGATCGCGATTCTTACGCGTACGCTCCGCGCGAGCGCTACATCGAGCGGCGCGGCTATGAAGACCGCGGCGGCATCGGCTTCCGCGCTCCGGGCGTGAGCGTCGGCATCGGGACGGATCGCTACTAAGCGATTTCCGCGAACTCAGACTGAAAAGCCGCGGCAGAGTCCGCGGCTTTTCTACAGGCGGATGAGATCGGGATCTGCGGGAGGCCGGGCGCGCAGCCTGATCTCAACCGAAAATCCTGTTCAGCTCGCCGCCGGGATAGCCGTTGGCCAGTTCGGTGAAGGTGCCCTGCTCGGCCATCTCCTTGGCCGCCCGGATGAAGCCGGCCCAGGCCATCCGGGCCAGCGAACCGCCGACGCTGATGCGGCGCACGCCGAGCTCAGTGGCTTGCCCCAACGACAGGCCGGAAGCGCCGATCAGAAGGTTGACCGGCTTGGGCGCCACGGCTTTCACGACCGCAGTGATCTCCTCGATCGACTTGATCCCGGGCGCGTAGAGACAATCCGCGCCCGCTTCGGCATAGGCTGTGAGGCGGTCGGTCACGAGCTTGAGGTCGGGCTTGCCCCAGAGAAACGCCTCGCAGCGGCCGGTCAACAGCACGTCGGCGCCGGTCGCATCGATGGCCTGCCGGGCCGCGCGGATACGCGCTATGGCGAGCGCGCGCTCATAGAGCGGATCATCCTTGTCGCCCGTGGAGTCCTCGATCGACAGACCGGCGACGCCGGTCGCGACCGCGCGCGTGACGTTGGCCGCCACACCCTCCGGCGCATCGGCGAAGCCGCCCTCGAAATCGGCATTCACGGGAATGTCGACGGCGGCGCTGAGCGATTTCAAATGGGCGAGCACCTCATCCAGTTCGACCTTGGTGTCCGCCTTGCCAATCGACCACGCGAACCCGGCGCTGGTGGAGGCGATCGCGTTGAAGCCGAGATGCTGCAGCATTTTGGCCGTGCCGACGTCGAACGGGTTCGGCAGCACGAAGCAGCCGGCCTCGTGCAACTTGCGAAAGGCTGCGCGCTTGTCCGCCGTGTTGGTCGCCGTCATGTCATCCTCCCATGCATCGTCGCGTTGTGTGGCAGCATAGAGCCGCGATCATTGCGCCGCCACGACATTGCGCAAGAATGTTCGCTCTTCGCCCAGAATGAGCTTGTGCTCCTCGGCCAGCGCGAAGTTCGCCCGGCCCTCGGCATCGCCGCGCAAGGTCGCGCGATAGCGCTCGTAAGCCGCGAGACTGTCGAATGAAATCAGGCCGTAGGCGATGTCGTTGGTGCCTTCATGAGGCATGAAATAGCCGATCAGGTCGCCGCCGCAGCGGGGAATAATCAACAGCCAGCGCTTCGCGTAGGCCTCGAACACGTCGCGCTTGAACGGATCGATGCGATAGCGGATGAAGACGGTGATGGTCATGACAACCTCCGGTGAGTTCTGTATCATCGACACTATCCGCTTGCCCGACGAGAATGCTTCGGCTAGCATCGAAGTATGAAATCAGGTCCGGACATTGCGATGGTGGCGGCGCTGGTCGGCGATCCCGCCCGCGCCAACATGCTGACTGCGCTGCTGTCGGGCCGCGCGCTGACCGCGACCGAGCTCGCCCAGGAGGCCGGCGTGACGCCGCAGACGGCGAGCTCGCATCTTGCCAAGCTCGAAGGCGGCGGCCTGATCGAGCCGGAGAAGCAGGGCCGTCACCGCTACTACCGGCTCGCCGATCCCGACGTCGCCGACGTGCTGGAGAAGCTCGCCGGCCTCGCCGCGCGCGCCGGCCACATGCGGGTGCGCACCGGACCAAAGGAGCCGGAGCTGCGGCGCGCGCGCATCTGCTACGACCACCTCGCCGGCGATCTCGGCGTGCAGATGCTCGACAGCATGACGCGGCAGAAGCTGGTGCGCCGGCGCAAGCAGGAGATCGTCCTGACCGAGGACGGCGAACATTTCCTGGCGCAGCATCTGCGGATCTCGCCGGAAATGCTGGCGCATCCCCGCCGGCCCGTCTGCAAGGCCTGTCTCGATTGGAGCGCGCGGCGGCATCATCTCGCGGGCACGCTTGGCGCAGCGTTGATGAAGCGCTTCACCGAGCTGAAATGGGCGGCGCGCGATGCCACCCCAGGCAGCCGCGTGGTGAATTTCAGCCGCGCCGGCGAAAAGCATTTCGCGGCGCTGTTCGGTCCGGCCGAAGACTGACGATCACGCGCTCTTTATCGCAGCGCCTTCCTGCCTTGCGGCCCAAACCAACGCGGGGCACGGAACGACCATCTCATCCCCGTCTTTCCTGGAATCTCCATGTCCCGTTTCGCCGGGCGCGACAATCGCCGCGAAAGCGAGCACCGCATCGCAGAGGACAACGCCGCGCGAGCCCTACGGCATCAATCTCGAAGGCTTCCCCTACCCCGTACCCGGTCAGCCTGCTGCCTCTGTTCAATGACGGCGAGCAGAACGCGCCGAAGAACCCACTCGCGACGGAAGCAGCGCTTGTCGTGAGGCAGCCGTGCCGACATCACCAGTGGTGACGACGGTGCCAACGGCGGCGCCAGTGCCGATGATGGTGATGCCAGCCCCAATGACGGCGCCGCCAACCCCAATGCCGCCGGCGCCAGCCCCAATGATGGCCGTGACCATGGTGTCCGTGATGATGACCGTGATGCCCCCAGCGAACCTGCTCCGGCGCGAGCCGATCGGCCTCATCCTGCGAACCGACCGCGCGCTCGACGTGCTGATCCCTTGCTGAAGGCGCCGCTTCGTTCAGCGGCAACGGCGAGAGCGGCGCAGCGACCGCATCGGTGGTGCGGAGCACGGCGCCGGCCGCCGCCGCGCAGCCGAGCCCGAATGCCAGCTTGAGGAAATTCCGTCGTTCCATCGCACGCCTCCATGATCCACGAGCCAGAGCATGAAGTGAGTATTCGGCCGATCACCTGAACGTGAGCTGAACTGGCGCATGCCCGCGACACCACCATGGCTCTGCCACCTTCGCCGATCTTGGTGCGCGCCGCCGGCCGATCACTCCTCGACCGCCTGCGCCAGCACGAAGCTCTCACGCGTCCGCGTCACGTACGACGAAGATGGCTGACGGCGTCGAGTTGCCTCCGGTCCGTGTTGGTGTCGTCACGGAGCACGATCAAAAACGCGACCTTGCCGTCGTCTCGATCATCGCCGCGCGATGACGGGAGACTATCAAAATCAACGAGGCCCGGAGTGCCTAGGAGTCCGGGCCTCGTCACCTCGCGACCTCGCGCGAGCGAAGCCGGTCGGTATTCAATAAAATCTAGCGCCTGTTCACACGGATCGCATTGAGCTGGCTCAAAACGTCAGTAGCAGCGCGTGATCGTGACGGAGTGATCGCCGCCGCGGCGGCCCGGTACCGTCACGGTCTGCATCGGACAGCTCGACACATAGGGGCGATCGGACGGCACGACATTCGGCGGATAGCGGTGAACCCAGTCCCACGGGACGTCATACGTATAAGTGTAGCGCACGTCGGCCGATGTGTGCTCGGGGATCTGCTGCGGCACGGGCTCGCCAGGGCCGCCATAGGCGAAAGCGCCGGCGGCCGGCAGATAGGAACGATAGCCGCGGTGGTGACGGACGAAGGGCCGCGCGCCAAGCGCCGGCGGGACGACCTGGCTCGGCCCCGCCTGACCGGCGGCAACGGGCGCAGCCACCGCGGCGCCGGACTGGGCCGACGCGGCCTCGGAGGAGAACATCAGCGCGGCGGCTGCCGCGCAGACGACCAGAACTCTGGAATTCCGATATGCCGATGTTCCGACAGCCATGATACGTGACCCTACTCTTCTGACCCACCAGCGATCGATAAATGCTAGGCCAGCGGCCCAGTTCCCGCAAACCCATCGTTAAAGGTTAGTTAAGCCGTAAGCTTAACGCCAGTGGGCGGAAACGGCGCAGATTGCCGCGCCGCTCCGGCGGCAGCGCGCTGCGGTCGCCGGACTTCGTCAAATACGAAGGCGACACGCCGGTGCACTGCCCTCCCACTTCGTCACTCCCCCTCAGAGCGGCAGATTGTCGTGCTTCTTCGCCGGCATCTCCATCTTCTTGTCGCGGAGCATCGCCAGCGCACGGGCGATGCGGCGGCGGGTGGAGTGCGGCATGATGACGTCGTCGATGTAGCCGCGCTCGGCGGCGATGAATGGCGACAGGAAGCGGTCCTCGTATTCCTTGGTGCGCGCGGCGATCTTCTCCGGGTCCGCCATGTCGGCGCGGAAGATGATCTCGACCGCGCCCTTGGCGCCCATGACCGCGATCTGCGCCGTCGGCCAGGCGTAGTTCATATCGGCGCCGATCTCCTTGGAGGCCATGACGTCGAAGGCGCCGCCATAGGCCTTGCGGGTGATGATCGTGACCAGCGGCACCGTGCACTGCGAATACGCGAACAACAGCTTGGCGCCGTGTTTGATCAGGCCGCCATATTCCTGCGCGGTGCCCGGCAGGAAGCCCGGCACGTCGACGAAGGTGACGATCGGGATGTTGAAGGCGTCGCAGAAGCGGACGAAGCGCGCCGCCTTGCGCGAGGCATCGCTGTCGAGCACGCCCGCCAGCACCATCGGCTGGTTGGCGACGAAGCCGACGGTGCGCCCCGCAATGCGACCGAAGCCGGTGACGATGTTCTTGGCGAAGCCTTCCGCGATCTCGAAGAAGTCTCCCTCGTCGACGACCTTCAGGATCAGCTCCTTCATGTCGTAGGGCTTGTTCGGATTGTCCGGGATCAGCGTGTCGAGCGACATGTCGACGCGCTCGATGTCGTCGAAGCTCGGCCATTCCGGCACGCCGTCGGTGTTGTTCGAGGGCAGGAAGTCAATCAGCCGGCGCATCTGCAGCAAGGTCTCGACGTCGTTGTCGAACGCGCCGTCGGCGATCGAGGAGCGCGTCGCGTGCACCGAGGCGCCGCCGAGCTCTTCCGCGGTCACGACCTCGTTGGTGACGGTCTTCACGACATCTGGGCCGGTCACGAACATGTAGCTCGTGTTCTTCACCATGAAGATGAAGTCGGTCATGGCCGGCGAATAGACGTCGCCGCCGGCGCACGGGCCCATGATGACGGAGATCTGCGGGATCACGCCGGAGGCCAGCACGTTGCGGCGGAACACATAGGAATAGCCCGCGAGCGCCGCGACGCCCTCCTGGATGCGGGCGCCGCCGGCGTCATAGAGGCCGATGATGGGCGCGCGCGCCTTCATCGCCATGTCCTGCAGCTTGGTGATCTTCAGCGCGTGGGTCTCGGACAGCGAGCCGCCGAACACGGTGAAGTCCTTGGCGAACACGAAGGTCTTGCGGCCGTTGACAGTGCCCCAGCCGGTGACGACGCCGTCGCCCGGGACCTTGGTCTTCTCCATCCCGAACTCGGTCGAGCGGTGCTCGACGAACATGTCGAACTCCTCGAAGCTGCCCTTGTCGAGCAGCAGCTCGATCCGCTCGCGGGCCGTCAGCTTGCCGCGGGCATGCTGCGCCTCGATGCGCTTCTCGCCGCCGCCGAGCCGCGCGCCGGCGCGCCGCGTCTCCAAGGTGTCCAGGATGTCCTTCATGCGCGTCCCGCCCATTCCCGATCTCGTGAGTGTTGGCGGCCTTCTAACACGGCTATTTCGGAGGCGAAAAGCGGCTTTCGGACGGGCCGCCCCTCCTCCCACAGTTCGGAATTGGAAGCAGAATCATGGATATGGCCGCTCGACCAAGCCTTGCCGATCCGGCTGACGACGCAGCCCGGGGCGCCGTGCGGGGCGGCGTCCGCCTGCTGTTGCGGCTCGAAGGGCTGGTGCTGGTGGCCGCGGCAATCGCCTTCTACGCCCATCGAGGGGACTCGTGGTGGCTGTTTGCGGCCCTCTTCCTGGGGCCCGACCTCAGCTTTGCCGGCTATCTCGGCGGCTCCCGGATCGGAGCGGCCGTGTACAACGCCGCGCATGCCACGCTGCTGCCGACCGCCCTGCTCGCGGTCGGACTGGCGCTCGGCGTGCCGCTGGCGACCCAGCTCGCCACCATCTGGCTCGCCCATATCGGCGTCGACCGGCTGGTCGGCTACGGCCTGAAATACACCGACGGCTTCGGCTTCACCCATCTTGGCCGGATCGGGCCTGCCGCGCCGCGAGGCTGAACGCCGGATGCAGGGACCTGCCGCGACGGGTAGGATGCCGGCATGATCCGATTCCGAGACATGGCCGGCCTGGACCGGCGCAGCCTGCTGCGCGGCGCACTGCAGGCCGGGCTGGTGACGTTCGGCGCGCCGCTGGCGCGCACGGCGCTCGCCCAGGCTCCGCCGCTGAAATCCAACCCGTTCACGCTCGGCGTCGCCTCCGGCGATCCCAGCCCCGACGGCTTCGTGATCTGGACCCGGCTCGCGCCCGAGCCGCTGCAGCCGCGTGGCGGCATGATCGCGCTGCCGCGCGAGGTGAGCTGGGAGGTCGCGACCGATCCGGCGATGACGACCATCGTGCAATCCGGCATTGCGATCGCCCGCATCGAGCTGGCGCACTCCGTCCATGTCGAGATCGAGGGCCTCGCTCCGGCCCGCGACTATTTCTATCGCTTCCGCCTGCCGGAGGCGGAGAGCCCGATCGGGCGTGCGAGGACCTTTCCCGCCGCCGGCGCCGACGTCGCGCAGATGCGGTTCGCTTCCGCCGGCTGCCAGGAATGGGACCGCGGCTTCTACACGGCGTGGCGTGCGATCGCGCAGGACCATCTCGACTTCGTCTTCCACTATGGCGACTACATCTACGAGAATGCGTACGCCGCCGAGTCCAAGGGCGTGGCGCTGCCGCGCACCATGCCGAAGCATTTCGCCACCTGCTACACGCTGCCGGAGTACCGGCAGCGCTATGCGCTCTACAAGACCGATCCCGACCTGCAGGCCGCGCACGCCGCCTGCCCGTTCCTGCCGAGCTTCGACGATCACGAGGTGATGGACAATTGGGCCGGCGATCGCGACAAGCGCGACACGCCGCCGGAGGCGTTCCTGTTCCGGCGTGCCGCCGCCTTCCAGGCCTGGTACGAGCACATGCCGGTGCGCCGCGCGCAATTGCCGCGCGGACCCGACATCCTCGCTTTTCGCCGCCTCGCCTTTGGCAGGCTCGCCGACATCGCCGTGCTCGACACCAGGCAATACCGCTCGAAGCAGCCCTGCGGCGACGGCATCAAGGCCTGCCCCGAGGCCGACGAGCCGAGCCGCACCATGATGGGCGCGCAGCAGGAGCGGTGGTTCGCCGAGGGTCTGCGCGGCAGCCGCGCAACCTGGCAGGTGCTGGCACAGCAGGTGATGTTCGCCCCGCTCGACTGGCGCTCGTTTCCGTGGCTGCCGTCGTCGGACGTGCCGCTGTGCAGCCTCGACAAATGGGACGGCGCCAGCGCCGCGCGCGACCGCGTCATGCAGATGCTGCGCGAGGCCGGCATCACCAACACCGTCGTGCTGACCGGCGACCTGCACAAGGGCGTCGCGCTCGAGCTGAAGCAGGATTGGCGCGATCCGGCCTCGCCCTGCGTCGGCGTCGAATTCCTGGCGACCTCGATCTCGTCGGACGGCGACGGCTTTGCGCGCTACGACAACGAGCCGACATTGTTCGCCAACAATCCGCATCTGAAGTTCTTCAGCAACCAGCGCGGCTATATCAGGCATGTCGTGACGCCGGCCCGCTGGCAGGCCGACTACCGCGTCGTCGACCGCATCAGCGTCGCTGACGGCACCGTGTCGACCGCGAAATCCTTCGTCACCCTGGCCGGCAAGCCGGGGCTGGCCGACGCCTGAGGCGACGCGCGCGCGGCAAGGCCGCCGCCGCGTCGTGTGGCGATCTGCTCGCTGACAGCAGCCGGTCGTCCTGCCGCGTAGGGTCGAGGTCATGACTGGGGCGCACCGTGCTTGGCGTGATCGCACCCGGAGAGATTTCGCTTGAAGTCGCCGCTTCGAGGCATGACGTCGCGATCCCCGCGGCGGAGTGCGCCCGGGCTTTGCTTGAGTTCGTCCCCTTCCGTGGAAGAAGAGGCGCAAGGAAGGCCGGGAGCCTGCCGCCCCCATGGCCCCCGTGCAGAGAAAATGCACGGGGCAGGAACCACAGGTTCGGCTGGGACTTCCCGGCCCTCCCTGCGCGATGGTTTGAACGGGTTATACGTGATCTCCCCGGGGACCGGCTTGATTGCCCCCGTCGCCAGCGGATCATCCCCACCGACTTGGCCTCAGCACCGGGAGGCCAGGACCACACGATTTCGCCGTCGCATCGCTCCGTTCGTCGGCCCGATCGTGAGACCAGGCTGCAGACCGACACGCCCACCGCATCCCCGGCCCGACGTTCGTGACGATCGCGAAACGTCCCTCTTGGCGGGCCGGGATGCGCGGAAATGTGGAGGTGATTTGCCCGACGAGGCTGGGCAAGAATCCGAATTAGGGGGGTGAGAGGGCTCGGCGCGGTGCAATTTCGAGCCATGACTGCATCATGGTCCAGAATCGGATCAGGGCAAGCGAAACCGCCTCCCATGCGCCCCTCGCTTCGCCGGAAGTGGCATGTAGAGCTGCAAGAGCCCATTCGGCGATGCGGGCGAGGAAGTCGTCGAAGCCGAGAATGTTGAGGGCGCGGGTGAGATTGTAGCAGAGCGCCATGAGGCTCCATTCCCCGCGAACCTTGTCGAAGCCGCGGACAAGGAAGTGCTGATAGCCGGCGCGGCACTTGAGCGTGCCGAACGGGTGCTCGACGATGGCCGAGCGGCGGCGCATCAATTGGCCGGCCTGTTCGCTCGCCATCCTCTGGCGGTGACGATCCAGCACCTCTTCGTGCTCCCATCGAGAGACGCGGCGGCTTTTTTCCTTCGCAGAGAGACAAGACGCCTTGAGGGGGCAGATGCCGCAAGTCGCCACGGAGGCCAGGTAGCGGCGTTCCATCCTGCCGCTCGTATTCTTCCAGAGCTTCTTTGTTGGATGCAGCGCTTGGTCTGCGGGACACTGGTAGGTGTCGGTCGCGGAATTGTAGGTGAAGTCACCTCGCGTGAAGCGACCGTGCTTCTTGCCATTGCCGTGATGCAGCGGGACATAGGCGGTGACGCCGTCATCCTCGCAAGCCTTGATATCCTCGCTGTTGTAATAGCCAACATCTGCCAGTATCTGCAGCGCCTCGACCTGGAGGCCCTCCTTGGCCGCCTTCGCCATCATATGAAGGTGTCCTGTATCGCTGCGATTGACGACCTCGCTGGCGATGATCAGCTTATGCTTGTCGTCGACGACGCTCTGGACATTGTAGCCTGCGATCGTCTGGTCGCCCTTGCTCAGCAGTCGCGCATCGGAATCGGTCTTCGACACCTGTCCCTTGTCGCCCTTGTCCAGGTTCTCCAGATCGGACTGTGCGCGTTCACGCCTGGCCATCAGCTCCTTGATCTTGTCCCCGACATCGCCGCCATCCTTGTTGCCATCCTTGCCGTCGTCGGGCTGCTTGGCTTCCGCCGCGTCGTTGGTGTCGAGAGACTTGCCGTACGCCTCAATCTCCTCATCGAGCTTGGCGATCTGTTTGGCGAGCTTCCCGCGCGTGAAGATGCTGTCCTTGCTGGCATTGCCGTGGAACAGCGCGCCGTCGACCGCGACCAGGGTCCCGCCGATCAACCCGATCTCCTGCAGCAACAGGACGAAGCTACGGTTCGCCGCCTTCAAGGCAGCCCAGTTCTCCTTGCGGAAGTTCGCAATCGTCCGATAGCCGGGCTTCAGGTTCCTCAACAACCAGATCAGCTCCAGATTGCGGCCGGCTTCACGCTCGAGCCGGCGCGACGATCTGACCTGGTTCAGATAACCATAGAGATAAAGCTTCAGCAGGTCCGCCGGATCGTACGGCGGCTGCCCGACACCCGATCCCCTCCGCTTGGCGTGGCGGAAGCCAAGCTTGGCCAGATCGAGAGCGTTGACGTAGCTGTCAATCGCACGAACCGGATTGTCCGGCCCGACATAATCCTCAATCCGAGGCGGAAGCAGGCTCTCTTGATCGCGGCTCTCGCCGCTCTTGAACGGCCGATTCGTCATGCCCCCAAATCTTACCGTGAACACTGAGTTCTTGCCCAGCCTCGACGGTGCAAGTGATCAGTCCGCGACAAACTGGCACGACGGGCAGTTCGGGCATGGATGATATGCGAGGATTGCCCGTCGGGCAGAGGCCTCCTCTCTGTCCATCGCTTTCTGGACAACTATGACGACGCCTCTCCACGCCATAATCGAATTCGCCAGCAAAGCTGAGCCTGCTGGCCAGCTCGGGCACCTTAAGCTATGGTTGCGTGTGAGGCAGGCGGCTCCTCACATCCTGCCGAAGGGCATCTATGGCTGGCGCCTGGACCGATGAGCAGAACGACGCCATTGTCGCCGATTATTTCGCGATGCTCGCGGATGATGTCGCGGGGAGACCGTACAACAAAGCCGAACGTAACCGTGCCGTGCAGGCATCGACCGGCCGAACACACGGTTCGATCGAGTACAAGAATCGAAATATCAGTGCCGTACTCAAGGGGCTCGGCGAAGAATGGATCGCTGGCTACAGGCCCGCCTTCAATTTTCAGTCCTCACTCGAAGTTGCCGTAGCTCGCTGGCTGGACCGCAACCCGGAATGGCTCGCACGAACGACGCGGGCAGCAGCGATCTCATTAGGATCAGGCTATGGGGAGCCTCCGCCACTGTGGATCGGACCGCCTCCAACACACAGCAACGCGCCTCCCCCTGAAGAGCTCGAACAGATGGTGGTGATTGCCAGAAAATATGATGTGGGGGCACGGGACGCGCGCAATCGCGCGCTCGGCCGCGCCGGTGAAGAACGCGTTCTGGCCCATGAGCGCTCAACTCTGCTGGCCGCAGGCCGGACCGATCTCGCGCGCCAAATTCGATGGGTTTCCGACGTCGATGGCGACGGCGCGGGCTATGACATCAGGAGCTTCGAACCCGACGGTCGAGAACGGCTCATCGAGGTTAAGACGACGAACGGCTGGGAACGCACGCCATTTCACATCACTCGAAATGAGCTCGCGATTGCCGAAGCGTATCGCGACGACTGGCTCCTGGTGCGACTATGGAATTTCGCCCGAGATCCGCGAGCCTTCGAGTTGCGACCTCCCCTCGAAGCGCATGTCTCGTTGATGGCGACGAGCTATCAGGCTAGCTTTCTGTAGCGATCAAGTCCCGCAGCGCACCACACGCTGCGTTGTCCACCAGTCTCGCTCTTCGCAGGTCGTGACGCCGTTTGACAGCTCCGTGATCCCTCGTTCTACTTGGTTGCCAAGCCGCAACAAGCGGCGAGCCAGGAGGACGGTCATGGAGCGACATAATAGTGCCGCGCCGTCGGCGCTTGATGCGCCCGCTCGTTTCAGACTTACCGACGCATTGCCTCGAGCCGCTCGACGATCGCTGCGGCTGACGGCAGCGACCGTCGTCACGATCCTGCTGACCGCGGCCGGTCTCAGCCTCTGCAGCCGCGCCCATGCCCAAGGCATCTCCAAGGACACGCCTGCCCGGATCGAGATGTATCCGATCCCCTCGCTCACGCTGTCCGACCGGCAGTTCCTGTCCGGCGACGACAATGGCAAGCCGGTCACGGTCGTGGGCGAGCTGCGCGTCGCGCAAGGCAGCGGCCGGCTGCCGGTCGTGGTGCTGATGCATGGATCGGGCGGCGTCGGCGGCAACATCGCGGCCTGGAGCCGCACCTTCAATGCGATGGGGATCTCGACCTTCGCGATCGACGGCTTCACCGGACGCGGCATCACCGCCACCAGCACCAACCAGGCGCAGCTCGGCCGGCTCAATTTGATCATGGACATCTATCGCTCGCTCGACGTGCTGGCGAAGCATCCGCGCGTCGATCCCGAGCGCATCGTGCTGATGGGATTTTCGCGCGGCGGTCAGGCGGCGCTGTATGCGAGCCTGGAGCGTTTCCACAAGCGCTGGAACAATTCCGGGCTGCAATTTGCCGCCTACATCCCGTTCTATCCGGACTGCTCGACGACCTATGTCGGTGAGACCGATGTGGTGGCGCGGCCGATCCGGATCTTTCACGGCGGACCGGACGACTACAATCCGGTGCGGACCTGCAAGGCCTATGTCGAGCGGCTGAAGGCAGCGGGCCGCGACGTTGCGCTGACCGAATATCCGGACTCGCCACACGGCTTCGACCTCGGCCTGCTCGGCGCCAACATGCTCGCCGTCGCGCCGAAGGCGCAGACCGTGCGCAACTGCCGCATCAAGGAGAGCGACGGCGGGATGCTGATCAATGCCGAGACGCAGCAGCCCTTCACCTATCAGGACGCCTGCGTCGAGCTCGATCCGCATGTCGGCGGCAATCCCGCCACCGCGGAGGCCGCGCGCCAGGCGGTAACGGACTTCCTGCGCACGCTGTTCAAACTGTCGTGAGCAAAAATAGAACGATTTGGATCAATTCTTGAGGTGACAGATCGAACGCATCGGGTGTTCCTGCGTTGTCGCTCACTTTTCGACGATGAAACGGAGCCCGATGATGCGCGCCTCTCGCCTTGCGATCCCCACTTTGCTGACTGCCCTTGTTCTAGCTGGCGCCGCCCATGCCGCGCCGGCCTCGCCGTTCCGGGGGCTGGAAGGCTCCTGGAGCGGCGGCGGCGTACTCAGCATGTCCGACGGCAACCAGGAGCGGCTGCGCTGCCGCGCGGCCTACGACGTCGGCGGCGCCGGCGAGCAGCTCCGCCTCAACATCCGCTGCGCCAGCGACAGCTACAACATCGATCTCTCCAGCGACGTCGCCTATCGCGGCGGCGAGATCACGGGGCAATGGAGCGAGGCGAGCCACAATGCGTCCGGCACCATCGAGGGCCGCGCCGTCGGCAACCGCATCGAGGCCCAGGCGCGCGGGCAGACGTTTTCGGCCGGGCTGTCGCTGACGACGCAGGGACGCCGGCAGACGGTGTCGATCCGGCCGGCGGGCACGGAGATCACCGGCGTCAACCTGGAGCTGTCGCGGCGGTGACGAGAATGTAGGGTGGGCAAAGGCGCGCAGGAGCGACGCTCGCGTCGCTCCGAGCACCGTGCCCACCGCGCCGGGCAAGACGGTGGGCACGGCGCGCGACGGCGTCATCTACGACTAAGAATGTGCCTCGCGCCTTTGCCCACCCTACTGTCAATCACCTACAGCGCTCCGATGTCCTTCAGGCAGGCTTGCGCCAGCGTCATGCGGTCCGCAACATGGCGCTCCTCGGGGCAATCCATGTTGAGCGCGAACACGGTGGGCTGGTCACCCTTGTCGACCCAGCCAACCATCCAGCCGAGCGCGCCCTGCTCCTTCCCCAGCAGCCCCGACTTGAAATGGATCACGGCCTCGCCGACCTTGGTGGTCGGGATGATGTCGCGGGTCAGATCCTGGCTGCGCTTCGACACCGGCAGCGCGCCGCGCCTGAGGCGATCGATGAAATCGACCTGCTCCACCGGATCGATGCGAAGCGCGCCCGTCAGCCAGAACTGGTCGATGCCGCCGCCGATATCGTGATTGCCGTAGTCGAGCTCCTCGAGATATTTCTGCATGCGCTCAGGACCGATCCGGCGCGCGATCTCCTGATAGACCGGGACGGCGGAGACCGCGATCGCGCTGCGCAAGGTGTGATCCTTGTTCCAGGCCTCGATCGATCTCGTGACGCCATCCCATTTGAACACGTCCTTGTCGGGATCCTCGACGACGCCGGTCTCCAGCGCGATCAGCGAATTGGCGATCTTGAAGGTCGAGGCCGGCAGCTTCGCCTCGCCGGAGCGATCGGTGTCGCTGGCGATGATGAGATACTCCTCGACCTTGTAGGCCAGGAACGTGCCCTTGGTGCCCTCGTCGGTGAAGCGCTTGACGAGATCGCCACGGACCTCGTTGCGCGGCGGGGCGACATGCGCGAGCGAGCGCGCGGGCAACAGGCTGGCGCCGGCCATCAGGGCAAGCGCATGGCGGCGGCTCATCATGGACATCGCAAGTCTCCGTCGTCGTTCGCCCTCCCTACCACACGGCGGTGACGACCGACGCATGACGGAGATCACAAATGCGGCGCTAGCGCATCGGACGCGACAGATTGAGCACGAACACCAGCACCTCGGCGACGGCCTTGTAGAGCTCCTCCGGGATCTCGTCGCCGAGCTCAACATTGGAGAGCGCGCCGGCGAGCACCTCGTTCTCCTCGATCGGGATGTCGTGCGCCTTGGCGACCTCGATGATCTTGGCGCCGATCGTGCCCTTGCCCTTGGCGACGACGCGCGGCGCGCCCTGGCCCTTGTCATAGTGCAAGGCGACGGCGAGCTGGGTCTTGTTGGCGGCCTTCACCTCGATGCTCATAGCGCGCGATCCAGGAAATGGCCGGCCTTGGGCGGCATCACGGCCGGCGGCGCGCCGTCCTGCACCACGAGATCGCCCGGCGACAGCTCCGCGCGGCTGAGGGCCTGGCTGAGTTCGGAGAGACCGGCGCGCAACCGCGCGGCGGTGACCGGACGCTCGGCCCACATCCGCACGGAGGTGCGCTCGGCGCTGAAGCTGATCATGGCATGCACCGGGCCGGCCGGCTCGACGTCGAGCGAGAAGCGCGCCCGCCAGACGCGCTTGGCCGCGTCCGGCGACTGCGTGCCGCCGTCACGCGAGATCTCGAACTGTGCCATCGCGGTCCCTTGCGGGGTGGTGAAGGGAATCTCGAAATTCCAGCGCGGCAGCGCCGGATCGGTGCGCGCGGTCGAGGCGTCCGGGCGATCCGGCAGCGAGGCGACCTGCAGCAAGGTCTGGCGCGACAGCGCCTGGTCGGTCTCGTCGAGCAGGCGGTGCGCGATCGCCGGCAGCGGCGTGTCCGGGCCGAGCGTCGCCGTCGCCACGGCCTGCGGCATCGGCGCAGCCCCGCGGAACGGCGGCGGCGGCGTGTTGGTGCGCACGACCATTTCGGCGCGGCCATTGGCGTTGCGTCCGGGAACGAGGCCGGCGGCACGCGGAATCTGCTGCTGCGCTTCCTGCAGCACGGCCAGCACCGTGCCGGGCGTGAGCGACTGCGCCTTGGCGCCCGTCAGGGTCTCGATCAGCGCCGAGCCGGTGAAGCCGGCAGACACGGTGTCGGGCCGCCCCATTGCCGTTGCCCAGGGCTGGGGCGGCAGCTCGATCTCGATGTCGGGCACCAGCGAGGGTGCAGCGCTCTGTTGTTGCGCGGCGGCGGCGCGGCCGGCCTCGGACAGCACCGAGGCATAGGAGCCTCCCGGCGACGCCGACGTCGAGGCCGCCATGCCGGGATCGACAGTCTGCAGCACCGTCGCCAGCGTCTGGCGCAGCACGATCAGCGCCGCCTTCAGGTCGGGCGTGCCGGCGCCGGCGGTGCCATTGGCGAGCGAGGATTCCAGAAACAGGCCGGAATGCCGCACCGCGCTCTGCACATCCTCCGCGGTCAGCGCCGGCGATAGCTGGGTCTGCTGCGCCAGCACCTGGGCCACGGCCGCGCGCAACGCCGGCGGAAGATTGGGTGCGTCGACGACGGCCTGGAGATCGGCGAACAATTGGCCCTGGCTGCCCTGGCGGGTCGCCGCCTCCTCGCTGGCGATCGACAATGCGAGCCGCTCCAGCCCGGTCAGCGGATCCGGCGTCGGGGGCAAGGTTGGCGCCAGCCGGCCGGTGACGTCGACGACGGTGGCCGCCGGCGTCGGCGTGCCACTGGTTCCAGTGGCAGCGCTGCCGCCCTGGCCGACGATGGCGAGCTGCAGCCCCTGCGCGGTCTGCGACACTGCGACCTGCACGGTCTGGCCGGCCTGCAGCGGCAGCTCGCTGGCGAGCTCCATCGACAGGTTTCCGATCGCGACCTGGACCAGGTTCTCGGCGAGCACCTGCTGCACCCTGGCGCTGAGCAGCGCACCGGCCTGTAGCGTGGTCGCGGCCTGCGGCGCGGTTCCGGCCGGCGAGCTGCCGACGCCGCGGACGGCGCTCACGGAAGGCGACGGGGTGACACTCTGGACCATGCGCGTACTCGGGTTACGCGCAGAGCCTAGCGGGTGCCCCTAAACCCGGCGTTAACCGGCCTCAGAGCACGGCGTCGACCGCCCGGAGGATGCGGACGGCGGCCTCGTAGTCGATCTGCTTGGCGGCGCGGCGGCTCATCGCCTCCTCGTCGGCCCCCCATTGCGCGACGTTCCAGTCCTCGTCGACATGGGCTGCCGCCCAGACCTGGCCGGGGTCGCGCACCCCATGCACCAGCGCCAGCGCCAGCAGCGCCGAGCCGGTCAGTGTGGTGACGACATGCGCCGCCGCCACCGTCCACGGGCCGGTCGGCAGCGCGCCCCGCGCCGCCTGCACCGCGGCGCCCGGCTGGGTCACATGCATGATGCCCTCGGACAGGATGAAATGCGCGCCCAGACGGTCGCGCGCCCAGTCCAGCACCGGGTCCCAGTGCTCGGCCTCGCGCGCGACCAGCCCCTCGGGATGGCCGGCGCGGTAGAACAACAGGTCGGACTGGAGATATTTGGCGATGTCCTCGCGCACGTCGTCGGTGCGATCGACCACTGACTGCACGACGCTGTTGGCGAACCGCGTCAGCGGCATCGTGGCGGGATCGATGCTGTCGCCCTGGGCCTGCCACTCGGCGGCCACGGCCTCCGCCAGCTCCCCGGCGGGAACGATGACAACGCGCCCCGACGGCGTGCGGATCGGCCGACCGTCAAGGGTCACGTTGAAGCCGCCCTCGGCGGCGGCGGTCCCGGCCTCCTTGTAGAAGCGCTTGCGCAGCGGCGTCCGCATCGCCTGGCGCGCCGATTCCTGCGGATCGAGCGGCGACCGGCCGACGACGTCGTCAAACAGTTCACGCATCAGAATTCCAGCCCTCTCACGGGATGATCACACGGGATCCGTCGTTTTCGCGCTAGATAAGCCCTGTCCGTCCGAAATGCGAGCTGCCGATGCGCGCCCTGCTGTCCGCCCTCGTCCTGATCGGCAGCGCCGCCCCGGCCGCGGCCGGCTTCCGCACCCCGGAATCGCTGGTCCGCAACGTCTATGCCCACTACGGCCAGGGCGCCCCGGAGCTCTCCGGCGGGCTGCCGCGGACGGCCGAGGCCGCACGGCAGTTCTTCGATCCGAGCCTGGCGAAAGCCTGGACCGCCCCGCGGCGCGAGCCCTACGACTTCCTGGTGCAGAGCCCGCGCTGGAAGCTCGGCCCGGTCGCGATCTCGATCCTGCGCCGGCAGTTCGACAAGACCTATGTCGCCGCCAGCTTCGACAATCAAGGCCGCCGCATCACCCTGAACTTCATCGTCGTCAAGGGACCGGACGGCTGGGTTATTCTGGACGTCGAGACGCCGCACGATTCACTGCGGCTGTTCCTGGAGCAGTTCCGGAACTGAGCGGCTGCGTAGCCCGGATGAGCGAAGCAACATCCGGGGCCTTACGCGCCGTGCGGATGAACCCGCATGTCGCTTCGCTCATCCGGGCGACGAGATGCCGCTCACTCCTCCGGCGCGTTCTCGATCGGGTCGAAGCGGTCGTGCTCCAGCCCGAGCAGATTCCACGACTGCAGCATGTGCGGCGGCAGCGGTGCGGTCGCATCGATCACGCCGCCGCGCGGATGCGGGATGACGATGCGGCGCGCCAGCAGATGCAGCCGATTCTGCAGGCCGCCGGGCAGCGCCCAGTTCTCGATGTTGAAATATTTGGGATCGCCGACGATGGGGTGGCCGATATGGGCCATGTGCGCGCGCAACTGATGGGTGCGCCCCGTGACCGGCTTCAAGGACACCCAGGCGAGCTTGTTGGCCGAGGCCTCGACCACGGCGTAATAGGTCACCGCGTGGCTGGCGCCCTCGTCGCCATGCGCAGCGACGCGCATGATGGTATCCTCCTCGCTCTCCTCCTTGGCGAGATAGGTCGAGATGCGGCCCTGCTTCGGCTTGGGCACGCCGGCCACCAGCGCCCAATAGACCTTGCGGGCCGAGCGATGGCGGAACGCGCCGGTCAGATGGGTCGCCGCAAAGCGGGTCTTGGCGACCAGCAGACAGCCCGAGGTCTCGCGGTCGATGCGGTGCACGAGCCGCGGCTTCTGGCCCTTGGCGTCGCGCATCACCTCCAGCATCTGGTCGATGTGGCGGGTCATGCCGGAGCCGCCCTGCACCGCGAGCCCGGCCGGCTTGTTGAGGACGAGCACGTCGTCGTCCTCGTACAGCGTCATCGACTTCAGGCTTTCGAGCGTCTTGCGCTCGCCCTCGGTGAGGCCAGCGCGCTCCTTCGGCGCATCGAGCTTGAGCGGAGGGATGCGCACGCTCTGGCCTTCCTCCAGGCGATCCTTGCTATCAGCGCGCTTGCCGTTCACCCGCAGCTCGCCTTTGCGGACGATGCGCTGGATGTGGGAGAACGACAGGCCGGGGAAGCGTGCCTCGAGGAAGCGATCGACGCGCATGCCGTTCTCGTCGGCGGTGACGACGACGGTCTGCACCTTGGTCGGCAGCACCGGCGTCTCGGGCTCGGGCTTCTTCGGCGGCGGTGCGGCGACCGGCTTGCGCTCGGCCCGCTCGGCGCCAAAGCGCACGGGCTTGCCGGCACTGGTGCGCTTGGCCGGCGGCCGCTCGCGCGACTCGAACGCGTCGCGACGATCCTCGCGCTCGGCGCGCGGGGCGCGGACGCGATCGCCCTTGCCCCGACCAAACTCGCTACGCGGTGCCGCCTCGCGCTCGCCGGCAAAACGGTCGCGCCGCAGCCGCTCGCCATCCGGACGCTTGGATGGCTCGCGCTTGGATGGCGCGCCTGCGCTGCGCGCAGCCTCGGCCTTCGGCCGCTCGCCCTTGCGGCGGTCGGCGGGACGGTCGGATTTGCTCTGGGTTCGCTTGATGCGGCGGCTCATGGCAGGTTGCGTATCTCAAAAGCCACTGCCAGTCACGGCGAAATCGGGATAAATCGGCCCGGCGAGGCCTTGCCCCGCGAAATCGGACGTGATCGGAGCGAATTGAATGACGCTGACGAAAGTGGCCCTGAGCATCGTAGCGACCGCGCTGACGCTGGGTGCCGCGCAAGCTCAACAAAGCCCGATGCCCGACGACATTGCCTGGAAGCTGATCGAGATCGGCCGGGCCATCGACCCGCCGAAGACCGCCGCGATCTACGCGCCGCTGCAGGCCAGGGAACCCTACATCGGCGTCAAGGTTCAGCGCGATGTGAGATACGGCACGGCCGAGCGCAATCTGCTCGACGTCTTCACGCCGGACAGCGCCGCCGCGCCCCGCCCGATCCTGATCTTCGTGCATGGCGGCGCCTTCATCGGCGGCAACAAGCGCACCACGCCGGACGGCCCGTTCTACGACAACATCATGCTATGGGCCACCAAGCACGGCTTCGTCGGCATCAACATCACCTACCGCCTGGCGCCGAAATTCCCCTGGCCCGCCGGCGTCGAGGACGTCGCCAGCGCGGTGCAATGGGTGGCCGCCCACGCCGCCGAGAACGGCGGCGATCCCGCGCGCGTCTATCTGATGGGCCATTCGGCCGGCGCGGTGCACGTCGCGACCTATGTGGCGCATCCCGAATTCCACAAGGTCGCCGGTGGCGGCCTTGCGGGCGCGATCATGGCCTCGGGCGTCTACGACCTCACCGCGACGCCGCTCGGCGACCAGGAGATGGCCTATTTCGGCACCGATCCCTCGCGCTTCAAGGAGCGCTCGTCGCTATCAGGCCTGCAGGCCTCGAGCCTGCCGCTGATGATCGCCTCCGCCGAGCTCGACCCGCCGCGCTTCGTCGAGCAGTTCGACCTCCTGAAGCAGGCCGCCTGCAAGCGGCCTGCGGGCTGTGCGCGCGCGGTGATGCTGCCGCAGCATAGTCACATGTCGGAGGTCTACTCCATCAACACCGAGGACGACCGGCTGACGCGGGAGATCGTGGAGTTCGTGCAGAGCGGGAAGTAAACTAACGTTCTGCTGTCACCGCAACGACGGCAGCTCTCTCAACCTAGGACGCGCCGGGTCGTCGGGCGCGTCCTCCGGCCCTAGCGCTGCGCGTGCAATTGGAGAGACTGCATTTCCGCTGCAGCGCTTGCGTCTATTTTCCGATCACCGATATGCTGACATTCTTTGGAATGTTGATTGGGTCGTTGGACTGGTTGGCAAAGTCCATGTGCCACCAGGTATTATCTATGAAGACGCTGATTACAGGAAGCGCCCCCGACTGTTTAACAGTGATGTTGTTACCGTTGCTCTGGAAGCTTGTTCCGATGCCGGCATTCACAGTATCGATGGTGCCGCCAGAAGACTTGGCAAGATCGAAGACCTCGGTCTCCTTGTCTCCAATGAATTTGATCTGCGAATGCCAGTTTAAGCGGACCGGTCGTGCCGCACTGGGCACAACGCTCAACGAAACTGCGTAGGTGCCAGCCCTCAACCTGTCGCAAGTCCATGAGAACGAATTGCCTCTAGTCACGGGTCCGGGGTCATCGGTCTGTGTAATAACACACCGGTTGGCGAATTTTTGCTCCGGAGGAATCGGAGGCGGCAAAGGCGTCAGAATCAGCGAATCGGAAAAACCGGCGTTTGCATCGTCGTTGAGCGCCAGCATGGAGGACTTGGCCGGTCTGTCGATGACGATAATTTTTTCACCGGCACTCACCGTTCCCGGCAGGGAGGCGTCCTTCGCCGCGGCACCCATCCATTTCACAGGAAGCGGGTTGGGACTGCCGCCAACCACGCCGTAAACTACACGGAACGACAGGTCGGAATCGGTTGCCTTATCGGGAACAATGTACAAGCCTCGACTCTTCTGCCTGATACATTCCTTGTAAGCATCCGCCGCCTCGGCCCCGAGGCCTGTCCAAGAAATGTTGTGGAATTGCTCCTGCGAAAAACTCTCCGTCGTGCTTGTCTTGTAGCGGTCGATACTCTCGCGGAACTGGTCGTAATTTGCGCCCACCGGCACTCCGTATATGACAGCAGATGCACCGGCCGATTCCTTGATCTTGTTATAAGCCTCCTTGTCTACGAACGTCGCCATTCGCCAATCGGACTTGGAAGCATCTATTTTGTTGTAGGTAGAGACGATCAGTGCTGCGTTGCACTCCGACAAGGACGCAGCCGCTGCACTTCCAGCGCCGAAAATCACAAGGCTTACAGTGGATGCGACCGCTCCCAGCTTGAATATCATGGCTCGCTCCTGCGGGTATGAATTGTAAAAAAAGCTTTCCTAATGAGAGGAAGCTGCCCTTAAAGAATCGCTTTGTCCAGCTCCGAAAATGAGTTGCGACCGGACAGGGTCTCACAACAACTAGGGCTGCTGTCGAACTGCAGTCCCGCCTTCACAACACTCGCCGACAACGCACTTGTTGGGCCAACGAGAAAGATGAGCTGGACGCGCGACGCAAAAATCGGTCTCGGGATTTCAAAAGTAGTCGCCAGAGTCGATGAAGGTGTCAAGCGAAGTCCAAGATCGATCCCGCCTGCTTAACAAGGCCGCATCGCGACCGCTGCACCCAACGGCAGGCTTGCTGCACTGCGCAAAATGGCGGAAGCTAGAAGAAGGGCCGCGGTACCAGTCTGATTTTCTTGCTGGACGGTAAAATCAACGTAGTCCGGCGGAGCAACGATCAACGCCTCTGGAACGAGGCGCTATTCAACCGCCCCGCTCCTTCCTCAGCTTCGCCCAATAATCCAGCCGTTTCCTGATCTCGCGCTCGAAGCCGCGCTCGGGCGGGTCGTAGAACTGCTGGCGGCCGAGGGCTTCGGGGAAGTAGTCCTGCCCGGAGAACGCATCGGGGGCGTCGTGGTCGTACTGGTAGCCGGCGCCGTAGCCTTCGCCCTGCATCAGCTTGGTCGGCGCGTTGAGGATGTGCTTCGGCGGCAGCAGCGAGCCGCCCTCCTTCGCCACCCGCTTGGCGGCGCCGAAGGCCTTGTAGGCGGCGTTGGATTTCGGCGCGGTCGCGACATAGATCACGGCCTGCGCGATCGCGAGCTCGCCTTCCGGCGAGCCCAGGAAATCATAGGCGTCCTTGGCGGCGTTGGCGATGACCAGCGCCTGCGGATCGGCAAGGCCGATGTCCTCCACCGCCATGCGCACGATGCGGCGCGCCAGGAACAGCGGGTCCTCGCCGGCGTCGAGCATGCGTGCGAAATAGTACAGCGCCGCATCCGGATCGGAGCCGCGCACCGCCTTATGCAGCGCCGAGATCAGGTTGTAGTGGCCGTCGGCCGACTTGTCGTAGATCGGCGCCCGGCGCTGCAGGATGTCCTGCAGTTGCACCGCGTTGAAGATCTCGTCCTTGCGCGCCGAGCGCCAGACTTCCTCGGCGAGCGTCAGCGCGGCGCGGCCGTCGCCGTCGGCCATGCGGATCAGCACGGCGCGCGCCTCGTCGTCGAGCGGCAGCTTGCGGCCCTCGACCGCTTCGGCGTTGCTGTAGAGCCGCTCGATCGCGGCGGCGTCGAGCGAGTGGAACACCAGCACGCGCGAACGCGACAACAGAGCGGCGTTGAGCTCGAAGGACGGGTTCTCGGTGGTGGCGCCGACCAGCACGACGGTGCCGTCCTCCATCACCGGCAGGAAGGAATCCTGCTGGGCGCGATTGAACCTGTGCACCTCGTCGACGAAGAGAAGCGTGCCCTGCCCGGTCTCGCGGCGGGCGCGCGCGGCGTCGAACACCTTCTTCAGGTCGGCGACGCCGGAGAACACCGCGGAGATCTGCTCGAAATGCAGCTCGGTGGCATCGGCCAACAGCCGCGCCACCGTGGTCTTGCCGGTGCCGGGCGGGCCCCAGAAGATCAGCGAGCCCAGCGTCCGCGTCTCCAGCATGCGCGTCAGCGCGCCGTCGGGGCCGAGGATGTGATCCTGTCCGACGACGTCGGAGAGCTTGTGGGGGCGCAGCCGCTCCGGCAGCGGCCGCGGCGCATCGTGCTCCATCCCCGCCGCGGCGAAGAGGCTCGGGCCTCCCTGCTGGGGGCGCTTCGGACTCATCCGCCGAGCGTGACGTTGATCTGCTGGCCGCCGCGCAGCACGGTGATGCGCCAGACGCGGGCGGTCTCGCGCGCGGCCTTGTCGAGATCAGCGGTCTTGGCGATCTTCTGGTTGTTGACCGCCATGATCACGTCGCCCTTCTGGAAGCCGACATTGGCCGCCGTGGTGCCGTCGCCCGGCTCGAGAATGACGACGCCCTCGGTGTCGGCATCGAGATGCAGCTCGTCGGCCACCGCGGGCGAGATGTTGGCGACCTTGGCACCCTGGAACGGCGAGCGGCCGTTGATGACCATCTCGTTGCGCCCCGTGTCCGGCGCCGTCTCCAGCGCGACCGCGACCTTCACCGGCTTGCCGCCGCGCTGCACCTCGATCTGCGCGGTGCCGCCGAGCGGCCGCGTGGCGAAGCGGTAGTCGAAGGCGTTGGGATCGTCGACGGTCTGGCCGTCGATCGACACGATCAGGTCGGACGACTTGATGCCCGCCTTCGCCGCCGGGCTGTTCGCGACCACGGAGGCGACCAGCGCGCCGGTCGGTGAGCGCAAGCCGAGGCTCTCGGCGATCTCAGGGGTCACCGCCTGCAGCCGCGCGCCGAGCCACGGACGCTTGACCGCCTTGCCGCCGCTCTTGGCAGACGCCACGACGACCCGCACCATGTTGGCGGGAATCGCGAAGCCGATGCCCTGCGAGCCGCCGGACTTGGAATAGATCGCGGTGTTGATGCCGACCAGACGGCCGTTGATATCGACCAGCGCACCGCCGGAATTGCCGGGATTGATCGCGGCATCGGTCTGGATGAAGAACTGATAGTCGGTGATGCCGACCTGCGTGCGCGCCAGCGCCGAGACGATGCCGTGCGTCACGGTCTGGCCGACGCCGAACGGATTGCCGATCGCCAGCACGATATCGCCGACCAGCAGATCGTCGGAATTGGCGAGGTCGAGCGTGACGAACGACTCGCGCGTTCCCTTCAGCTTGAGCACAGCAAGGTCGGTGCGGCTGTCCTTCAGCACGATCTCGGCCTCGAATTCGCGCTTGTCGGACAGCGACACCTTCACCTCGTCGGCGCCCTCGATGACGTGCACGTTGGTGACGACGAGACCCGACTGATCGATCATCACGCCCGAGCCGAGCGAGCGCTGCATCTGCTCCTGCGGTCCGCCCTGCAGGCCGAAGAAGCGGCGGAAGATGGGATCGTCGAGGAAGGGATTGCGGTTCTGCACCACCTTGGCGGCGTAAACGTTGACGACTGCCGGCTGCACCCGCTGCACGATCGGCGCATAGGACAGCCGGAGCTCGGCCTGGGACTGCGGCACGCGCCGGTCCTGGGCCGCGAGCGGAGAGGCGGCCAGCAGGGACAGCAGCAGGACCACGGAAGTGCGAATCAACGTCATGCAAAGAATCCCGGACAATGAGGACTTCGATATAGGCGGAACGGCGGGTGCGGCCAAGCTCAGGCGGTCTGATGCGGCGCTTTGATGGTCTCCGCAACGGGTGCGCAGGACAGCCGTTCCTGGTGCCGCTCGCCCCAGCTTCTGAGAACCTCGATCACCGGCCGCAGGCTCTCGCCGACCTCGGACAGGCTGTATTCGACGCGCGGCGGCACCTCGGCATAGACCTTGCGGACGACCAGCCCGTCGTCCTCGAGCGCCCGCAGCTGCTTGGTCAACATGCGCTGAGTGATGCCGGGCATCAGCCGGCGCAGCTCGCCGAAGCGCTGGCTGCCACCCTGCAGGTGGTAGAGGATCACGCCCTTCCACTTGCCGTCGATCAGATCGAGCGTGGCTTCGACCGCGCAGCCGGGACGGCGGGTGAAATTCTTCCGTTTCATCGCGTTTTGGCCCAATAGTATCCAAATGGGGACTAGTTCCCCATTTTTACAGTACTTGCTGAAGTGATGCCAGCAGGACAAACAGATCCTATTGCCAAGCCAACCAGGAGGCTGTTCATGAAGGCCGTCGGATACCAGCAGTCGCTGCCCATCACCGAGGACCGCGCGCTGTTCGATTTCGAGACCGCCAAACCCGAGCCGAAGGGACGCGACATCCGCGTCGCCGTGAAAGCGGTCTCGGTCAATCCGGTCGACACCAAGGTGCGCAAGCGCGCCGCACCGCCCGCCGGCGAAACCAAGATCCTGGGCTATGACGCCGCTGGCGTGGTCGAGGCTATCGGCCCGGACGTGAGCCTGTTCAAGCCCGGTGACGAGGTGTTCTACGCCGGCTCGATCCTGCGCCAGGGCACCAATGCCGAATTCCATCTGGTCGACGAGCGCATCGTCGGCCGCAAGCCGAAGAGCCTGTCGTTCGCCGAAGCCGCCGCCCTGCCCCTGACCTCGATCACGGCCTGGGAGCTCTTGTTCGACCGGCTCGGCGCAATCCCCGGCAAGAGCCTCGACGACCGCACTTTGCTGATCACGGGCGCCGCCGGCGGCGTCGGCTCGATCCTGATCCAGCTCGCGCGCCGGCTCACCGGGCTGACCGTGCTCGCCACGGCGACGCGACCGGAGTCGCGCGACTGGTGCCTGAAGCTCGGCGCCCATGCCGTGATCGATCATGGCAAGCCGATGAAAGAGCAGATCGACGCGCTGAAGCTGCCGCCGGTCGCGCTCATCGCGAGCCTCACCCACAGCGACCAGCACTACAAGGCAATCGCCGACTTCATGACGCCGCAGGGCAAGTTCGGCCTGATCGACGATCCCGCCGAGTTCTCGCTCGCCGCCTTCAAGGGCAAGGCGATCTCGATCCACTGGGAGTCGATGTTCACGCGCTCATCTTTCACGACACCCGACATGATCGCGCAGCACCATCTGCTCAACGACGTGTCCGACCTGATCGACAAGGGCGTGATCCGCACCACCCTTGGCGACAATTACGGCACCATCAACGCGGCCAACCTCAAGCGCGCGCACGCGTTGATCGAGAGCAACACCTCCCGCGGCAAGATCGTGCTGGAGGGATGGAGCTAACTAGCAGGCAACAATGGGCAAAGGCGCACAGGCGGTCTCCTCGCGCGAGATCGCGGGGGCGCCGTGCCCACCATTCCACCGATCGAAAGCATGAGATGGCCAGCAGCCGACGCGCGGTCCGATCAGCGGCCATGAGCGATTGAGACTGGCCGACGGTCCCGTTTCCCCTTAACGAAAGCCGATAGGAACCTCCTCGCGACTGGAACGAACGTCCGTGAGCAGCCTGAAGTCCGCGACCAACCCGCCCGCCGATCACGGCGGGCGCTCCGGATCTGCGCTCGAGGTCCTGCGGATCTTCCTCACGCTCGGCCTGACCTGCTTCGGCGGTCCGATCGCCCACATCGGCTACTTCCGCGACGAGTTCGTCGTCAGGCGGAAGTGGATCGACGAGCATGCCTATGCCGATCTGGTGGGCCTCTGCCAGTTCCTGCCCGGCCCCGCCAGCAGCCAGGTCGGATTCTCCATCGGGCTGATGCGGGCCGGCTATCTCGGCGCGCTCGCCGCCTGGACCGGCTTCACCCTGCCATCGGCCGCGATTCTCGTGCTGTTCGCCTATGGTGCCGGCCAATTGAGTGGTCCGGTCGGCGACGGCCTGCTGCATGGACTGAAGCTGACCGCGGTCGCCATCGTCGCGCAGGCGGTCTGGGGCATGGCGCGCACGCTCTGCCCCGACCGGACGCGCGCCTCGATCGCGGTCGCCGCAACCCTCGTCATCCTATTCAGCACCGCCTCGCTCGCCCAGATCGGAGCGATCGTTCTCGGCGGACTCGCCGGTCTGTGGCTCTGCCGCGGCGAGGCGGCGCCGTCCGGACACGTCGCGATTCCGGTGTCGCGGACCGTGGGGCTGGTTGCGCTCGCCATGTTTGCCATCCTGTTGGCGGGACTTCCGCTGCTGCGCGGCGTGACGGGATCGACCGGCGTCGCCTTGTTCGATGCCTTCTATCGCTCGGGCGCACTCGTGTTCGGCGGTGGGCACGTCGTGCTTCCGCTGCTGCGCGAGGCCTTCGTCGGACCTGGCTGGCTGAGCGACGACGCCTTTCTCGCTGGCTACGGCGCCGCGCAGGCCGTACCGGGCCCGCTCTTCACCTTCGCCGCCTATCTCGGCACCGTCGTCGCTCCGGAGCCGCATGGGATCGTCGGAGCCGCGCTCGGTCTCCTGGGCATCTTCCTGCCGGGCATGCTTGTCCTGCTCGCCGCGCTGCCGTTCTGGGACTCGTTCCGCAAACGCGCAGGCGCCCAGGCCATGATGCGGGGGGTCAACGCCGCGGTCGTCGGTGTGCTGGGAGCGGCCCTGTACGACCCGGTCTGGACAACCACCATCCACAACGCCGCGGATTTTGGCATCGCCCTGATCGGCTTCGTCCTGCTGGTCGCATGGCGCGCGCCGCCGCTCGTCGTGGTCGCGTTCAGCGCCGCTGCCGGCGTCACGGTCGCGCTGGTGTGAGCGGCGCCGCCGTCGCATCACATGATGGCAAAGCGCCGCCACGGCGGCGCCTTGCCGCCAGCGAACCGCCGTGCGCGGCTAATTGTGCTTCTTCCAGAAGATGCGCGCGCCCTGCACGGATTGCGCGACGTTGATGCGGGCACGCTCGAACGGCGTCACCACGCCGTCCACCTTGGCCTTGTTTTCCAGCTTCTGGACGTGGATCTGACCGCGGACGAGCTGCTGCGCCTCCGGATAGGTCAGCCGTCCGCTCGCGATGCCGCTGTAGACGCGATGTGACTGGTTGTGCTGACGCGCATCGATCAGCGGCGTGCCCGCAAGGCTTGCGCCCGATGTCAGCACGAGCAGCAACGCAGCGGCCATGATGGACTTCATTTCACTCTCCTGTGGTTGTCGTCCACTGGCGTGAAGACCTCATTGTCCGCACTTCTCCAGCGAACGGCCGCAAGGATGCGCGCGATCAGCGGTGCCGGCCGTGCCCGCGCTCACACTGCAGCCCCTGTCGGCCGATGAAGACGAATGCAGCCGCGATCGACCGTCCGGCAGAGCCGCATTTCACGCCGCGAGGCGCCTCCGAAAAAAAACGCGGGTTGCGTGAGCTACCGGTCTTGCAAATCTCACCTTTGGGTGCATGTTCGCCGCGCACTACTTTTGAATGAATCATTTTCAGCAATCATTTGCGACGCATGGCGGCGAGACCATCGGCCCATCCCAGCGCGCACATCAATGGAGACCGGCCATGAAGACGATTCAGTGGCTCATGCTCACTTTCGCGACGACCATCACCGCAAGCGGCCTTGCCGGCGCCTTCAGCCCGGCCAGCGCCGCCCCTCCACCGCCGGCGAAGAACTGCCCGGCCTTCGGCTGGTCGGAGGGACTGGGCAATTATCTCAAGCCGGACGCCGCCTTCCCCACCTCCGACACCAAGACCATCCCGACGCCGGACTGCAATTTCCATCAATGGTCGTGGGAGGCGTTCGTCTGGGCGACGGCGCTGGTGAAGGATTCGGGCTCCGGCGCCGCCGTCCCGCGGTTCATGACCTTGGCGACGCCCGACGAGTTGCTCGGCAACGCCGAGAATGCCGGCGCACCACGGCCGCGCCCGCTGACGCTGGCGGCCCGTGCCCAGGTCTTCCACGGCACGGCCGGCTTCACCGAAGGCGCCGGCGCTATCGTCGAAGCCGACGGCAACATGCTGGTCGCGCAGAACGGCTATCCCGTCTACGCCTCGGTTCACATGAACCAGAGCTATTTCAGCACGGCGCGCAAGAACCTGATCGTGACCGGCGGCTACCAGAGCCAGCCGGCGGATTCCTCCTTCGCCGTTGGCGATGCGGTGTTCAAGGCGACGTGGCTGCGGCTCGACCCCGGGCAGGCACCGCCTGCGGGCGCCTATACGACCCAGGCGCAGGTGCCGGTGCTGGAGAACAACATCACCCCCGGCCTGATCACGATCCGCCCGGTGCCCGGCAAATTCGTCACCGTGACCGTGGCGCTGATCGGGCTCCACGTGGTCGGCTACACCGAGAACCACCCCGAATTCCTGTGGGGCACGTTCGAGCTGAAGAACAACTCGCCGCAGACGCCGGACAACACCTTTGCGCCATCGGCGAGCCGCTCGGATCCGAAGAGCTACACGCTCTACAAGGGCCGCACGCCGTTCTCACAGGTCAACATCCCGGCTCTGCCCGGCGCCAACCGGCCGCAACTGCGGCTCGATCCGGCGACCCAGAAGCTCACACCGGTGAGCAACGTCGTGCTCGAGAATCAGACCGGCGGCGAGAACCAGCCCAATGGCGTCGGCAACATCTTCGCGATCACGGCGCAAGCCCAGGGCTTTCTCTCCGGCCTGAAAGGCCCGCAATCGACGTTCGCGAACTACGCCCTCGACGGCACGGTCTGGATGCTCCCCAACTCGTATAATCTGAACAGCAACCAGACCAGCGCGGTCGGCTCGGTCAATCTCGCCAACGCCACCGCCGAGACCTTCGTGCAGAACGCCGACAACACGCCGATCAAGAACGTGCTGAATTGCTTCCTGTGCCACAACCCGACGTCGTATTCGTTCCAGACGCCGCCGCCGGCCAAGCTGCCGAACCGGCTGATCGCGCTGAGCCACGTGCTGTCGATCGGCTCACCCTACGAGGTGCCGAACTCGATCTCCGGCCGGCTCCTGATGCGGCCAGATCCGTTCAGGAAGTAGAGCGACGAACCTTGCGCGACGGCGCCGGCAACGGGGCCGCCGACGGTCATTTCGCACTGATGGCAGATCCCAGGATCTGCCATCAAGCGATTGAACCGACGCCGTTATCGGCGCGCGCCGAACACTGTGGATGAGCGCGAGGTCAGGACGGCGCGGCAAACCGCTTCGGTCCTTGCGCTGCCTCAGCCTTTGTCTCAGCTCTGGCGACGAAGCCCTTGGCGAGGGCGTGATGGAGCCCCTCCTCACAAATGAGACGCGAGGTGCCGTAGGCGATCAGCGCGGCCGTCATCAGCGGCACCACCATGACGTGGTTGTCAGTCATCTCGCAGCACCTTGCCGATGGCGATGCGGATCGACACCAGCGGGCTGCGCGCGCTTGTATCCGTCAGGTGGCGTGCGGCGATCGCCTGCGGGATTGCCGCTGCCTTGCGCGTTCAGGAAGAAGCGCTGGGTCAGATAGACCGACAGCGCGAAAACCGGCGGGCGTCACCACCAGCGACGCGTAGCGTGACTTCGACAGCAGCCAGTTGAAGGCGAGCCGGCCAGGTCGGCGAGCTCAGCCAGCGCGACGCCGCACAACCGGCTGCAGTGCGCAAGAAAACATCCATGCGTTTGACTCCGCGGGAGATTTTGTCTCCATTTCGAACTTTCCGTCACGAATGTTTTAAGATCGACGAGGTATTTGCGTAGTTGCGCGTGTGAAACGTCGCGAACACTCTCAACCTTCTCTGCGACGTCTCTCCGCCCGACGGCTCCCGTTCAGACCTGATGTGACAGAAATGCAGCAAGCCCTGTTTGCGCACGCAAGCCGCCTCCTCTCCGTGCTCTTCCAGCGACTACGTCCAAGCCTCGCCACCCAGATCGCGGCGCTCGGCACCGCCGGCGTAATCGTGGTCGGTGCGCTCTGCCTCGGCGGCCTGGAGCATGCGGCCCAGATCCAGCAGGCCGCGGACGACGGCATGCGGTTCCGCATTCACATCGCCACCCTGTCGGAGGGCTTTCTTGAGACCCAACAGCTCGCCACGCGATTCCTGCGCAGCCGCGACGAGAGCCTGATCGCCAGGCACGCCGATCGCCTCGCGCAGGGGCTGCGCGCGCTCGACGCCGTCGAGGCCTATGTCGCGACCGCGCCCCAGGGAGACCCCATCGGCGAGGTCGGCGCGCTCCGCCCCGGCATCAACCTCTACGCGACGCGGTTCCAGAACATCGTCGGCGCGCAGCGCGTGCTTGGCTTCCGCGACGGCGACGGGCTGCAAGGCCGGCTGCAGAATGCCGCCCGCCCGTTCGAGACCGTGGTCACTCAAATCAGCGATCCCAGGCTGTCGCTCGCCATGCTGGCCATGCGCCGGCTCGAGACCGAGTTCCTGCTGCGCGGCGAGGAGAGGATCAGCGACCGCTTCGACGAGGCCGAAAGCGAGTTCGAGGCGGCGCTGGCGCGCGCGCCGGTCGCGGCAGCCAGCAAGTCGGAGCTCCTGCCGTTCGTCCGCGCCTACAAGCAGGCCTTCGCGGCGGTGGCGGTCTCGCGCCAGGCGCTGGACGAGCAGGCCGAGGACCTCGACCAGATCTTCGATCGCATCCGCCCGGCGCTGGTCAAGGCAGCGGCCGCCGCTCAGCGGCGCGCCGACGCGGGGGAGCGCAGGGCGGCGGAAGTCCGGCAGCTGCTGACATGGATCACCGGTGCGACCGCAATCGCGCTCGCGGTCGCCGCCGTGCTGTTCGGCCGCCGCGTCGCGCGGTTGATCCGGCGTATGAGCACGGCGATGTACGAGCTCGCCGCCGGCCGCTTCGAGATCGTGCTGCCCGGCCTCGGACGAAGCGACGAGATCGGCGCGATGGCGCAGGCGGTCGAGCAGTTCAAGCTCAAGGCCCGTGAGCGCGCGGACGCCGAGCTCGAAATCCGCCGCGAGGAGGACCGGCGCGCTGCCGAGCGCCATCGCGCCGGGCTCGCGCGGCTGGCAGAGGCGTTCGAAGCCACCGCCGGCCAGGTGATCGTGTCGGTGTCGTCCGCATCGCAGGAGCTGACGCAGTCGGCGCATGGACTGACCGAGACGGCCCATCACACCCAGGCGCTCTCGGCGGCCGTGGCCTCGGCCTCCCAGGAGGCCTCGCACAACGTGCAGCGCGTCGCCGCCGCGACCGAGCAGATGATGGCCTCGGCGGCCGAGATCGGCCGGCAGGTCGACATCTCCGCAGCCATTGCGCGCGACGCCGTCGATCAGGCGAGGCAGACCGACGAGCGGATGGCAATGCTGGCCGCCGCGGCCGACCGCATCGGCAGCGTCATCCAGCTGATCGCCACGATCGCGCAGCAGACCAACCTGCTGGCGCTCAATGCGACCATCGAAGCCGCGCGGGCCGGTGAAGCCGGTGCCGGCTTTGCCGTGGTCGCCCAGGAGGTCAAGACGCTCGCCAAGCAGACCGCGGATGCGACCGAGGATATCCGCGAGCAGATCGCCGGCATCCAGACGGCGACGCGGGATTCCGTCGGTGCCATTGGCGCCATCGTCGACATCATCAGCCGCATCTCGGAGATCGCCTCGCACGTCGCAACCGCGATCGAGGGTCAGGGCAATGCCACGCGCGACATCGTCCGCAACATCCAAGGCGCGTCCGAGCGCACCGCCCAGGTGGCGCACAGCATCGGCGAGGTCACACAGGGCGCCTCACGGACCGGCGAGGCCTCATCTCAGGTCCTCAGCGCCGCCCGGCTGCTGACCGAAGGCAACGACCGCCTCCGCCATGACCTCGATGACTTCGTCCGCACCATCCGCGCGGCGTGAGTGAGCGCGACCGTCCCACTTCATGTCGCTGCGAGCACAGCGACGGAATCAACTTTGCGCAGCCCTGGATGCGTCGCTGCGCGCGCGTGACGATGTGGCAAGAGGACGAGACACCCTCCCCGCCTCATCCGGCCACGCCACCTCAAACGAAAACGGCGCCCGAAGGCGCCGCTCTGCAAACCCTGGATCGGAGCGACCGTTACGCCGCTTCCGAGGTCTCCTGCACCGGACCGGAGTCCAGGCCCTTGGCATCGACGTCGCGGTCGACGAACTCGATCACGGCCATCGCGGCGTTGTCGCCGTAGCGGAAGCCGGCCTTGATGATGCGGGTGTAGCCGCCGTTGCGGTCCTTGTAGCGCGGCGCCAGGACGTCGAACAGCTTCTTGACCTGGTCGACATCGCGCATCTCCGCGATCGCCTGGCGGCGCAGCGCCAAGCCGCCCTTCTTGCCGAGCGTGACGAGCTTCTCGACGATCGGCCTGAGCTCCTTGGCCTTCGGCAGCGTGGTGACGATCTGCTCGTGCTTGATCAGCGCGGCGCACATGTTGGCGAACATCGCCTTGCGATGCTCGGCGGTGCGGTTGAGCTTCCGATGAACCTTGCCGTGACGCATTGTCTTAGTCCTTCATTTCAATCTGCCGCGACGGTTCGTCGGACATGTTGCTCAGGTGGGCTGCCTGCGTTCGCCCAGAAGTGCGAGTAGCGAATGGCGAGTAGCGAATAGTTCTTCCTATTCGCCACTTCCTACTCGCTATTCGCCACTCCCTATTCGCTCAGTAATGATCTTCGAAGCGCTTGGCGAGCTCGTCGATGTTCTCCGGCGGCCAGCCCGGCACTTCCATGCCGAGATGCAGACCCATCTGGGCCAGTACTTCCTTGATCTCGTTCAGCGACTTGCGGCCGAAGTTCGGGGTGCGCAGCATCTCTGCTTCCGACTTCTGCACGAGGTCGCCGATGTAGACGATGTTGTCGTTCTTCAGGCAGTTCGCCGAACGCACCGACAGCTCGAGCTCGTCCACCTTCTTGAGGAAGGCCGGGTTGAAGGCGAGGTCCGGGATGATCTCCTGGGCGACTTCCTTGCGCGGCTCTTCGAAGTTGACGAAGACGTTGAGCTGGTCCTGCAGGATGCGGGCGGCATAAGCCACCGCGTCCTCCGGCGTGATCGCGCCGTTGGTCTCGATCGTCATGGTCAGCTTGTCGTAGTCGAGGATCTGGCCCTCGCGGGTGTTCTCGACCTTGTAGGAGACTTTGCGGACCGGAGAGAACAGGCTGTCGACCGGGATCAGGCCGATCGGCGCGTCCTCGGGGCGGTTGCGATCGGCGGCGACATAGCCCTTGCCGGTCGCGACCGTGAACTCCATGCGGATCTCGGCACCCTCGTCCAGGGTGCAGAGCTGCAGGTCGGGGTTCAGAACGACGATGTCGCCGACGGTCTGGATGTCACCGGCGGTGACCGCGCCCGGGCCCTGCTTCTTCACGACCATCCGCTTCGGGCCTTCGCCCTGCATCTTGATCGAGATGTCCTTGATGTTCAGCACGATGTCGGTCACGTCCTCGCGGACACCGGCGATCGAGGAGAACTCGTGCAGCACGCCGTCGATGTGCACCGACTGCACAGCGGCGCCCTGCAGCGACGACAGCAGGATGCGACGGAGCGCATTGCCGAGCGTCTGGCCGAAACCGCGCTCCAGCGGCTCGGCAACCACGGTGGCGAAACGGGTCGCGTCGGAGCCCGGCGTGACCTGGAGCTTGTTCGGCCGAATCAATTCTTGCCAATTCTTCTGGATCGTCACTGTTTCACCCATGGGCCAGTCATGGGATCTGACTGACTGGCGTTGGAGAACCGCGCTTCAGATCGCGGCAGTCGAAATGTCTCAAAAGCACGACGAGGCGGACATGCTGTCCGCCTCTTTCAGATTAGACGCGCCGACGCTTGCGCGGACGGCAACCATTGTGCGGGATCGTCGTCACGTCGCGGATCGAGGTGACGGTGAAGCCCGCAGCCTGCAGCGCGCGCAGCGCCGATTCGCGGCCAGAGCCAGGGCCGGCAACCTCGACCTCGAGGGTGCGCATGCCATGTTCCTGGGCCTTCTTGGACACGTCCTCCGCCGCGACCTGCGCGGCATACGGGGTCGACTTGCGCGATCCCTTGAAACCCATCGTACCGGCGGACGACCAGGCAATGGTGTTGCCCTGTGCGTCGGTGATGGTGATGGTGGTGTTGTTGAACGACGAATTCACATGAGCGACGCCGGAGGCGATGTTCTTGCGCTCGCGACGGCGGACACGTGTGGCTTCCTTGGCCATATAAGTACCTTTCTTGAGATCTCAACGCCGCCGTAATGCCAGCGGCTACACCAAACGAGCGAATGGTAAATAGCGAATAGCGAGAAGGGCTTCCCCTACCCGCTATCCGCGCATTCGCAATTCGCCAATTACTTCTTCTTGCCGGCGATCGCCTTGGCCGGCCCCTTGCGCGTGCGCGCATTGGTGTGGGTGCGCTGACCACGCACCGGCAGGCCGCGGCGATGACGCAGGCCGCGATAGCAGCCAAGGTCCATCAGCCGCTTGATGTTGATGCCGGTCTCGCGACGGAGGTCACCCTCGACGACGTAGTCACGGTCGATGATCTCGCGGATCTGCAGGACTTCCTGGTCGCTCAGCTGGTTGACGCGGCGATCTTCCGCGATCTTCACCTTCTCCACGATCTCACCCGCGATCTTCGGGCCGATGCCATGGATGTACTGGAGCGCGATCAGGACGCGCTTGTTGGTCGGGATGTTGACACCGGCAATACGGGCCACGGACTTCTCTCCTGTCACCGATCCCAGGACGGACCGGCCTTCATTCTCGCTATCTCGGGCAGGTGTCCGCAAACGCGAACAAGACGCCCACCCCTCGATTCGTGGGGCCCGGCATCTCTGGGAAAACCATCCGACTTTGATGCGGGCTTATTAATGGATTCACACGGCGGTCGTCAACCGCCCCTACAAGATTCGATCACCTCGCCGCACGCTTTTTTGCAGCCTTTGCAGAGGTTTTGCGGGTTCCCCTGGTGGCCTTGGCGGCGGGCCTGGCAGCCTTCTTCGAAGCCTTGGAGGCCTTCTTCGGCGTCGTCTTGACTGCCTTTCTTGCGGTCTTGGCGGACTTATTGACTGCCTTTTTCGCCGGTGCGGCTGCCTTAGGAGCCTTTTTGGCAGCCTTCTTGGCCGATTTTGCCGGCCCCGTCTTGCCCGGTGCCTTGGCGCTGCGCTTGGCCGGGCTCGCCTTCTTGGCCGCCCGGTTACCGCCGGTCTTGCCAACGGCGGCCAGGATCCGACCGATCTCCTCGGTCACCTGCTCGATCGGCATCATGCCGTCGACGGTCGCCAGCATCCGATGGTCGGAATAATAGTGGATCAGGGGTGCGGTCTGGTCGCGGTAGCTGGCCAGGCGCTTGGTGAGGACCTCCGGCGTGTCATCGGCCCGAACAGCTTCGCCGCGCGCGCGGGTCTCGGCGGCCCGGCGCTCGACGCGCTCAAGCAGCACACCTTCATTGACGCGGAGTTCGATCACCGCGTCGAGCTTCATCTGCTTCTGCTTCAACAGCGCATCCAGCGCCTCGGCCTGCGGCACCGTGCGCGGGAAGCCATCGAGGATGAAACCATTGGCCGCGTCGGGCTGCTCGATCCGGTCCGCGATGATGCCGACCACGACCTCGTCCGGGACCAGACCGCCCGCCGCCATGATGTCCTTGGCCTTCAGCCCGATCGGCGTCTGCGCCGCCACCGCGGCGCGCAGCATGTCACCGGTCGACAGCTGGACGATGCCATACTGCTGCACGAGGCGCTGCGCCTGCGTTCCCTTGCCCGAGCCGGGCGGTCCCAGAAGAATGAGTCTCATCGAATTTCGCCCCCCGGCACACGGTGAGCGACCCTCCCGCACACCTTGTTCTTGGCTTTGTGGTTCCCGGGCCGCGATCCGCCGCTATCCGCGGCGGCGCCCCCGCAGCTTCGACTTCCTGATCAGCCCCTCATATTGATGGGCGAGCAGATAACCCTGAACCTGCGCCACAGTATCCATCGTAACGCTGACCACGATCAGAAGCGAAGTGCCACCAAAGTAGAACGGGACGGAAGCGTAGGAAATCAGAATTTCCGGGATCAGACACACGATCGCCAGATAGATGGCGCCGAGCACGGTGATCCGCGACAGCACGTAATCGATATATTCCGCGGTGCGCTCGCCCGGCCTGATGCCGGGGATGAATCCGCCGTGCTTCTTGAGGTTGTCCGCGGTCTCGGTCGGGTTGAACACGATCGCGGTGTAGAAGAAGGCAAAGAACAGGATCAGCGCCAGATACAGCACCAGGAACAGCGGCCGGCCATGACCGAGCTGCGTCGTGATCCACTGGAACCACTCGGGTCCCTTGCCGGCGTTGAAATTGGCGACCGTGGTCGGCAGCAGCAGCAGCGACGAGGCGAAGATCGGCGGGATCACGCCCGAGGTGTTCAGCTTGAGCGGCAGATGCGAGGACTGGCCCTCGAACATCTTGTTGCCGACCTGGCGCTTCGGATACTGGATCAGGAGCCGGCGCTGGGCGCGCTCCACGAACACGATGAAGGCGATCACGGCAACTGCCATCACGATGACAATCAGGATCAGGCCGGTCGACAGCGCGCCCTGACGTCCGAGCTCGAGCATGTTGGCGAGCGCCGAGGGCAGCTCGGCCACGATGCCGGACAGGATGATCAGCGAGATGCCGTTGCCGATGCCGCGCGAGGTGATCTGCTCGCCCAGCCACATCAGGAACATGGTGCCGCCGGTCAGCGTGATCGCGGTGGAGAGGCGGAAGAACAGGCCGGGATCGGCAACGACGTTGCCCGCGCCTTCGAGGCCGACGGCGATGCCGTACGACTGCACCGCGGCGAGAATCACCGTCAGATAGCGGGTGTACTGATTCAGCATCTTGCGGCCAGCCTCACCCTCTTTCTTGAGGGCTTCGAGCTGGGGCGAGACGGTGGTGAGCAACTGAATGATGATCGATGCCGAGATGTACGGCATGATGTTCAGCGCAAAGATCGCCATGCGGTGAATGCCGCCGCCGGCGAACATGTTGAACATGCCGAGAATGCCGCCGGCCTGGGTCCGGAACACCGAGTCCCAGATGTTCGGATCGATGCCTGGCAGCGGAATGTAGGTGCCGAGGCGGTAGACCAGCAGCGCACCGAGGGTGAACCAGATGCGCTTCTTCAGCTCATCGGCCTTCGCGAGCGCGCCGAAATTGAGGTTTGCCGCCAGTTGTTCCGCTGCTGAGGCCATGTCTAGCTTTCTCCCGCCGCCCTTCTTCACCGCATTGGGCCCCGCGAGGGCTCGCAGGGCCGGGCAGACGCCGGATATTATCTGGTGCGCGGGCGCGTTCTGTCCATTGCCCTGCCCTATCCGGCATGCGCCGGAGGCAGGGCAATGACGCAGATGTTACGCAGCCTCGCCTTCGTCCTTGGCTGGCGCCAGGAGCTTGACGGTGCCGCCGGCCTTCTCGACCGCCGCGATCGCCGACTTCGAGGCGCCATGCACCTCGATGTTGATCTTCGCAGTGAGCTCGCCACGGCCGAGCAGACGCACGCCGTCCTTCGGCCGCCGCAGCGCGCCCGACTTCACCAGCGCCTCGGCGTTGATCACGCTGCCGGCGTCGAGCTTCTTGGCGTCGATCGCCTGCTGGATCCGGTCGAGATTGATCTCGACGAAATCGAGCGCGAAGATGTTGTTGAAGCCGCGCTTCGGCAGACGGCGATGCATCGGCATCTGACCGCCTTCGAAGCCCTTGATGCGCACGCCGGAGCGCGCGGTCTGGCCCTTGCCGCCACGGCCCGAGGTCTTGCCCTTGCCGGAGCCGATGCCGCGGCCGACGCGCATGCGCTTCTTACGCGCGCCGGCGTTGTCGGCGATATCGCTGAGCTTCATCGCCCTTCTCCTTACTTCTCGTCGACGATGCGGACGAGATGATGAACCTTGGTGATCATGCCGCGGACCGCCGGCGTATCCGGCAGCTCGGTCACGCGGCCGATCTTGTTGAGCTTCAACCCGATCAGCGTCTCGCGCTGCGAGTGATGCCGGCGGATCGGGCTGCCGATCTGCTCGATCTTGATCGTCTTGGCGCTAGCCATGGTGTTCACTCCGAGTTGCGCCATCCGCAGGACGACGCGCGTTCGTTAGTCGGCTGCTGCCTCGGCATCGCCACCGACGCGGCGGGCCTGCAGAGTCGACACCTTGATGTTGCGGCGCGCGGCGACCGAGCGCGGGCTATCCTGGTGCTTCAGCGCGTTGAAAGTCGCGCGCACCATGTTGTACGGGTTGGACGAGCCGATCGACTTCGCCACCACGTCCTGGATGCCCAGCGTCTCGAACACGGCGCGCATCGGGCCGCCGGCGATGATGCCGGTACCGGCCGGAGCCGCACGCAGATAGACGCGGCCCGCACCGTGACGACCGAAGATGTCGTGGTGCAGGGTGCGGCCCTCGCGCAGCGCGACGCGGGTCAGGTTGCGCTTGGCGGAGTCGGTCGCCTTGCGGATCGCCTCCGGAACCTCACGTGCCTTGCCGTGGCCGAACCCGACCCGGCCCTTCTGATCACCGATCACGACGAGCGCCGCAAAGCCGAAGCGCTTACCGCCCTTCACGACCTTCGCGACTCGGTTGATGTGGACGAGCTTGTCGACGAACTCGCTGTCGCGCTCCTCGCGCTCCTTGCGATCGCGACCGCCTCGTTCCCGTTCACCTGCCATGGTGCTATCCAATCTTCTGAGGGGCACTGACGCCCATATCCATTGATGTTAGAAGCTCAGCCCGCTCTCGCGCGCCGCGTCGGCCAGCGCCTTGACGCGCCCGTGATAGAGATAGCCGCCGCGATCGAACACGACTTCCTTGATCCCCGCCTTCACCGCGCGCTCGGCGAGCAGCTTGCCCACCGCCTTCGCCGCGTCGATGTCGGCACCGGTGTTGCCGGCCGAGCGCATCTCCTTCTCCATCGACGACGCAGAGGCGAGCGTCTCGCCCTTCTGGTCGTCGATGACCTGAGCGTAGATGTGCTTCGACGAGCGGAACACCGACAGACGCGGACGGCCGCCGGCGGAGCGGCGCAGCGACAGCCTCACACGCTGCTTGCGCCGGGCATTCGTAACCTTGGCTCTCGACATGTCCGGCTCCGTTACTTCTTCTTGCCTTCCTTGCGGAAGATGAATTCACCCGCGTACTTCACGCCCTTGCCCTTGTAGGGCTCCGGCGGCCGGTAGGCGCGGATTTCGGCGGCCACCTGGCCGACGCGCTGCGGGTCGATGCCCGTGACCGTGATCTCGGTGGGCTTCGGCACCGCGATCGTGATGCCTTCCGGGATCTGGTAGACGACGTCGTGGCTGTAGCCGAGCGCGAGCTGCAGGTTCTTGCCCTGCATCGCGGCGCGGTAGCCGACGCCGGTGATCTCGAGCTTCTTCTCGAAGCCCTTGGTGACGCCTTCGACCAGATTCGCGATCTGGGCGCGAGCGGTGCCGTACAGCGAACGGGCGCGCTTGGTCTCGGCGCGCGGGGCAACCTTGACCTGGCCGTTCTCGAACTTCACGTCCACGTCGTCATGGACGATGAACTGAAGCTGGCCCTTCGGCCCCTTCATCTTGACGGTCTGTCCATCGACGGAGGCCGTCACACCGGACGGCACCGCCACAGGCTTCTTGCCAATACGTGACATGGCTCAATCCTTCTTAGAACACCGTGAAGAGAACTTCACCGCCGACATTCGCGTCACGCGCGCTATGGTCGGCCATGATTCCCTTCGGTGTCGACAAAACAGAAATTCCGAGCCCGTTGTTCACGCGCGGCAGGTTCTTCACCGAGGTGTAGACGCGGCGGCCGGGCTTGGAGACGCGCTCGATCTCGCGGATCACGGGCTCGCCGTCGAAATATTTCAGCTCGATCTCGATCTCGCTGCGGCCCGACGGATGCTCCAGCGTGGCATAGCCACGGATGTAGCCTTCGGACTTCAGCACCTCGAGCACGCTGGCGCGCATCTTGGAGCCGGGAGTCGAGACCTTCGACTTCGAGCGCATCTGCGCGTTGCGGATGCGGGTGATCAGATCGCTGATGGGATCGTGCGTTGACATGGTGCGACCCTCCTTACCAGCTCGACTTCACGAGGCCCGGGACCAGGCCCTTGGACCCGAGCTCGCGCAGCGCGATGCGGCTCAGCTTGTTCTTGCGATAGTTCGACCGCGGACGGCCGGTCAGCTCGCACCGGTTGCGGATGCGGGTCGCCGACGAATTGCGCGGCATCTCGGCCAGCTTCAGGGTCGCGGCAAAGCGCTCCTCCATCGGCTTGGACTTGTCGGCGATGATCGCCTTCAACCGGGCGCGCTTCGGGGCGGCGTTCTTCGTCATCCGCTTGCGCCGGTTGTTCTTCTCGATTGAACTCTTCTTTGCCATGCTTGGCTCCTGGGTATCCGCGTTTGAGAAGCTGGTCAGCGTCTCACTGCCGGAACGGGAAATTGAATGCGGTCAGAAGGGCACGGGCTTCGTCGTCGGTCGTCGCGGTGGTGCACACCGTGATGTCCATGCCCCAGCTCTCCCCGGCCTTGTCGAAGTCGATCTCGGGGAAAATGATGTGCTCCTTGATGCCGAGCGAGTAGTTGCCGCGGCCGTCGAAGCTCTTCGGGTTCAGACCGCGGAAGTCGCGGACGCGCGGCAGCGCGACGTTGATCAGGCGGTCGATGAACTCGTACATCTTGGTCTTGCGCAACGTGACCTTGCAGCCGATCGGCTGGTTCTCACGCAGCTTGAAGGTCGCGATGGCGACGCGCGAATAGGTCACGACCGCCTTCTGGCCGGCGATCAGCGACAGGTCGGCCGCCGCCGTCTCCGCCTTCTTGCGGTCGTTGACCGCCTCGCCGATGCCCATGTTGAGCACGACCTTGTCGAGCCGCGGCACCTGCATGACGTTGGCGTAGCCGAACTTCTCGGTCAGCTGGCTCTTGATCTGGCGATCATATTCCGTGCGGAGGCGCGGGGTGTAAGCAGTCTCAGCCATCGATCTCAACTCCCGAGCTCTTGGCAACGCGGACCTTCTTGCCGTCCGCCTGAATCTTGAATCCAACGCGCGTCGGCTTGCCGTCCTTACCGACATACGCGACGTTCGACAGGTTGATCGGCGCCTCCTTGGAGATGATGCCGCCCTCCTGGTTCTGCGTCTGCTTCTGGTGACGCTTCACCAGGTTGATACCGCGCACCAGCGCGGTGCCCTCGTCGGGACGCACCTCGAACACCTCGCCGGTGCGACCCTTGTCGCGTCCGGTCAGGACGATCACCTTGTCGCCCTTGCGGATCTTGGCAGCCATCACAGCACCTCCGGCGCAAGCGAAATGATCTTCATGTGGTTCTTGGCGCGCAGCTCGCGTGGCACCGGCCCGAAGATGCGGGTGCCGACCGGCTCCGACTGGTTGTTGATCAGAACGGCCGCGTTGCGGTCGAAGCGGATCACCGAGCCGTCGGCGCGGCGGATGTCCTTGCGGACGCGCACCACGACGGCCTTCATGACGTCGCCCTTCTTCACCTTGCCACGCGGAATGGCTTCCTTGATCGACACCACGATGATGTCGCCGACGGTGGCATAGCGGCGCTTCGAGCCGCCCAGCACCTTGATACACATGACACGGCGTGCGCCGGAATTATCGGCCACGTCGAGGTTGGTCTGCATCTGAATCATTGATGCACCTCGTCCTCTTCATCTGCTGCGCAGGAAAGCTGCGCCTTGTTTGATCCCGAAAGCGAAATGGGCCCTCTTCGACGAGGGCCGCTTCGCGCCTCAGGCGGTTTTCTTGTGCTCGCCCCGGACCACGGTCCAGCGCTTCAGCTTCGAGATCGGCTTGCTCTCCTCGATCCACACCATGTCGCCCGGCTTGAACTCGTTGTTCTCGTCGTGGGCGTGGTAGTTCTTCGAGCGGCGGATGGTCTTCTTGTAGATCGGGTGGGTGAAGCGCCGGTCGACGCGCACGACCACCGTCTTGGCCTGCTTGTCGCTGACGACAACGCCCTGGAGGGTCCGTTTCGGCATGTCGAGCCTCTTACTTCGTCTTGGCGCGCTGCTGCGCGGCGATGGTCTTGATACGGGCGATGTCGCGACGCGCCTCGCGCAGCCGAGCGGTGTTCTCGAGCTGGCCGGTGGCACGCTGGAAGCGCAGGTTGAAACGCTCCTTCTTCAGGTTGACGATCGCATCGTCCATCTGATCGGGGCTCATCGCGCGAATGTCGGCAATCTTCATCTCGGCCATGACCATTACTCCGCAATGCGTTCGACGAAGCGCGTCTTGATCGGCAGCTTGGCGGCCGCCAGCAGCAGCGCCTCGCGCGCGATCTGGGTGCTCACGCCGTCGATCTCGAACATCACCCGGCCCGGCTTGACGCGGGCCACCCACAATTCCGGCGAGCCCTTGCCGGAGCCCATGCGGACCTCGGCCGGCTTCTTCGACACCGGAAGATCCGGGAACACCCGGATCCAGACGCGGCCGGCGCGCTTCATGTGACGGGTCAAGGCACGACGGGCGGCCTCGATCTGGCGCGCGGTGACGCGGTCCGGCTCCATCGCCTTCAGCCCGAACTGGCCGAAGGCCAGCGTCGCGCCCGAGGACGCAACGCCGTGGATACGGCCCTTATGCGCCTTTCGGAACTTGGTCTTCTTTGGTTGCATCATGGCTTTGAGCCCTCAAACCTGTCTTGTCGCGGCTGATCGATCAGGCCGCGTCGCGGCGCGACCGCGGCTGCGAGCTCTCGCCGCCGCCTTCGTTCATCCGCTTGTCCTGTGCCATCGGATCGTGCTCGAGGATCTCGCCCTTGAAGATCCAGACCTTCACGCCGCAGGTGCCGAAAGTGGTGAACGCGGTGGCCACACCGTAGTCGATGTCGGCGCGCAGCGTGTGCAGCGGCACCCGGCCCTCACGGTACCACTCCATGCGGGCGATTTCCGCGCCGCCCAGACGACCCGAGCAGTTGATGCGGATGCCCTCGGCGCCGAGACGCATCGCCGACTGAACGGCGCGCTTCATGGCGCGGCGGAACGCCACGCGGCGCTCGAGCTGCTGCGCGATCGACTCGGCGACCAGGGTCGCATCGAGCTCGGGCTTGCGGATCTCGACGATGTTGATGACAACGTCCGACGAGGTGATGTCGGCGACGCGCTTGCGCAGCTTGTCGATGTCGGCGCCCTTCTTGCCGATCACGACGCCCGGACGTGCCGAGTGGATCGTGACGCGGCACTTCTTGTGCGGACGCTCGATCACGATGCGGGCGACGGCCGCCTGCTTGAGCTCCTTGTGCAGGATCTCGCGGATCTTGACGTCTTCATGCAGCAGCTTGCCGTACTCGGCCTTGCCAGCGAACCAGCGCGAATCCCAGGTCCGGTTGATGCCGAGACGCAGACCGATCGGATTGATCTTTTGACCCATCGTATTCTCCCAGCGCCTGCTTTAAGCGCTCGCCTCGACCTGACGGACAATGATCGTCAGCTGCGAAAACGGTTTGAAAACTCGGCCCGAACGGCCACGGCCGCGCGGCGAGAAACGCTTCATCACGATTCCCTTGCCGACGAAAGCCTGCGAAACGACGAGATCGTCGACCTCGAGCTCGTGATTGTTCTCGGCATTGGCGATCGCCGATTCCAGGCACTTCTTGACGTCGACCGCAATCCGCTTGCGCGAGAACTGCAGGTCGGCGAGGGCTGCCGACGCCTTGCGGCCGCGGATCATCTGCGCCACCAGGTTCAGCTTCTGCGGGCTCACCCGAAGCATCCGGGCCACAGCCTTGGCCTCGTTTTCGGGGAGGCTCCGTTCGCGCTTTGGTTTGCTCATCGCTTAATCCTCAAGCCTTCTTGGCTTTCTTATCGCCCGAATGGCCGTGGAAGGTGCGGGTCGGCGAGAACTCGCCAAACTTGTGGCCGACCATCTCTTCGTTGATCGCCACCGGCACGTGCTTCTGGCCGTTGTAGACGCCGAACGTCAGGCCGACAAACTGCGGCAGGATGGTCGAGCGGCGGCTCCAGATCTTGATGACGTCGTGACGGCCGGACGCGCGCGCCGCATCTGCCTTCTTGAGCAGCGACGCCTCGACGAACGGGCCTTTCCAGACTGAACGAACCATGTCCGTCGTTCCTTACTTCTTCCGCTTGTGGCGGCTCAAGAGAATGAATTTGTCGGTCGACTTGTTGGTGCGGGTCTTCTTGCCCTTGGTAGGCTTGCCCCACGGAGTGACCGGGTGACGACCGCCCGAGGTACGGCCTTCGCCGCCGCCGTGCGGATGGTCGATCGGGTTCATCGCGACACCGCGGTTGTGCGGGCGACGACCCATCCAACGCTTGCGGCCGGCCTTGCCGATCGAGGTGTTCATGTGGTCCGGGTTCGACACCGCACCGATGGTGCCGCGGCAACGGCCGTGCACCAGGCGTTGCTCGCCCGAGTTCAGGCGGACGATCACGTAGTCCTGGTCGCGGCCGACGATCTGGGCATACGTGCCGGCCGAACGCGCGAGCTGGCCGCCCTTCCCGATCTTGACCTCGATGTTGTGCACGATCGTGCCGACCGGCATGTTGCCGAGCGGCATGACGTTGCCCGGCTTCACGTCGACATAGTTGCCGGCGACGATGGTGTCGCCGACCGCCAAGCGCTGCGGCGCCAGGATGTAGGCGAGCTCGCCGTCCTGATACTTGACCAGGGCGATGAAGGCGGTGCGGTTCGGATCATACTCCAGCCGCTCGACGGTGGCCGGAACGTCGACCTTGTCGCGCTTGAAGTCGACCGTACGATACGACTGCTTGTGGCCGCCACCGAGGAAGCGAACCGTGATGCGGCCGGTGTTGTTGCGACCGCCGCTCGACTGCTTGCCTTCGGTCAGCGCCTTGACCGGCTTGCCCTTGTAGAGGGCCGAACGATCGACCATCACCAGCTGGCGCTGGCCCGGCGTCGTGGGATTGAATGTCTTCAGTGCCATGGCAGCTCAGCCTTACAGTCCGGTGGTCACGTCGATACGGTGGCCCTCTTCGAGGGTCACGATCGCGCGCTTGCTGTCCGATTGCGAACCGAAATTGCCGCGGAACACCTTGGTCTTGCCCTTGCGGACGAGCGTGTTGACGCTCCTGACCTTGACGTCGAACAGCTTCTCGATCGCCTCTTTGATCTGAGGCTTGGTCGCCTTGGCGGCCACCTTGAACAGAACCTTGTTGTGCTCGGAGGCGAACGTCGCCTTCTCGGTCACGACCGGCGCGATGATGATGTCGTAGTGGCGCGGATCAATGGTCTTCATTTGAAGCGCGCCTCCAGCGCATCGATCGCCGCCTTGGTCAGCACGAGCTTCTGACGGCGCAGGATGTCGTAGACGTTGATGCCCTGGATCGGCAGTACGTCCAGGTTCGGGATGTTGCGGGCCGCGGCGGCGAAGCCGTTGTGCAGCTCGGCGCCGTCGATGATCAGCGCGTTGGTCAGGCCGAGACCGGAGAAGTGACCGATCAGCGCCTTGGTCTTCGCCGCCTCGAGCGTGGCGTTCTCCAGCACGACAAGATCACCGTCCTTGGCCTTGGCCGACAGCGCATGCTTCAGCGCCAGCGCACGGACCTTCTTCGGCAGGTCGGTTGCATGCGAGCGCACGACCGGACCGAAGGCGCGGCCGCCGCCACGGAACTGCGGCACGCGGGCCGAGCCGTGACGAGCACCGCCGGTGCCCTTCTGCTTGTACATCTTCTTGCCGGTGCGCCAGATCTCGGCGCGGCCCTTGGCCTTGTGGGTGCCGGCCTGGCGCTTGTTCAGCTGCCACTGAACGCAGCGCTGAATGATGTCGACGCGCGGCTCCAGACCGAAGATGGCGTCGGAGAGCTGGACGGAGCCGGCTTCCCTGCCCTCGAGGGTGGTGACTTTCAGTTCCATTTATGCGCCCTCCTGCACGGCCGGCGCTTCGGCAGCCTGCTCACCCGCGACCTTGAACTTGCCGGGCTTCGGCGCTTCCTTCGGCAGCGGCTTCTTCACGGCGTCGCGCACCGAGATCCAGCCCCCCTTGGAGCCGGGCACCGCGCCTTCCACCAGGATCAGGCCACGCTCGACATCCGTCTGCACCACACGCAGGTTCAGCGTGGTGATGCGATCGACACCCATGTGACCGGGCATCTTCTTGTTCTTCCAGGTCTTGCCGGGGTCCTGACGGCCACCGGTCGAACCGATCGAACGGTGCGAGATCGACACACCGTGCGTGGCGCGCAGACCGCCGAAGTTCCAGCGCTTCATGCCGCCGGCGAAGCCCTTACCGACCGAGGTGCCGGTGACGTCGACGAACTGGCCGACGACGAAGTGATCGGCCTGGATCTCGGCGCCGACCGGAATCAGCGAGTCTTCGCTGACACGGAATTCGGCGAGCTTGCGCTTCGGCTCGACCTTGGCGACCGCGAACTGACCGCGCTCGGCCTTCGGCATGTAGACCGTCTTGCGGCTGCCGCTGCCGAGCTGCAGAGCGACGTAGCCGTTCTTCTCGGTGGTGCGGTGACCGACCACCTGGCAATTGCCGAGCTTCAGCACGGTCACGGGGATATGTTCGCCGGTCTCCGTGAAGACCCGCGTCATCCCGACCTTTTGTGCGATCACTCCGGAGCGCATCGGCGTGCTTCCTGTTCTTCTCTATGTCCGCGTGAGGTGCGAACGTGAATCCAAAAACTTAGAGCTTGATCTCGACGTCGACACCGGCGGCCAGATCGAGCTTCATCAAAGCATCGACGGTCTGCGGGGTCGGATCGACGATGTCGAGCAGGCGCTTGTGGGTGCGCATCTCGAACTGCTCGCGGCTCTTCTTGTCGACGTGCGGCGAACGGTTCACGGTGAACTTCTCGATGCGGGTCGGCAGCGGAATGGGTCCGCGAACCTGCGCGCCGGTCCGTTTCGCCGTGTTGACGATCTCGCGCGTCGACGTATCGAGGATACGATGGTCAAACGCCTTGAGACGGATGCGGATATTTTGGCCGTTCATTGCCGTATCTTTCTGTGAGTAGTGAGTGGCGAGTAGCGAACGGCGAATGGATAATCTCCATTCGCCACCCGCCATTCCCTATTCGCTGTTGTTACTCGATGATCGAGGCGACGACGCCGGCGCCGACGGTGCGGCCGCCCTCGCGGATGGCGAAGCGCAGCTTCTCCTCCATCGCGATCGGCACGATCAGGTGCACTTCCATCGCGATGTTGTCGCCCGGCATCACCATCTCGGTGCCTTCCGGCAGATGGACGACGCCGGTCACGTCGGTCGTGCGGAAGTAGAACTGCGGACGATAGTTGGTGAAGAACGGCGTGTGACGGCCGCCCTCTTCCTTGGTGAGGATGTAGGCCTCAGCCTTGAACTTGGTGTGCGGCTTGACCGAGCCCGGCTTGCACAGCACCTGGCCGCGCTCGACGTCCTCGCGCTTGGTGCCGCGGAGCAGCGCGCCGATGTTGTCGCCGGCCTGGCCCTGATCGAGCAGCTTGCGGAACATTTCGACGCCGGTGACGGTGGTCTTCTGGGTCGGGCGGATGCCGACGATCTCGATTTCCTCACCGACCTTGATGATGCCGCGCTCGACACGGCCGGTCACCACGGTGCCGCGGCCCGAGATCGAGAACACGTCTTCGACCGGCATCAGGAAGGGCTGGTCGATCGGACGCTCCGGCTGCGGAATGTACTCGTCGACATTGCGCATCAGCTCGAGGATGGCGTCGTGGCCGAGCTTCTTGTCCGAATCTTCGAGAGCGGCGAGCGCCGAGCCCTTGATGATCGGGATCTTGTCGCCCGGGAATTCGTACTTCGACAGCAGCTCGCGGACCTCGAGCTCGACGAGCTCCAGCAGCTCCGGATCGTCGACCATGTCGCACTTGTTGAGGAACACGACCAGCGCCGGCACGCCCACCTGGCGAGCGAGCAGGATGTGCTCACGGGTCTGCGGCATCGGGCCGTCAGCGGCCGACACGACCAGGATCGCGCCGTCCATCTGCGCGGCGCCGGTGATCATGTTCTTCACGTAGTCGGCGTGGCCGGGGCAATCGACGTGCGCGTAGTGGCGGTTCTTGGTCTCGTACTCGACGTGCGCGGTCGAGATGGTGATGCCGCGCGCCTTCTCTTCCGGGGCCTTGTCGATCTGGTCGTAGGCAGTGAACGTCGCACCGCCCGTCTCGGCCAGGATCTTGGTGATTGCAGCCGTCAGCGAGGTCTTGCCGTGGTCGACGTGACCGATGGTGCCGATGTTGCAGTGGGGCTTGTTACGTTCAAACTTAGCTTTGGCCATTTGACTCTCCGTTCAGTCGCTCACTTGAGCTCGCGACAATCAGGCAAACTTCTTCTGGACTTCGGCCGACACGTTGGCCGGCGCTTCAGCGTAGTGCGAGAACTGCATCGTGAAGGTCGCGCGGCCCTGGCTCATGGAGCGCAGGTTGTTCACGTAACCGAACATGTTCATGAGCGGCACCATCGCGTTGATGACGTTGGCGTTGCCGCGCATGTCCTGGCCCTGGATCTGGCCACGACGCGAGTTCAGGTCGCCGATGACCGAGCCGGTGTAGTCTTCCGGGGTCACCACCTCGACCTTCATGATCGGCTCGAGCAGAACCGACTTGCCCTTCTGCAGCGCCTCGCGGAAAGCCGCACGAGAGGCGATTTCGAAGGCCAGCGCCGACGAGTCGACGTCGTGATACTTGCCGTCGACCAGCGCCACCTTGACGTCGACCACCGGGAAGCCGGCAACCACGCCCGCGCCGAGCACGCTCTCGATGCCCTTCTCGACGCCCGGGATGTACTCCTTCGGAACCGCACCGCCGACGATCTTGGACTCGAACACATAGCCGCCGCCCGGCTCGTTCGGCTCGACCACGAGGCTCACGGCCGCAAACTGGCCGGTACCGCCGGTCTGCTTCTTGTGAGTGTAGTCCACGTTGGCCGGCTTGGTGATGCGCTCACGGAACGCCACCTGCGGCGCGCCGATGTTCGCATCGACCTTGTAGGTGCGCTTGAGGATGTCGACCTTGATGTCGAGATGGAGCTCGCCCATCCCCTTGAGGATAGTCTGGCCCGACTCGTGGTCGGTCGACACGCGGAAGGACGGATCCTCCGCGGCCAGCTTCGCCAGCGCAACGCCCAGCTTCTCCTGGTCGGCCTTCGACTTCGGCTCGATCGCGATCTCGATGACCGGCTCCGGGAACTCCATCTTTTCCAGGATCACCTGGTTGGACGGATCGCACAGCGTGTCACCGGTGCGGGCTTCCTTGAGGCCTGCAAGAGCGACGATGTCGCCGGCATAGGCCTCCTTGATGTCCTCGCGGTTGTTCGCATGCATCAGCAGCATGCGGCCGATGCGCTCCTTCTTCTCGCGGGTCGAGTTCACGACACCGGTGCCCGAGGTCAGGACGCCCGAATAGATGCGGCAGAAAGTGATGGTGCCGACGAACGGGTCGTCCATGATCTTGAACGCCAGCAGCGCCAGCGGCTCCTTGTCGTCCGCCTTGCGCACGACCTCGTTGCCCTTGTCGTCGGTGCCCTTGATCGCGGGCACGTCGAGCGGCGACGGCAGATAGTCGACGACGGCGTCGAGCAAGGGCTGCACGCCCTTGTTCTTGAAGGCCGAGCCGCACAGCACCGGATAGAAGGCGCCGGTCAGCACCGCCTTGCGGATCAGGCGCTTCAGGGTCGCCTCATCCGGCTCGTTGCCGTCCAGGAACGCAGCCAGGGCGTCGTCGTCGAGCTCGACGGCAGCTTCCACCAACTGCTCGCGATATTCCTTGGCCTGATCGGCGAGATCAGCCGGAATCTCGGCGTAGTCGAACTTCGCGCCGAGCGCCTCGTCGTTCCAGACGATCGCCTTCATCGTCACGAGATCGATGCAGCCCTTGAAGTTGTTCTCCGCGCCGATCGGCAGCTGAATAGCCACCGGCTTCGCGCCCAGGCGATCGACGATGTCGGACAGGCACTTGAAGAAGTCGGCGCCGGTCTTGTCCATCTTGTTCGCGAAGACGATGCGCGGCACCTTGTACTTGTCGCCCTGACGCCAGACGGTCTCGGTCTGCGGCTCGACGCCCTGGTTGGAGTCGAGCACGCAGACGGCGCCGTCGAGCACGCGCAAGCTACGCTCGACCTCGATGGTGAAGTCGACGTGACCGGGGGTGTCGATGATGTTCAGGCGCTTGCCGTTCCAGAACGCGGTGGTCGCGGCGGAGGTGATCGTGATTCCACGCTCCTGCTCCTGCTCCATCCAGTCCATCGTCGCGGCACCTTCGTGCACTTCGCCGATCTTGTGGCTCTTGCCCGTGTAATAGAGGATGCGCTCGGTCGTGGTCGTCTTACCGGCGTCGATATGCGCCATGATGCCGAAGTTGCGATAGTCTTCGATGGCGTGTTGGCGGGGCATGGGTGTGTTCCCTGATTTCCGTCGGTTTCGCCGTTACCAGCGATAGTGCGAGAAGGCGCGGTTGGCTTCAGCCATCCGGTGCACGTCTTCACGCTTCTTCACGGCGTTGCCCCGGTTATTGGAGGCATCGAGCAGCTCCGCCGAAAGCCGCTCGGTCATCGTCTTCTCGTTGCGGTCGCGCGCGGCCGAGATCAGCCAGCGGATGCCCAGCGCCTGCCGGCGGGTCGAACGAACTTCGACCGGCACCTGGTAGGTCGCGCCGCCGACGCGGCGGGAACGGACCTCGATGGTCGGCATGACGTTTTCGAGGGCCTGCTCGAACACCGTCAGCGGGCTCTGCTTGGTCTTGGCCTCGATGATGCCGAACGCGCCGTAGACGATACCTTCGGCGACCGACTTCTTGCCGGCGTACATCACCGAGTTCATGAACTTGGTGACAATGATGTTCCCGAACTTCGGATCCGGAAGCACTTCACGCTTTTCGGCTGAATGGCGACGCGACATGTGATCTTGTTCCCGCTTCTCTCGAACGTCTTACTTCGGACGCTTCGCGCCATACTTCGAACGGCGCTGCTTACGGTTCTTGACGCCCTGGGTATCCAGCACGCCGCGGAGGATGTGGTAGCGCACGCCCGGCAAGTCCTTGACGCGGCCGCCGCGGATCATGACCACCGAGTGCTCCTGCAGGTTATGGCCTTCACCCGGGATGTAGCCGATCACCTCGAAGCCGTTGGTCAGGCGCACCTTGGCGACCTTACGAAGCGCCGAGTTCGGCTTCTTCGGGGTCGTGGTGTAGACGCGCGTGCAAACGCCACGCTTCTGCGGCGACTGCTGCAGCGCCGGCACCTTCTTGCGCGACTTCTGCACTTCGCGCGGATTTGCGATCAGCTGGTTGATCGTCGGCATCTTGGCCTTCACCCTTCTCAACGTTCGCACGGAGACCGCGACCGGCTTCCGCAAATTCTGTTCGAGGTTCCCCGCCTCACCGGGCCGTTCGCGCGATCAAAACCCACGCAAAACGAAATCGCGCCAACCGTTCATCGCTGAACGGAAAGCGCTTGACGCCACAGAGGACCGCGATCACCACCAGTCAGCTTGCGCTGGCGGGCGGCCTACCGAGGTCATGCATCCGAAATTGGTCTCAGGAGAACGAGCTCGAGAGATCTAATATCGTTTTGGCATTGCCTAGCTATGATCGACAGCGTTTGAGCGGCATTCGTCGAGGGTGGTGCCCGTCCCACCCTGTTCTGGGTGGTCTGGGTGATCCGTACCGACGCTGGCGAAGCTCACCGCCTGTCGTTGAGTGCCGGCCTTTTATAAGCGGTAAATATCCAAGTCAAGCAAAACGACGCCGCAGGACGCTCAAAGAAGCGCTTCTGGCCGCTGCAGTTTCCGCTCCGACGGTGCCCCCCGCGTCCTAAGGTATCTGTAGACCGCAGAGCCCTGCCCGCGCCTGCGCAGTCACCTCTCCAACCCCGGAAATATCCAGAGACATTGAAGATAAGGCTTTTTTCGGCTTTGGCCGACAAGGATGGCGCCACGACGAGGCGCCCGGTGACAGAATATACCGATATTGCGATCATTGGCGGCGGCCTGGCCGGCGCGATCACGGCCGCCATGCTCGGGCGTGCGGGCATCCCGGCGATTCTGGTCGATCCCCACGCGATCTACCCGGCCGACTTTCGAATCGAGAAGATCTCCGGTGCCGGGCAGATCGACCGGTTCCGTCGCACCGGGATCGCCGACAAGGCGTTAACCCAAGCCACCCTGGCCTCGGAGAACTGGATCGCCCGATTCGGCTACGTGCTCGAACGGGCGCCAGTCCAGCAATATGGCATCCCGTACGATACGCTGGTGACGGCCGTGCGTGACGAGATCCGTGGCCCTGTGACGCGAATCGTCGCCAAGGCCGTGGCGATCACGCCAGGCGAGGATCGCCAGTCGGTCGTGCTGTCCAACGGGCAGACGATCTCGGCCCGCCTCGTCGTGCTCGCCAACGGGCTGAACGTTGGGCTGCGGCACATGCTGGGAATCACCCGCAAGATCGCCAGCCCCGCGCATTCCGTCTCGATCGGCTTCGACCTGACGCCGGTCGGCCGCGCCGCCTTCCCGTTCCCGGCCATGACCTACTTCCAGGAGCGGGCCAGTGCGCGGGTGCCCTACATCACCCTGTTCCCGATCGGCGAGCGCATGCGGGCGAACCTGTTCGCCTATCGCGAGGTGGATGATCCCTGGCTGCGGGCGATCCGGCGCGCCCCGGTCGAAACGCTGACGACCGCCCTGCCCGGCCTGCGGCGGATCACTGGCGAGTACGCCGCGAGCGGCGAGGTGAAGGTCCGGCCGGCCGATCTGATCACCAACAGCGGATATCGCATGCCCGGCGTGGTGCTCGTCGGCGACGCCTTCTGCACCACCTGCCCCGTCACCGGCACCGGCTCCGACAAGGTGTTCACCGATGTCGAGCGCCTCTGCAACGTCCACATTCCGCGCTGGCTGGCGACTGACGGCATGGGCGAGGCCAAGATCGCGGCCTTCTATGCGGACCCGGTCAAGATGGCCTGCGATGCGTGGTCGCTCGAGAAGGCCTGGAATTTCAGATCCGTCTCGATCGGGACCAGACCCTATTGGCAGGCGCAGCGCTGGGCACGCTTTGCAGTCTCGCTCGGCCGCGGCACGCGGCAGCGGCTGACGAAGACCATTGCGCCGCTCAACGCTTATTCCTCGTCGTCGTCGTCGTCATCATCCTCATCGTCGTCTTCATCGCTGTCGTCGTCGGCCTGATCGGCCCGACTCGGCTGGTGGCCCTGGTCGTCCCACAGCTTGCGATAGACACCGTTCTTGGCCAAGAGCTCGGCGTGGCTGCCGCGCTCGATCGCCCGGCCGCCGGAGATGACGATGATCTCGTCCATCTCGACCACCGAGGTCAGGCGGTGGGTCGACCAGATCATGGTGCGGCCCTTGGCGACCTTGAGCAGGGTGCGGTTGATTGCGGCTTCCGTGGTCTGGTCGAGCGCCGAGGTCGCCTCGTCGAGCAGCAGCACGGAGGGATTGCGGATGATGGCGCGGGCGATTGCGATGCGCTGGCGCTGGCCGCCGGACAGCGTGTCGCCGCGCTCGCCGACGAGCGTGTCGTATTTCTGCGGCAGGCTCATGATGTAGCGGTGGATCTCGGCCTTCTTGGCCGCCTCCTCCACCTCGGCGTCGGTGGCGCCCTCCTTGCCGAGCCGGATGTTCTCCCGCAGCGACATGTTGAACAGCATGTTCTCCTGGAACACCACGGCCATGCTGCCGCGCAGCGAATCGCGCGTGACCCTGCGGATGTCGACGCCGTCGATGGTGACGCGGCCTTCGTTGGGCACGTAGAGTCGCAGGATCAGGTTGAGCAGCGTGCTCTTGCCCGAGCCCGAAGGACCGACGATCGCGATCCGCTTGCCGACGTCGAGCTTGAGGCTGAGATTGTCGAGCACCGGCGTCTGGCTGCCCTCGTACTGGAAGGTCACGCGCTCGAAGGTGATGTCGTGGCTGATGCGGGGCAGATCCGGCGCGCCCGGCCGGTCGGCGCCGCGGGTCGGCTCGTCCAGCAGCTCCTGCATGTGCCGGATTGCGGCCGCCGAGGAAATCGACACCGGCACGAAGTGCATGACATGGGCGATGTTGTAGGACACCTCCCAGAACGCGCTCTCGAAGGTGACGAAGGTGCCGATGGTGATCTGGCCCTTGGTCGCGAGATAGGCGCCTAGGGCGAGCACGACGAGATGCAGCAGCAGCACGGAGATCGTGACCGTGCGCTCGACCATGGTCGACAGGAACATCGCATCGGCCATCTTGCGCCGCGCCGCGTCGTTGCGGAAGCTGAACCAGCCGAATACCTTGCGGTGCAGGCTGAAGGCCTTGATGACGGCTTGCGCCGCGATGTTCTCCTGGATCACGCCGAGCAGCGACGCCTCGTTCAGCTTCTGCTCGTAATTGGCCTGAACCGCCTTCGGCGTCAGGATGCGCGGGCCGATCAGGGTGATCGGAAACACCAGCAGCGCGATCGCAGCGAGCTGCCAGTTGAGGAACAGCATCAGAATGATGCCCGCAATCAGCTCGAGGAACGGCAGCACAGCGCTGTTGGCGAAACTCTTCACGACGTTCTCGAACGCCGACATGTCGACCGAGAAGCGCGACAATATCTCGCCGCGCTTGGTGCGCTGGAAATAGGCGGCCGGCAGGTTCTGCACGTGGTCGAACAGACGGGTGCGGACATCCGAGATGACGCAGGCCGCCAGACGCGCGTCCCAGCGCTCGTAGAGCACGGCAACGATCGAGGTGAAGATGCCCGCAACGGCCAGCACGCCGAGGATGCGATAGAGCGCCTCGAAATCCTCCTCGCCGAGCGCATCGTCGATCAGGAACTTGAGGCTGAGCGGCATGATGACGTTGAACAGCGTCTCGATCAGGACGCCGATCGACACGAAGGCCAGCATCTTCTTGTATTTGGCCAGCAGCGGCCTGACGAAGCCGTAGATCGTCGCAAGCGCGCCGGCGGCCTCGCGGGCCGTATAGACGACGAGATCCTCGTCGTCGTCGTCATCGTCGTCGAGATCGTCGCCCTCGTCCTCGCCGTCCTCATCGGAGGGCGGCGGCGCAGGCTTGCTTGCCTGTGGTGGCTTGGTGGCCTGCGGCGGCTTGGATGCCTGCGGCGGTTTGGCCGCCTCCGGCACTTTGGCGGCCTGCGACGGCTCGGAGGGCTGCGGCGCTTCAGATGTGTGCTGCGCTTCGGCTGCCAGCGGCGCGTTGGCGGCGAGCGGTGTTTCCGGCGCTTGGGGTGCCTGCGGCGCTTGGGGCGCGGCGGTTCCAGAAAGCCGCTTCGCGATCTCGGCTGCGGCGCCCGCGGCAGCCGCAATTCGCTCGCCGGCAATCCGATCGTCCGCGGCCTGACCGGCCGGCGCCGAGGTCGAATTGGATTTCGAACCTCGTTTCGAGCCTGATTTGGAAGCCGGTCTCGACTCTGACTCTGGTTTCTTGGGCGCCATGCAACCAACCGAAGCAGCGCGGCCGACGAGAGCGCCAGCCTTGCGCGTCAGGCCTTTAACATCTGCACAGCGCCGCGGCCAGCGTCCTCAATCCTCGTCCTCGACCTTGTCGAAGAAGGAATAGCGCAGGCTGTCCGCGTCGGCGTACCATTGGCCCGGGCCTTTGTTGGCCGCGAGCGTCGCGGCCCACACCTCGTCGGTGCAATCGCGGCGGTGCATGGCAAGATCAAAGCCGTTGCCGAAGAACAGCTCCGACCACTCCCACCAGGTGCCGAGCTTCTTGACCCCACGGAGCAGGTCGTAGCGGTCGACCAGCGCCGGGGCCATGTCCGAGGTGATCGAGCCGAACACGAGGCCGGTCTTGACGACACGGTTGAGCTCGCGGACCGCGCGCGCAACCTGCTTGTCACCGAGGTGGCAGAGGCTGGTCTCGAACACGAAATCGAACTCACCGGTCTTGAACGGCATGTCGGTGATCGAGCCGAGCTTGTTGTACTTCTTCAGCGCCTTCGGCGTCTTGCCGTGGATGTAGCGGTTGTTCTCGATGCCCCAGGCATCGATGCCACGCTCGCGGAGCGCACCCACCAGCTCGCCGCTCGCGGAGCCGGCGACCAGGAGCTTGTAGCCCTTGCCCTTGCCGGCCCGGTTCCAGACGATCTTGATCAGGCTGGTCAGATAGTCCGGATCGGTGAACTGCGACCACGCTTCGCTGTACGGCCCCTGCCCGCGATAATTGTCGAAGTAGTCGCGGTCGATCTTGTCCGACAGCGGCATCTCGGCCTGCGAGCGGGCGCGGCGCAGCCGCATCATCTCGGTCAGGATGATGTCGGTGGCCGCATCCGAGGAATCGAGCAGCCCGTTCAAGGTCGAGTCGAACAGGTAGTCTCCGACCACGACGATACCGGGGTGCTCCTTCGGCTCAGGCCGGTGATTGGTCATGACGTCGCGCACCGGCAGACCGCCGGGCAGCGCGTTGACCGACGACAGCCAGCGATGGATCTTGCCTTCCATGAAGTGCGCGCGCGCATCGCCTAGCGCCGCCGGGAGCGACTTCAGCGCGGCATCGATCAGCTCCTGGTCCGACAGGTTGGCGAAGGCGAGCGCATCCGAGCCCGCGATCAGCCAGTTCAGCACGCCGTGCTTGCCGACGTCGTGGCGCGAGCCCTCGTTGTAGATGCAGCAGCCGCCGAACGCCTCCGACATGAACCAGGAGCCCGGAATCTTCTCGCCCCAGAACGGCTCGTCGAACAGGATCGAGACGCGCAGATAATGCGCGGGACGATCGAAATAGGCGATGTGCTTGACCATGGACTGGCGCAGCTTCTCGCCGTCCCAGCCGACCGTCGACAGCCAGGAATGCGGCAGACACACCAGCACGAGATCGAACTCGCGCGTCTCCGGCCCCTTGCCGTTCATCATGTTGAGCCGGTAGCGGCCCTGCTCGGTCTTGCCGATGCGGAGCACGCGATGATTGAGTTTGATGTCGGCATCGACCTCTGAGCGAAGGCACTCGATCAGCTGCTCATTGCCGTTCTGGATCGAGTACAGGCCGATATAGTCGTCGATATCCATCACGAAGTTCTTGAGCGCATTGAGGCCGTTGGTGTTGTGGGCCTCGGTCGCGAGGTCGGAGCGCGACATCACCTTGAAGAAGCGCTTGGCCGTGGGATCCTCGACCTCCTCGTCGAGCAGCTCTTCGCAGGTCTTGTAGGCCCAGGGGTGCTCGTTATCGTGGGCGCCGACGCCTTCGTAATATTCGACCGGCGACATTACCTCCGTACAACGCTTGCGGAACGCCTCGACGGCAGCGGCCGTCTTCGGGCCGTACTTGCGGCGCAGCCCGGGCACGTCGTCGAGCAGCTCGCCGTCGAGCTGGACCTGCAGCGCATCCATCGGAATCGTCTGCAGACCGAAATGCTGGATCAGCTCGCGCAGCGGATCAGGGCCGGTCATCGAGTAGTCGTAGATTTCTGCGACACCAGCCTCATACATCGCCGGTGCGGTATCGAACTTGCGCGTCACGATCTTGCCGCCGAGCCGGTCGGATGCCTCGAAGATCGTCACCTTGCAGAGATCGCCGAGTTTGCGCCTCAGGTACCAGGCGCTCATCAGGCCACCCGGACCGCCACCAACAATCGCAAGGTCAAGCATCGAAGTTCCGCCATCTCCGGCTGTCAGCGACGTTGCCGGTCGTCCATATCAGGGGTCCTGCCACCCTCGGGGCTCGATCGGCCATAGCGTACCCGGCCCGCAAAAGATTTGCGCCGGAGCAAATCGGCGCATCGCCACGGGAGTCGACGGAAATCAGCTCAGCGGATCTGATGCTTCCAAGAGCACCTCTGTCCCTGAAGGGAAGATGAACAACGGGGCAGCAGCGCGGCAACAGGAGAAGAAAATGTCAAAAAAAGGCCGGCAACCGCCGGCCTTTTCTACGCGTGATGAACGCACGGCAGACCCCAACACCGTCAGGGTCTGCCGCAATCGTCCGTTCACTCTGCCGGCGGCAGAGCGAGCGGCTGAGGCTCGGGCTGCGCCGGCACGATCGCCGCCTGCTTCTCGCGCTCGTCGAGAATCAGCTTGTCGCGCTTCAAGGCGACTTCGCGGATGCGGGCCATCGAGGCGCCGGTGCCAGCCGGGATCAGACGGCCGACGATGACGTTCTCCTTGAGACCCTCGAGCGGATCGATCTTGCCGTTGACCGCCGCCTCGGTGAGGACGCGGGTGGTCTCCTGGAACGAGGCCGCCGAGAAGAACGACCGGGTCTGCAGGCTCGCCTTGGTGATGCCGAGCAGAACCGGAGTGCCTGTGGCCGGCTTCTTCGCCTCCTCCACGGCCTTCGCGTTGAGCAGGTCGAACTCGATCTTGTCGACCTGTTCGCCCGAGATCATGTCGGTGTCGCCCTGGTCGGCGATCTCCACCTTCTGCAGCATCTGACGGACAATCACCTCGATGTGCTTGTCGTTGATGAGCACGCCCTGCAGCCGGTAGACCTCCTGGATCTCGTTGACCAGATAGGCCGCGAGCTCCTCGATGCCCTTGATCGCCAGGATGTCGTGCGGCGCCGGGTTGCCTTCGACGATGAAGTCACCCTTCTCGACGATGTCGCCATCCTGCAGATGGATGTGCTTGCCCTTCGGGATCAGGTACTCGCGCGGCTCCTCGGTCTTGTCGACCGGCTCGATCGAGATGCGACGCTTGTTCTTGTAGTCGCGACCGAACCGGATGGTGCCGGCGATCTCAGCGATGATCGCGGCATCCTTCGGCTTGCGCGCTTCGAACAGCTCCGCCACCCGCGGCAGACCGCCGGTGATGTCGCGCGTCTTGGCGCTTTCGGTCGAGATACGCGCCAGGATGTCGCCTGGCTTCACCGTCGCACCGACGTCGACAGAAAGAATCGCGTCGACCGACAGCATGTAGCGGGCATCGCCGCCGCGGGCGAGCTTGAGCACCTTGCCGTCCTTGCCCTTGATCACGATCGCCGGACGCAGATCCGCGCCACCGCGCGTTCCACGCCAGTCGATGACCACGCGCTTGGCAATACCGGTGGATTCGTCGAGCGTTTCCGAGATCGACAGACCTTCGGTCAGATCCTCGAACCCGATCGTGCCCTCCGCTTCCGTGAGGATCGGGCGGGTATAAGGATCCCACTCGGCGATGCGCTGGCCGCGCTTGATCATGTCGCCGTCGTCGACGTGCATGCGCGAGCCGTACTGGATACGGTGCGTCGCACGCTCGGTGCCGTCGGGGTCGACGATCGTCACGACCATGTTGCGGACCATCGCGATCAGGTGACCCTCGCTGTTGCGAGCGATCGACTTGTTCCTGATGACCACCTTGCCTTCGAAGTTCGATTCCACGAAGGACTGCTCGTTCAGCTGCGCCGCGCCACCGATGTGGAAGGTGCGCATCGTCAGCTGGGTGCCGGGCTCACCGATCGACTGCGCGGCGATGACGCCGACAGCCTCGCCATGATTGACCGGCGTGCCGCGCGCCAGATCGCGGCCGTAGCACATCTTGCAGATGCCGTTGACGAGCTCGCAGGTCAGCGCCGAGCGGATCTTCACCTCCTGCACGCCAGCCTGCTGGATGGCGTCGATGTGGCTCTCCTCCATCAGCGTGCCGGCCTTGACCAGCACGGCGTTGGTCGCGGGATCACGCACGTCATCGCAGGGCACGCGGCCCAGGATGCGCGAGCCGAGCGAAGCCACGACCGTGCCGGCATCGACGATGGCGCGCATCTTGATGCCGAGATGGGTGCCGCAATCGTCCTGCGTGATGATGCAGTCCTGCGCGACGTCGACCAGACGACGGGTCAGGTAGCCCGAGTTCGCGGTCTTCAACGCGGTGTCCGCGAGGCCCTTGCGGGCGCCGTGGGTCGAGTTGAAGTACTCGAGAACCGACAGACCTTCCTTGAAGTTCGAGATGATCGGCGTCTCGATGATCTCACCCGACGGCTTGGCCATCAGGCCGCGCATGCCGGCGAGCTGACGCATCTGGGCCGGCGAACCGCGGGCACCGGAATGCGACATCATGTAGATCGAGTTGATGTCGGCATCCGCCCCCGTCGCCGTCTTCTTGGTGACGGAGATTTCCTTCATCATCTCCTTGGCGATCTCTTCGCTGGCCTTCGACCAGGCGTCGACGACCTTGTTGTACTTCTCGCCATGGGTGATCAGACCGTCATTGTACTGCTGCTCGAAATCCTTCGCCAGCGTACGGGTGGTGTCGACGATCTTCCACTTGCCCGCCGGCACGACCATGTCGTCCTTGCCGAACGAGATGCCCGCCTTGAAGGCGTTGTAGAAGCCGAGCGCCATGATGCGGTCGCAGAAGATCACCGTCTCCTTCTGGCCGCAGTGACGATAGACCTGATCGATCACGCCCGAGATTTCGCGCTTGGTCATCAGCTTGTTGATGACCTCGAACGTGACGCGCGGATGCTTCGGCAAGAGATTGCCGAGCATGACGCGGCCCGCGGTGGTTTCGATCCAGCGCTTGGCGACCTTGCCGGTCTCGTCCATGCCCTCCCAGCGATACTTGATCTTGCTGTGGAGATGGATGGCCTTGGCGTGCAGCGCATGCTCGAGCTCGGCCATGTTGCCGAACGCCATGCCCTGGCCGGGCATGCCTTCGCGCATGATCGAGACGTAGTAGAGACCGAGCACGATGTCCTGCGACGGCACGATGATCGGCTGACCATTGGCCGGATGCAGGATGTTGTTGGTCGACATCATCAGGACGCGCGCTTCCAGCTGCGCTTCGAGCGACAGCGGAACGTGGACGGCCATCTGGTCGCCGTCGAAGTCGGCGTTGAACGCGGAGCACACCAGCGGATGCAGCTGGATCGCCTTGCCTTCGATCAGCACCGGCTCGAACGCCTGGATGCCGAGGCGATGCAGCGTCGGCGCGCGGTTCAACAGCACCGGATGCTCGCGGATGACCTCGTCCAGGATGTCCCAGACCTCGGGGCGCTCCTTCTCGACCAGCTTCTTGGCCTGCTTGACCGTCGTCGACAGGCCCTTGGCATCGAGCCGCGAATAGATGAACGGCTTGAACAGCTCGAGCGCCATCTTCTTCGGCAGGCCGCACTGGTGCAGGCGCAGCTCCGGACCGACCACGATGACCGAGCGACCGGAATAGTCCACGCGCTTGCCGAGCAGGTTCTGACGGAAGCGGCCCTGCTTGCCCTTGAGCATGTCGGCGAGCGACTTCAACGGACGCTTGTTGGCGCCGGTGATGACGCGGCCGCGGCGGCCGTTGTCGAACAGCGCATCCACCGCTTCCTGAAGCATGCGCTTCTCGTTGCGGATGATGATGTCCGGCGCGCGCAGCTCCATCAGCCGCTTCAGGCGGTTGTTGCGGTTGATGACGCGGCGGTAGAGGTCGTTGAGGTCGGAGGTCGCGAAGCGGCCGCCGTCGAGCGGCACCAGCGGCCGCAGGTCCGGCGGGATCACCGGCACCACGGTCATGATCATCCATTCCGGCTTGTTGCCGGAGTGGCGGAAGGCCTCGACGATCTTCAGGCGCTTGGCGAGCTTCTTGTGCTTGATGTCGGAGTCGGTCTCCTGCATCTCCGCACGCAGCGTCTGCTCGAGCTTCTCCAGCTCGAGGCCGCGCAAGAGCTCACGGATGGCCTCGGCGCCGATCATGGCGGTGAAGCTGTCCTGGCCGTATTCGTCCTGCGCCTTGAGGTACTCGTCCTCGGACAAGAGCTGACGGTCCTTGAGCGCGGTCAGACCCGGCTCGAGAACGACGTAGTATTCGAAATACAGGATCCGCTCGAGATCCTTCAGCGTCATGTCGAGCAGCAGGCCGATGCGCGACGGCAGCGACTTCAGGAACCAGATGTGCGCGACGGGAGCGGCGAGCTCGATATGGCCCATGCGCTCGCGCCGGACGCGCGACAAGGTCACCTCGACCGAGCACTTCTCGCAGATGATGCCCTTGTACTTCATCCGCTTGTACTTGCCGCACAGGCACTCGTAGTCCTTGATCGGCCCGAAGATGCGGGCGCAGAACAGGCCGTCGCGCTCGGGCTTGAAGGTGCGGTAGTTGATCGTTTCCGGCTTCTTGATCTCGCCGTAGGACCAGGACAGAATCTTCTCCGGAGACGCAATCGAGATCCGGATCTGGTCGAAGACCTGAGCCGGCGTCGTCGGATTGAAGAGATTCATAATTTCTTGGTTCATCGTATTCTCCTCGCGGGCCGATCGGGGGTCGGCCGCAAATTCGAAAATCTCTCAACGGGCGCCTTGTCCTGACCCGCGGGGGAAGGCGCCGGCACCCGGCCGTCCGAGACGGCCGGGCCTGACCTCTTGAACTACTCGGCGGCTTCCGACGTCGGCGCCGGTCCGAGCTTGGAGTTGTGCAGGTCGACGTTGAGGCCGAGCGAGCGCATTTCCTTGACCAACACGTTGAACGATTCCGGAATACCGGCCTCGAACGTGTCGTCGCCGCGCACGATCGCCTCGTAGACCTTGGTGCGGCCGGCGACGTCGTCCGACTTCACCGTCAGCATCTCCTGCAGCGTGTAGGCCGCGCCGTAGGCTTCGAGCGCCCACACCTCCATTTCGCCGAAACGCTGGCCGCCGAACTGGGCCTTGCCGCCCAGCGGCTGCTGGGTGACCAGCGAGTACGGGCCGATCGAACGCGCATGGATCTTGTCGTCGACCAGATGGTGCAGCTTCAGCATATAGATGTAGCCGACCGTCACCTTGCGATCGAACGCATCGCCGGTGCGGCCATCATAGACCGTCGACTGACCGGAGGCGTCGAGGCCGGCGAGCTTCAACATCTCCTCGATGTCGGCCTCCTTGGCGCCGTCGAACACCGGCGTGGCGATCGGCACGCCACGGCTCAGATTGTGACCAAGCTCGATCAACTCGTTGTCGTTGAGCGACTTGATGGTCTCGTCATCGCCGTAGATCCGCTTCAAGGTCTCCTTCAGCGGCTTCACGTCCTGCTTCGACAGGTAGGCATCGACCGTCTGGGCGATGCGCTTGCCGAGGCCGGCGCAGGCCCAGCCAAGATGCGTCTCGAGGATCTGTCCGACGTTCATGCGCGAGGGCACGCCCAGCGGGTTCAGCACGATGTCCGCATGCGTGCCGTCCTCGAGGAACGGCATGTCCTCGATCGGCACGATCTTGGAGACGACGCCCTTGTTGCCGTGACGGCCGGCCATCTTGTCGCCCGGCTGGATCTTGCGCTTCACCGCAACGAAGACCTTGACCATCTTCATCACGCCTGGCGGCAGCTCGTCGCCACGCTGCAGCTTCTCGACCTTGTCGAGGAAGCGCTGTTCCAGCCCCTTCTTCGACTCGTCGTACTGCTTCCGCATGGCCTCGATCTCGGCCATCAGCTTGTCGTTCGGCGAGGCGAACAGCCACCACTGCGACTTCGGATACTCGTCGAGCACCGCGCGCGTGATCTTGGTGTCCTTCTTGAAGCCCTTCGGACCGGAGATGCCCTGACGGCCATCCAGCATGTCGGCGAGACGGCTGTAGACGTTGCGGTCCAGGATCGCCTGCTCGTCGTCGCGGTCCTTGGCCAGACGCTCGATCTCTTCCCGCTCGATCGCCAGCGCACGCTCGTCCTTGTCGACGCCGTGCCGGTTGAAGACGCGGACTTCGACGATCGTGCCCTGCACGCCCGGCGGCACCCGCAGCGAGGTGTCGCGCACGTCCGAGGCCTTCTCGCCGAAGATGGCGCGCAGCAGCTTCTCTTCCGGCGTCATCGGGCTCTCGCCCTTCGGCGTGATCTTGCCGACCAGGATGTCGCCGGCGCGCACTTCCGCGCCGATATAGACGATGCCGGCTTCGTCGAGGTTCTTCAGCGCCTCTTCCGACACGTTCGGAATGTCGCGCGTGATTTCCTCCGGACCCAGCTTGGTGTCGCGGGCCATCACCTCGAATTCCTCGATGTGGATCGAGGTGAAGACGTCCTCCTTCACGATCCGCTCGGAGAGCAGGATGGAGTCCTCGAAGTTGTAGCCGTTCCACGGCATGAACGCGACGAGCACGTTGCGGCCGAGCGCGAGCTCACCGAGATCGGTCGACGGACCGTCAGCGATGATGTCGCCCTTCTTGACGATGTCGCCGACCTTCACCAGCGGACGCTGGTTGATGCAGGTCGACTGGTTCGAGCGCTGATACTTCATCAGCCGGTAGATATCGACGCCCGACTTGGTCGGATCGAGATCCTCCGTGGCGCGGATGACGACGCGGGTGGCGTCGATCTGGTCGATCACGCCGGAGCGGCGCGCCGCGATCGCGGCGCCCGAGTCACGGGCAACGACGCCTTCCATGCCGGTACCGACGAACGGCGCCTCGGCGCGAACCAGCGGCACCGCCTGGCGCTGCATGTTCGAGCCCATCAGCGCGCGGTTGGCGTCGTCGTTCTCGAGGAACGGGATCAGCGCCGCGGCCACCGAAACGAGCTGCTTCGGCGACACGTCCATATAGTCGACCTTGTCGGGCGTCATCGGCACGACTTCGCCGGCGTGACGGCAGACCACGAGGTCCTCGGTGAAGCGGCCCTTGGCATCGAGCGGCACGTTGGCCTGCGCGACGCGGTAGCGCCCCTCCTCCATGGCCGACAGATACACCACCTCGTCGGTGACCCGGCCGTCCTTGACCTTGCGGTACGGCGTCTCGACGAAGCCATACTTGTTGACGCGGGCGAAGGTCGCCAGCGAGTTGATCAGGCCGATGTTCGGACCTTCAGGTGTCTCGATCGGGCAGATGCGGCCGTAATGCGTCGGATGCACGTCGCGCACCTCGAAGCCGGCGCGCTCGCGCGTCAGACCGCCCGGTCCAAGCGCCGACAGGCGGCGCTTGTGGGTGATCTCCGACAGCGGGTTGGTCTGGTCCATGAACTGCGACAGCTGCGACGAGCCGAAGAACTCGCGCACGGCAGCGGCGGCAGGCTTGGCGTTGATCAGGTCCTGCGGCATCACGGTGTCGATGTCGACGCTCGACATACGCTCCTTGATGGCGCGCTCCATGCGCAACAGGCCGATGCGGTACTGATTCTCCATCAGCTCGCCGACCGAGCGGACGCGGCGGTTGCCGAGATGGTCGATGTCGTCGATCTCGCCCTTGCCGTCACGCAGGTCGACCAGGGTCTTGATGACCGACAGGATGTCTTCCTTACGCAGCGTGCGCTGGGTGTCGGGCGCATCGAGCTCGAGGCGCATGTTCATCTTGACGCGACCGACCGCGGAGAGGTCGTAGCGCTCGGCATCGAAGAACAGCGACTGGAACATCGCCTGCGCCGAATCGAGCGTCGGCGGCTCGCCCGGACGCATCACGCGGTAGATGTCGAACAGCGCATCCTCACGCGTCATGTTCTTGTCGGCCGACAGCGTGTTGCGGATGTAGGGGCCGACATTGACGTGGTCGATGTCGAGCAGCGGCAGGTCCTTGTAGCCCTGCTCGTTCAGCACCTTGAACAGCTTGTCGGTGATCTCCTCGCCGGCCTCGGCGTAGATCTCACCCGTCTTCGGATTGACGAGATCCTCGGCGATGTAGTTGCCGAGCAGCTCCTCGTCCGACATGCGCAGCGCCTTCAGCCCCTTCTCCTGGAGCTGGCGGGCGGCGCGCACGGTGAGCTTCTTGCCGGCCTCGAGCACGACCTTCCCGGTGTCGGCGTCGATCAGGTCGTTCACGGTCGAATAGCCGCGGAACCGGTTGGCGTCGAACGGAACGCGCCAGCCTTCCTTGATGCGCTTGTAGATCAGCTTCTTGTAGAAGGTCGACAGGATCTGCTCGCCGTCGAGGCCGAGCGCGAACATCAGCGACGTCACCGGCAGCTTGCGGCGACGGTCGATGCGCGCGAACACGATGTCCTTGGCGTCGAACTCGATGTCGAGCCAGGAGCCGCGATACGGAATGACGCGGGCAGCGAACAGCAGCTTGCCCGACGAATGGGTCTTGCCCTTGTCGTGGTCGAAGAACACGCCCGGCGAACGGTGCATCTGCGAGACGATGACGCGCTCGGTGCCGTTCACGATGAAGGTGCCGTTCATGGTCATGAGCGGAATGTCGCCCATGTACACGTCCTGCTCCTTGATGTCCTTCACCGACTTCGCACCGGTTTCCTCGTCGATATCGAACACGATGAGGCGCAAGGTCACCTTGAGCGGCGCAGCGAAGGTCATGCCGCGCTGGCGGCACTCGTCGACGTCGTATTTCGGCGGCTCGAACTCGTAGCGGACGAATTCCAGCATCGAGGTGCCCGAAAAGTCGGAGATCGGGAACACCGAGCGGAACACCGCCTGCAGGCCCTCATCCGCTCGCCCACCCGTGGGCTCGTCCACCATCAGGAACTGGTCGTAGGACGCCTTCTGAACCTCGATGAGGTTCGGCATCTCCGCGACTTCCTTGATGTGTCCAAAGAACTTGCGAACGCGTTTGCGACCGGTGAATGTCTGCTGCGCCATCGTGGCCTCTCATTTCGTCGCCCGGAGGGGCGAACCTTCCGAAACAGCGGCTGCCACCGCCCCTTCGGGTTGAATTTCGATCCATTTCGAGGATCTGAGGCCCAAAGCCGGAACGGAAACGTCCCAGCTCTGTTCTTCAGACCAGCAAAACGCAAAACGACGCGCGAGGCGCGAGGGCGCACCCGCTCGTCACAACCATCTCGTCACGGACTGCAAAAGCCCGAAATTGCCTATCTCCCAACGGTCTAAGGGCGGAGACGCCACTCCACCGATAACCGGCTTTTCGTGCTGCCGACCCAATATGGGCCGACGATAGCCGAGATTCGAGGGCGAAGCCCCTAAATCTCCACACTTTTCCGTGTTCGGCCCGCAACGGGCGATCCTGTTGCACGCCTTTTGCAGTATCCCGGCCCGACCCGACACCTCTGCAAAACTCTTTTGTCCCGATGATGACCGGGCGATGTTACCGCCCGGTCACCATAATCTCTCGAAACCTTCGGACCTGCCTTAGGCCGCCGGAAGGCTCCGCTTGCAATCTTGCGATTACTTGAGGTCGATCTTGGCGCCAGCCTTCTCGAGCTGAGCCTTGATCTTCTCGGCCTCTTCCTTGTTGACGCCTTCCTTGACCGGCTTCGGGGCACCCTCGACCAGGTCCTTGGCTTCCTTCAGGCCCAGGCCGGTGATGGCGCGGACTTCCTTGATGACCTCGATCTTCTTGTCGCCGGCCGAAGCCAGGACAACCGTGAACTCGGTCTTCTCTTCCGCCGGAGCGGCAGCGGCAGCGGCCGGGCCAGCAACCGCGACGGCGGCAGCGGCGGACACGCCCCACTTCTCTTCCAGGAGCTTGGCGAGCTCGGCGGCCTCGAGAACGGTGAGCGAGGACAGGTCGTCGACGATTTTCTGCAAGTCAGCCATTGATCTACTTCCTTAAGATGGTTCGGTTCGAAACCAGGTTTTGAGTGTTTGCGAAGGGCGTCAGGCCGCTTCGCCCTTTGAGGCATGAGCCTGAATGACGCGCGCGACCTTGGCCGCGGGTGCGTTGGCGAGCTGGGCGAGCTTGGTCGCCGGAGCCTGGATCAGGCCGACGAGCTTGCCGCGCAGTTCGTCCAGCGACGGCAGCGAGGCGAGAGCCTTGACGCTGTCGACATTCAGGACGGTTTTACCCATGGAGCCACCGAGGATGACGAACTTTTCGTTCGCCTTGGCGAATTCCATGGCAACCTTGGGCGCCGCGACAGGATCGTTCGAAGTTGCGATCACGGTCGGCCCCTTCAACAGGGGACCGATGCCGACGACGTCCGTGCCTTCAAGAGCAATTTTGGCGAGACGGTTCTTCGAGACCTTCACCGACGCGCCCGCCTGCTTCATCTGCATGCGCAGCTTCTGCATCTGGGCTACGGTGAGGCCGGAATAGTGAGCGACGACCGCGACGCCCGTGGTCTTGAAGACCTCGTGCAGTTCCTCGACCGCCTCTTTCTTTGCCGCTCGTTCCACAGCAAGCTCTCTCCGGTTGGCGGCCTTCGCCCGAAAGCGGGACCGCCGGGTTGCACCCGCCGCCCCACCAAACCTGACCTCCGGACGGAAGAACCCGAGGACACGCAAGGCAAAACGGCGATGAATAGCCTGCCCTTCCGCAAGGCTTTATCGGCCCACGGAGTGTCGAGGTTCGAACCAAACCTGCATGCCACCACGACCAGCGCAGAGGACATGCCGAAATCCGGTCTTCACCCGTCTATGCAGGCTGGACGATTAAGCCATTGAGGAAATTGAATTCCGCGCCGGCGCCTGCAGTCTCGGACAGGATCGGGGTGATCGGCGGACCGACCTCCCCTGCGGCATTCGAGAGCAGAAAGATCCTTCTTCCTTCCGGGTCATCCAAACGGATATCCTCAAAAGGAATGCTGATCCTCTAGGCTTTCGGAATGCGCGCACGAGCGCGCCAGCAAATGCCAGCCCGCCCGGAAGCCGGTTCTTTAACGGGTCCACGGCGACTTGCCAAGACCCCCAAGAGCAAAAATCGCACCAGTTGGGCAGTTCGCGAGGCCCCCACGAGCATCCGCCAGCGCCTGACAGGCGAAGGCGGGAGCAGCCATGCGGGTTCCCACGCTCGGTCTCTCCCCCGTCATTGCGAGCGAAGCAATCCAGGGTCGAGAAGGAACTCTGAATTGCTTCGTCGCAATGACGGCGCTCGTGACGGCGGAGGTCTCACACCGGATAAGTGTAGGCCGTTGCGGCGGTCACACCGGGTCTTCACGGGCGCTTTGGCTTCGGCCGTCATCTGTGCGGCCGTGTTCGCATCCAGCCTCGGCCTGGCCGGCCAGGCAGAGGTCGATGCCACCTACAAGGACATCAAGCAGACGCTCGGCAAGGTGCCAGGCTTTCTCCACCAGGTTTCGAAAGCCGCGCTGCCGGGCGCCTGGGCCGAGGTGAAGGCGCTGCAGTTTTCGAACGAAACCGCCCTGCCGCCGAAGGTGAAGGCTCTGATCTCACTCGCCGTCTCCGCCCAAATCCCCTGTCGGTACTGCATCTGGGAAGACACCGAGAACGCCAAGCGGGCAGGTGCAACGAAGGACGAAATCGAGGAAGCCGTCGCGATCGCCGCGGTGGCCCGGCACTGGAGCACGATCTTCAACGGCATGCAGGTCGATTTTGAGACCTTCAAGAAGGAGCTTGGCGGCGACGCGCAAGCGACTCCACCTGCCAAATAAGGCGAACACCATCGGCAATGTGCCAAAATCGGGATGCCGGACGGAAAACGCTGCCGTCGGCATCCCATGGCGTGACTTAGAAACCCACGATTGGAAGGAGGCAAGGATGCCCATCGTTTTCGGAGAAGCTGTCAGCACGGTGAAGGATATCGTGTCCGTGATGAAGAAGCATGGCGATGCGGTGCGCGGGACCTACCGTGCCCGCTACCGCTTTGATCCGCAGTCAAGCGATCCCTACACAACACCGCTTCTGGAGCGGCCGGCGAGCCTGAAGGACAATGCCCCGTCTGTCGTCTATCCCTGGGAACAGATCTTCGCCGCTGCAGCCGTCTGTGCCGGCTCGGACTATCCGATGCTGGCGGCGCATGCCGGCACCGATCTGCGTTCGGTCGAGTTCGTCGCGGAAGGCGTGTTCGACCCGCGTGGTGAATTCGATGGCCTCGAAGGGCTCGAGGCGCCCGTCGAGGCCCGGCATTGCTACCTATCCCTCCACCTCCGCGCCACCCTGAGTTCCTCCGCGCCGCGTGCCGAACTCGAGAAGATCCATGAGCGCGCCATTTCCCACAACATGGTGCTCGGCGCACTGAGGGGAATCCCCATGACCAGCGAGCTTGTGGTTCGGCAGGCATAGAGGTCAGATCGTCGCGTCCATGCCTGATGACTCGCGCCCACAGTCAAGCATCAAGGCTCTGATGGCCCACCATATCGCATCGTCCAGATCGGCACCTGACCGGGCCCATACTCATTTCCGATCCACAGTGTGCCGCAGATCTGCAGATAGGCGTAAGGCGTGCCATCGAACATCACCCACGCTCGCAATGACGAGGAGGGAGTTCGTCACGTCACGAGCATGGCAACGTTCGCGCGATCTGTCGGGTGTCGTGGCACCCGCCAGGGCCGTGCCGCCTACCCCTTCGGGCAGGCCCCACCGGCATCGGCCCAGGCCTTGATCAGCTCGCCGAACTGCTTCTGGCTGCCCGGCGCCGCCGTCCGCCCTGCTCCCGGATTCCAGCCCCAGCCGACTAGTTCGTCCTCAGCCATATGATGAATCAGCTGGGCCATGGTCTTGCCGCCGTTGAGCTTCGGGTCCTTGATCTGGGTGCAGATCTGGCCGAGCGATCGGCCCTGCCAAGCCATCTCGATCGGCGCCAGCTGCCACTTCGGATTGCCGGGCACGCGCGCCGGGTCGAAATTGGCTTCGTGGTGACAGGTCGTGCAGGCGAGCCCGCCGGGCGCGCCCATGCCGGCCTCGCCGCGGACCACCAGCGGCTGGTGCGGAATCATCTTGTCGGTCTGGGTCGGACGATCGCCGGCCGGATGGCAGTTCATGCAGCGCGGCGACTGCAGCACCTTGCCGGCCTCCTCGAACAGCGCCACCGCGCGCTCCTCCCTGTTCTTGATCTTCGCGAAGTCCGCTGCCGGCTTCAGGCCATTGGCCACGCGGGTCGCCTCGGGCGCGGCATAGGCGCGCTGAAGCCCCGGATAGGCCGCGACGGCAACCGCAGCCAGGCAGCCGGCGAGCAACGCCATCGCCCCCGTTCTAACCAGTCTCATGCAGTGTCTCCCGGCCGGATCGGCAATTGCGTGGGGCGCGGCAGGCCGAGCTTCGCCATGGCGTTGGCGACGGCCGGTCCGAGCGGCGGGACGCCGGGCTCGCCTACCCCCGATGGCTTCTCTGTCGACGGCACGATCGCGACCTCGATCTCGGGCATCTCGTGGATGCGCAGCGAGCGGTAGGTATCGAAATTGCCCGACACCGGACGTCCCTCGTCGAGCGGCTGCTGCGCATAGAGGATGTGGCCCAGCGCAAAGCCGATGCCGCCCTCCATCTGGGCGCGGATGATGTCGGGATTGACCGCGACGCCGCAGTCGACAGCGCACCAGACCTTGTGCACGACCGGTCCGTCGGCGCCCATCGACAGCTCGACGACCTGGGCGACGTAGGTGTTGAAACTCTCGACCACGGCAACGCCGCGGGCGCGGCCCGCCTCGAGCTTGGCGCCCTTCCAGTCCGCGAGCTCGGCGACCGCCTTGAGCACACCGGCGTGACGCGGCTTGTCGGCCATCATCGCCAGTCGCCCCTCCACCGGATCCTGGCCGACGGCTTCGAGCAGCTGATCGACGAACGCCTCGACAGCGTAGCCGGTATGGGTGTGGCCGACGGAGCGCCACCACAGCACGGGCACCCCGACATCGACCTGGTGCAGGTCGCAGCGGAAGTTCGGCACCTGGTACGGGATCTCGTTCGATCCCTCATAGGCGGTCGCATCGAGACCGTTCTTCATGGTCATCGCCTCGAACGGCGAGCCCTTCATGATCGACTGGCCGACGATCGTATCCGACCACGCCACGATCTTGCCGTCGCGAACGACGCCGCGCATGCGATGCAGGCTGAACGGCCGGTAGTAGCCGCCGCGCATGTCGTCCTCGCGGGTCCACACCAGCTTGACCGGACGTCCCGGCCCGATCGCCTTGGCGACCTGCGCCAGCTCCATGGCGACATGGGTCGACTGCTGCGCGCGCCGGCCGAAGCTGCCGCCGGCGAGAATCGTCTTGAGATCGACCTTGGCGATGTCGAGCCCCAGCACCTGCGCGATCACGGCGTGATCAGGCGTCGGAAACTGGCTGCCGTAGCGCGCCGACGCCGTGTCGCCCTTCCAATGCAGGAATGCGTTGATCGGCTCCATCGGCGCATGCGCCAGATAGGGGAAGACGAACTCGGTCTCGATCAGCTTGCCGCCTTTGGCGATCTCGGCATCGACGTCGCCCTCCTGCTTGACCAGCGCGCCCTGCTTCTTCGCACGCGCGCGAAACTCCTCCAGCAGCTGCGCCGTGCCGCGCGTCTCCGCCTTGCTGTCGTCCCAGGTGATCTTGAGCAGGTCACGTGCCATCTTGGCCGGCCAAAAGCCCTCGGCAGAGACGGCGACGCCATTCGGCACCTCCTTCACGTCGACGACGCCAGGCACGGCCATCGCTGCTGATGCGTCGAAGGAGGCCACCTTGCCGCCGAACCGCGGCGAGCGCGCCACCAGCACGGTCAAGGTCCCCGGATCCTTGATGTCGAGCGTGTACTCGGCCGAGCCGTTCGACTTCGCCACGCTGTCGAGCCGGGTCACGGCGCCTTCCTTGCCGATCAGCTTGAAGGCGGAGGGATCCTTGAGCTGCGGGTTCGCCGGCACCGGCTGTTGCATCGCCTTCGCGGCCAGCGCGCCGAAACCGCTCTGCTTGCCGGAGGGATGTCTGACGATGCCTTTATCGACCGTGATCTCCTCGGCCGGCACCTTCCATTCGTCGGCAGCCGCAGCCACCAGCATCGCGCGCGCGGCGGCCCCGACCTTGCGCATCTGCTCGTAGGAATTGGCGATCGCGCTCGAGCCGCCAGTGCCCTGCACCCCGAACAAGAGATTCTTGTAGAGCACCGGATTCGAGGGCGCATGATCGGCGCGCATCTGCGACCAATCGGCATCGAGCTCCTCGGCCACCAGGGTGGCCATGCCGGTGAACGGGCCCTGTCCGAACTCGATGTGCTTGCAGAGAACGGTGACGGTGTCGTCCTGGCCGATCACCAGAAACGTGTTCGGCGCGATGTTGACGGATTTTGCCGCAGCAGCGTCCTGCGCGTAGGCGACGCCGTTGCGCGCGACATAGGTGGCGAGCACGAACCCAGCGCCGGCTTTCAACAGCGAGCGGCGCGACAAGGTCGCAGCGGCTTCGGATTTCACATGAAGGTTCATGATCAGCCCTCCAGAGTCTTGGCGGCCGAATGAATTGCGGCGCGGATGCGGACATAGCTGGCGCAGCGGCAGATGTTGCCGTTCATTGCGAGATCGATGTCCTGGTCGCTGGGCTTCGGGGTCAGGCTGAGCAGCGCGGCGGCGCTCATCACCTGGCCTGACTGGCAGTAGCCACATTGTGGCACATCATGCGCGGCCCATGCCTTCTGGACGGCAACCGCCTCTTTGCTGGAGAGTCCCTCGATCGTCGTCACCTCGCTCTTCCCGACTGCCGACACCGGCAACGAGCACGAGCGCACAGTCTGGCCGTCGAGATAGACTGTGCAGGCCCCGCATTGCGCAACGCCGCAGCCATATTTGGTGCCGGTCAGCCCAACATTGTCACGAATGGCCCAGAGCAAGGGAGTGCCGGGGTCGACATCAACCTGATGCTCCCGCCCATTGATCTTCAAAGTGAACGCCGCCATGGCCCCTCGCTCTATCTGTCGTCCTAACAGCAAGAGTTAGAAGCATTCGAGAATGGTTCGCAATTCACAGAGATGTGCAGTGCGTCAAAATATTTCTGCGCGGGGCGGAACGTTTTGGACGTAGCCCGCATCAGCGTCAGCCACAGCCCGCAAAGGCGAAAGCGACATGGGGGATGGTCCGTCCCGGGTCGTTCCGCTCGCCCGGGCTACGAGCTACTTGACTTGATAAGGCATCATCTCGCCGCCGAAGAACGCTGTGAGATTCGCCACCACGCAGGCCTGCATCGCGACGTGCGACTCCCTGGTGTTGCCGCCGATATGCGGCGTCACCACCACGTTGGGCAGGGAGGTCAGCTCATCCGGCGCATGCGGCTCCGTCTCGAACACGTCGAGACCGGCACCGGCAACGGTACCCTCCTTGAGCGCCGCCACCAGCGCCCGCTCGTCGATGACCGAGCCGCGCGAGATGTTGACGATGTGGCCGTCGGTGCCGAGCTTCTTGAGGAGGTCGGCGTTGACGACGTGGGTGGTCTCGGCGCTGGCACGGACGGCGATCATCAGCACGGTGCACCATTCGGCGAGCGCATCGAGGCTCGGGAAATATTGATACGGCAGATCGTCATAGCGGGTGCGGTTGAAATAGCCGACCTCAGTCTCGAAGGCGGCTACGCGGCTCGCGATCTTGCGACCGATCTCGCCCATGCCGTAGACGCCGACCCTGCAACCGGCGAGACTGGGCGGCGGCTTCATCAGCGGCGATGGTTTTGCGGACGCCCAGCCCCCGTCGCGGACATAGGCGTCTGCCACCGTCAGCCGCCGCGTGGTCGCCAGCATCAACATCACAGCGACGTCTGCGACCGCCGCGGCATTGGCGCCCGGGCTGTGGCCGACGGCGATGTTACGGGCCGCGGCCGCCTTCAGGTCGACGCCGTCGTAACCGGTGCCATAGCAGACGATGGCCCCGAGCGCCGGCAGCCTGTCCATGTCGGCAGCCCCCAGCGGCGTGCCGCCGGCCGTGATCAGCGCCCGGATCCGCGCGACCTCGTCCGCCGGAAACACCTCGTGCGCCGGCTTGCCGCCGCTGTCGAGCAGATCGAACCGATCGGCAAAGCGCTGGGTCAAGGATTTCGGCAGGCGGGAATAGATCAGGACCTTGTCGGGCATGTCGGCCGGTACTCCAAAATGCGAAGGGCGGGATCGATGAACGATCCCGCCCTTCCCAATCTAACCTATGCTTGGCCGCTCAGGCGAGCACGGTGCTCGGCTCGACCTTGACGCCCGGGCCCATCGTCGAGGAGACGGCGACGCGCTGGACGTAGGTGCCCTTGGCGCCCGCCGGCTTGGCCTTCACGACCGCATCCGCCAGCGCCTTGATGTTCTCGACCAGCTTGTCCTCGGCGAACGAGGCCTTGCCGACGCCGGCCTGGATGATGCCGGCCTTCTCGACGCGGAACTCGACCGAGCCGCCCTTGGCGCCCTTGACGGCACCGGCGACGTCCATGGTCACGGTGCCGATCTTCGGGTTCGGCATCATGCCGCGCGGACCGAGCACCTTACCGAGACGGCCGACCAGCGGCATCATGTCGGGGGTGGCGATACAGCGGTCGAAGTCGATGTTGCCGTTCTGCACCTTCTCGACCAGATCCTCCGCGCCGACGACGTCGGCACCGGCGGCCTTGGCTTCCTCGGCCTTGGCGCCGCGGGCGAACACGCCGACGCGCAGCGTGCGGCCGGTGCCGTTCGGCAGCATGACGACGCCGCGGACCATCTGGTCGGCGTGGCGCGGATCGACGCCGAGGTTGATCGAGACCTCGATGGTCTCGTCGAACTTCGAGACGGCCCGCTCCTTGATCATCTTGATCGCGTCAGCAAGCGGGTAGAGCTTGGTGCGATCGATGCCCTCGCGGGCCTTCTTCAAACGCTTTCCGAGTGCCATGGCGCCTTACCCCGCAACTTCCAGACCCATCGAGCGGGCGGAGCCCTCGACCATCTTCATGGCCGACTCGATCGAGTCGCAATTCAGGTCCTTCATCTTCTTCTCGGCGATCTCGCGCACCTGCGCCTTGGTCACCTTGCCGGCCTTGTCGCGGCCCGGCGCCTTCGAGCCGGACTGGATCTTGGCAGCCTGCTTGAGGAAGTAGGACATCGGCGGGGTCTTCATCTCGAAGGTGAAGGACCGGTCCGCATAGATGGTGATGACCACCGGGATCGGGGTGTTCTTCTCTTCCTTCTGGGTCTGCGCGTTGAACGCCTTGCAGAACTCCATGATGTTGAGACCGCGCTGACCCAGCGCGGGGCCGATCGGCGGCGACGGGTTGGCCGCACCGGCCGGGACCTGAAGCTTCAGGTAACCGGTTACTTTCTTTGCCATTATGACTCTCCAATGCGTTCGCGATTCTGCCTGATGCGAACGCAACGCCTTCGGGCGACAAAACCCTCAGGCGAGGTTTGGGACCGTGGTCCGGCGCGCTTGATCCGGCTGGCAAAGCCGGTCACGCCTCCCACGAACGAAATCGCCCCCCGGTTGGGGAGCGAAGGACGCCCGATACACGAGATCGGACGAAAAGGAAAGGGCTGAGCCCTTTCGTAGCCCGGGCGAGCGCAGCGCCCCCCCGGGGGGCATCGCCGGCGTCGGTGTGAACCCGGATGTCGCTGCGCTCATCCGGGCTACCGCCCCATGAGGCTCAGCCGACGATCTTCTCGACCTGGTTGAATTCCAGCTCGACCGGGGTGGCGCGGCCGAAGATCGACACCGCGACCTTGACCCGTGAGCGCGCCTCGTCGATTTCCTCGACCACGCCGGAGAACGAGGCGAACGGGCCGTCGGCGACGCGGACGTTCTCGCCGATCTCGAACGACACCGAGGATTTCGGCCGCTCCACGCCTTCCTGCATCTGGTTCAGGATGCGCATCGCCTCGCCTTCGGAGATCGGCATCGGCTTGTTCTCGGCGCCGAGGAAGCCGGTCACCTTGGGCGTGTTCTTGATCAGGTGGAACGCCTCGTCGGTCAGCTTCATCTTCACCAGCACGTAGCCGGGGAAGAACTTGCGCTCGGCGTCGATCTTGCGGCCGCGGCGCACCTCGGTGACCTTCTCGATCGGCACCAGCACCTGCTCGAACAGGTCCTCGAGATTGCGCTGCTTGGCCTGCTCGCGGATCGACTCCGCGACCTTCTTCTCGAAGTTCGAATAGGCGTGGACGATGTACCAGCGCTTGTCGGAGCTTTGCGTTGCGGTTGCCATCAGTGAATGCCCAGCACGAGGGTGATGAGATAACGGATGATCTGATCGGCGGCGAAGAAGAACACCGAGGCCAGCGCCACCATCACGAACACCATGATCGTGGTGATGGTGACCTCGCGACGGCTCGGCCACGAGACCTTGGCGGTCTCCGAGCGCACTTCCTGCAGGAATTTGAACGGGCTGGTAGCCATCGTCAGGGGTCCGCGTCCGTCATCGGACGATTGAAGAGTTGACTGGGAAAACCGAACAGCCGTCCTTGGCCCACCCTCTTGTCGGAGAGATGAGCCGAATCCACGGGCTCGCTTGTTCGGGGAGTGAAAAGCCGCGCCGGATATCCGCTTTTATCGCGGGCCGGCTGCAGGTTGCCGAGATATCTACTGTCGGGCCGGCCAAAGGTCAAGATATGGGCATGCCGGGCGTCGGCGGCCATTCCCGCGTCAGGCCCCCGCCTGGTCCGCCACAACGCGGTTTTTCGTGCCGCGGCAGGCCATTTCCGCACCACGGCAGGTTGAGCAGTTGCCGCGACGAAATGCCCGCGGTGGAGCGGCTCCTGCTCTTGCCGGGCCTGCGCCACCCGCTCATTCTCGTCCGCACAAGAACAATCCGGAGGAAACCCGTGGCCTTTGCCCCGCGCAAGGGACGGACGCGCCTTGCCGCCGTCAGCCTTGCTGCTCTCGGTCTTGCCGCTCTCGCCCTCACCGCCGTCCCTGCCTGTGCCCAGGCCCAAGCCCCGCTCAAGATCGGCGTGCTCAGCGACTTCTCGTCGGTCTATTCGGACATCGGCGGCCAGGGCAATCTCGAGGCCACCAAGCTCGCGGTCGAGGAGTTCGGCGGCAGCATGTTCGGCAAGCCGATCGAGGTGATCAGCGCCGATCCGCAGAACAAGGCCGACATCGCCGCCGCGATCGTGCGCAAATGGTACGAGAACGAGGCCGTCGACATGGTCATCGACATGCCGACCTCGGCGACCGCGCTCGCCGGCATGGAGATGTCGAAGCAGTTCGAGAAGCTGATGATCGTGACGGATGCCGCGAGCTCCGACATCACCGGCAAGTCCTGCTCGCCCTACACCGTGCACTGGACCTACGACACCTACGGCAACGCGCACACGGTCGGCAGCGCCATCGTCAAGAACGGCGGCAACACCTGGTTCTTCATCACCGCCGACTATCTGTTCGGCCATTCGATCGAGCGCGACACCGGCGACGTCGTGCGCGCCGCCGGCGGCACGGTGGTCGGCAGCGCCCGCCATCCCCTCAACAACCAGGATTTCTCGTCCTTCCTGCTTCAGGCGCAGGCCTCCAAGGCCAAGATCATCGGCATGGCCAATGGCGGTGGCGACACCATCAACACCATCAAGCAGGCCGCCGAGTTCGGCATCGTCGCCGGCGGCCAGAACCTCGCCGGCATCGTGATGTTCATCTCGGACATCCACAGCCTCGGCTTGAAACTGGCGCAGGGGCTGATCATCACCGAGGCCTATTACTGGGATCTCAACGACCGCACCCGCGCCTTCGGCAAGAAGTTCTTCGAGCGCATGAAGCGGATGCCGACCATGAATCAGGCGGCGACCTACAGCGCCACTTTGCACTATCTCAACGCGGTCAAGGCAGCAGGCAATAGCGACACCAAGCCGGTGCTCGCCAAGATGCGCGAGACCCCGGTGCGCGACGCCTTCACCGACAACGGCGTCGTCCGCGAGGACGGCCGCATGGTGCACTCGATGTTCCTGTTCGAGGTGAAGAAGCCCGAGGAGTCGAAGGGCCCGTGGGATTATTACAAGGTGCTGGCCGAAGTGCCCGGCGACCAGGTGTTCCGGCCGATGAAGGACGGCAACTGTCCTTATGTGAAGCAATAAAGGGTTGCTGAAATGCATTCGGGGCTCGCGCGTTGCGGGCCCCGGCCTAACCTGTCTCGTCGATTTTTGGCTTAAGTGTTTGATCTCGCTGGCAGGAGTGGAGAGGCTCGAACTCCCAACCCCCGGTTTTGGAGACCGGTGCTCTACCAATTGAGCTACACTCCTAGCGAGCCGGGACTGCGTCGCCGGTTCGCGCGCTTTGAAGCATAGACCTCCCCCCGAATGCAAGGGTGCAATGGGGCAAATCGACTGGTCAGACCACAACTTCCGCGCCAGACTTGATGCAAACCGACAACAGGACTTCAGGGAGAGCCCATGACCCCGCCGACTGCCGCATCCAGCGCGCACCTTTCCGCGCTCCGCTCGCTGACGCCGCCGCTGCCGGATGACCGCCCCGAGGCGCTGGGCCTGTCCCAGGCGCGGCTGCAGCGAGCTTCGGATGCGTTCAAGCGCGAGGCCGACAAGGGAACCGTCCCCGGCGCCACCCTGCTGGTCGGCCGCCGCGGCCGGATCGGCTGGTTCGACGCCATCGGCCGGCAAGCGCCCGACGCCGACACGCCGATGCGGCCGGATTCGATCTTCCGCATCTTCTCGATGACCAAGCCGATCGTCTCGCTCGGGATCATGATGCTGGTCGAGGACGGCGAGCTGCTGCTGTCCGACCCGGTCGCCAAGTTCATCCCGGAATTCGGCGAGCAGAAAGTGGGCGTCGAGACCGGCGGCAAGCTGGAGCTGGTGCCGGTCGCCCAGCCGATGACGGTCCAGGACCTGCTGCGCCACACCTCGGGCCTGGCGTATGAGCACACCGGCACCGGGCCGGTGCACCAGCTCTACCAGCAGTCGCGGGTGCGCAGCCGCAAGATCACCAATGCCGAGCACGCGGCCATCCTCGCCGGCCTGCCGCTGATCTGCCAGCCCGGCGCCGAGTTCAACTACAGCCGCTCGACCGACATCCTCGGACGGATCATCGAGGTCGTCGCAGGCACATCGCTCGGCGGCTTCCTGTCCGAGCGCATCCTCAAGCCGCTCGGCATGAATGAGACCGGCTTCTTCACGAGCGAGGCCAATGCGCACCGGCTCGCCGAGCCGTTCGCGAAGGACCCGTGGACCGGCGAGGCGGTCAACCTGTTCAAGATGACCGAGCAGCCGCTGATGGAATCCGGCGGCGGCGGGCTGGTGGCGACCACGATGGACTACGCCCGCTTCTGCGCGATGCTGCTCAGCAAGGGCAGCCTCGACGGCACCCGGCTGGTCGGCCGCAAGACGCTCGAGCTGATGGCCTCCGACCATCTCGGTCCACATGTGAAGACGCAGGGCACGCTGCTGTCGCCCGGTCACGGCTTCGGCCTCGGCTTCGCCGTGCGCCGCGAGGCCGGCATCGCCCCCTTCCCCGGCTCGGCCGGCACCTTCTTCTGGAGCGGCATCGCCGGGACGTTCTTCTGGATCGATCCGAAGGAGGATCTGTTCTGCGTGTTCATGGCCCAGGCTCCCGGACAGCGCGACTATCTGCGCACGCTGGTGCGCGACGTGGTGTACGCGGCGGTGGAGTGAGGGCGCCTGCTTCGTAGCACGGATGAGCGCAGCGACATCCGGGATATCCGCTCTCGTCATGTGACCCCGCATATCGCTTCGCTCATGCGGGCAACAACGCTGTGTTCGCGGCGAATGCGGGCCTGCCCCGTTTGCCCGGATGGCGCGACAACCACTGCTGTCGTCCCGGCGAACGCCGGGACCCATACCGCGTGATTTGTCGAGGGACGTCACTGCCAGTTGCCGGCCTCATGCCGGCCGGTGGTTATGGGTCCCCGCGTTCGCGGGGACGACACCGTTGGATGAGGCCATGGCACCGGCCCCACTGACAGCTCTCCTCAACTGATCGTCGCGCCGCCGTCGATCACCATCGTCTGCCCGGTCATGAAGTTGCCGGCGGCGGACCCTAGGAACACCGCGGCGCCCGCGATCTCGTCGGGGATGCCGATGCGGAGCAGCGGCGAGCGCGCGGTGGAGGCCTTCAGGTTCTCCGGATTGTCCCACAGCGCCTTGGCAAAATCGGTCTTGATCAGGCCGGGCGCGATGCAGTTCACGCGCACATTGTGCGGGCCGTATTCGCAGGCGAGGTTGCGCGCGAGCTGCATGTCGGCGGCCTTGGAGATCGCGTAGGCACCGAGGATGGTCGAGCCCTTCAGGCCGCCGATCGAGGAGACGATGATGATCGAACCGTCCTTGCGCGCGATCATCTGCGGCACGACCATGCTGATCAGCCAGTTGTTGGCGACGATGTTGTTGTCGAGGATCTTGCGGAATTGATCGTCGGAGATGCCCGCGAGCGGCCCGTAATACGGGTTCGACGCCGCGTTGCAGACCAGCACGTCGATCCTGCCGTAGATGCGGTTGGCCTCGTCGACGAGGTTCTGCAGGTCCTCCTTGCTGGAGATGTTGGCGGCGACCGCGGCCGCGGTACCCGCTCCAAATCGCTCATTGAGCTCCTTGGCGACAGCATCGCAGACATCCGCCTTGCGCGAAGAGATCACCACCTTGGCGCCGTGCTCGGCCATGCGTTCGGCAATGGCGAGCCCGATGCCGCGCGTGGATCCGGTGATGACGGCGACCTTGCCGGTCATGTCGAACAGGGTCATTGGGAGTCCTCCTTGGCTTGTTGGAATGTCGTCGGCTCCGACGGCTCATTGTAAGTCCCGTAGCCCGGATGAGCGCAGCGACATCCGGGGTCTCACGTGCTGTCCCGGTGAACCCGCATGTCGCTTCGCTCATCCGGGCTACGGGATGCCTCACGCCAGCTTGCTCGTCGTCAGCTCCGGCCCGGCCGGCTGATGCATCGCCTTGTGCCTTGCATCCGCGATCCACGGCTGCTGATTGACCATTGGCAGGCGCCATGTGCTGGTCTCGCCGGCCACGATGTGGTCGAGCCGGGTCACCGAGCAATTGTCGATGTCGAAGGCCAGCCCCTTCTCGACCAGGCCGCCGAGCGCCAGGCCAACAGCCGCCTTGATGGTGCCGCCATGGCCGACGGCGATGACGTCGCGGCCGGCTTCCGAAACCGTGATGCGCGCAATCGCCGCTGTCACGCGGGTGTACAGATCCATGTAGCTCTCGCCGCCCGGCGCCGGCTCATCGATGTCGGCGAACCAGTGGCTGCCCGCGGGACGGCTGGCCAGGAACGCGGCGCGGTTCATGCCCTGCCATTGCCCGAGATGCTGCTCGGCAAAAGCGGCCTCCCTGATCATTGCTGCGGGACGCGGGAATCCGGCGGCCCAGATCGCCTCCGCCGTCTGATGCGTGCGCATCAGACTGCTCGCATACCACACCGCGCTGCGCGGCAGGATTTTCGCGACCGCCTCGAACACCTCGCGATCGGAGGTATCGCAGGCGATGTCGGACTGGCCGTAGATGTTGCCGCCGTCGCTGCGCACCGGCGCGTGACGCACCCACCACCAGCGCGTGGTGACGACAGAAGGTGTCGTTCCATCAGCCGACATCGCTCAGACCCTTCCCTCCGCTCGTCTCCCGCTGTACGTGAAGGCCTAGATCGTCTCAAGCCGCTTGGCGATCTCAGCACGTTTGAAACGGCGTTTGAATTCCGTTGCGCGGCACGCAACTGATTACAATTGAAGCAGGAGGAAACATGGGCCGCCTCGAAGGCAAATCCGTCATCATCACCGGCGCCGGCAGCGGCATCGGCCGCGCCGCATCGCTGATGTTCACCAGGGAAGGCGCGCGGCTGATCGCAGTCGATCGCAGCGAAGGCGTCAAGGAGACCGTCGAACTCGTCAAGCAGCAGGGCGGCATCGCGGAGGCCGTGATGGCTGACGCCGGTTCGGAAGCCGACGTGAGCGGCTTCATCGATCGCGCCGTTGCGACCTATGGCAAGCTCGACGTCATCTGGGCCAATGCCGGCATCTCCGGCGGCTTGATCCCGATCGCCGAGCAGACCGTCGAGCACTGGCAGGAGATCCTGCGCATCAACCTGATCGGCCCGTTCCTCGCGGTCAAATACGCGATGCCGCACATGGTGCGGCAGCAGCGCGGCGCCATCGTCTGCACGGCCTCCGTTGCGGGCCTGAAGTCGGGCGCCTCGGGCCATCCCTATGCCGCAAGCAAGGCCGGCGTCATCAGCCTGGTGCAGACCACCGCCTATTCGCTGTCCGGCACCGGCGTGCGCATCAACGCGGTCTGTCCCGGCCTGATCGAGACCGGCATGACCAAGCCGATCTTCGACGGCGCCAAGGAGCGCGGCACCGAAGGCAAGATCGGCCAGCTCAATCCGCTGAAGCGCGCCGGCCAGCCGCACGAGATCGCGGCGATGGGCCTGTTCCTCGCCAGCGACGAGGCGTCTTACGTCAACGGCCAGGCTTTCCCGGTCGACGGTGGCCTCACGGCATCGATGCCATACGCGGGAAAACCGATTTAGCCGGGTTGCCGCGCCAAACACCGGTGTCCTCCCGGAGAACGCCGGGACCCATATCCCCTGGCCGGAATGAAGCCAGCAACTGACAGCGACGTCCCTCGCCAGATCACGCGGTATGGGTCCCGGCGTCCGCCGGGATGACAGCTGTTGTTGCCGCGCTACTGCGGCCCGTTCAGCACAGCTGCGCGCAACACACTCCGCTGTCGTTCCCGCGAACGCGGGAACCCATGCCGCGGAATCGCGCGAGCAACGTGGCTGCCGGCTGTCCGTCAGGCGACGTTCCTTTCTGCAGCCGTCATTGCGAGCGCAGCGACGGAGTTCAATCATGATGACCGCGTGCAATCATGCAAAATTCTTCCCGCGACGCCTTCGCGCCCGAGTGATCCCGAATTTCACCGCCCTCTCGCATCGAGGGCGCAGGGAAGGCCAGGCGTCGGCTGACGCCTGCGGCCCGCCTGCGAGAAAAAATGCAGGCGGCAGGTACCACAGGTGCAGCCGAGAAACGCCCGGCCTTCCCTGCGCGATGGTCTTCACGCTTATACGCAGTCTGCCTGGTGCGCCGGGCTTGTTGGCCACCATTGCCCGCGCGGCGCGCAAGCGCCGTCGCGAACGTAGCACCAGCATCGGGGTGCCAGCACGCTGCGACTTCACGTCCGCGAACTGCCGTTCGTCCGCGTAGCAAACTACGCTGCGGCATCTCCGCGGCCACCGCCTCCCCGCCTCGCGTGTCGTGACGATCGCGCGCAACGCCCCTCTCGTTGAGGCGGGATGGCGGCAATCAAATCACAAATTCCGAAAAAGCGAAAGTGAAAAATTTAAGCATGGGCCGACGACGGCGCTCATCGCGCTGAAGAACCACACAAACTTTCTTTGTAGGCGCAGCCCTTTCACATCGTCGGATCGCACTCATCATCGCTCCGCCCTGACGTCGCGCATCCGAGTTGCCCGGCGGGCACCGCCGGCGCCTACCTGGGATCATCGATCCGGCGGCAACAGGCTTCGCCGGACAGCCGGCGAGTAGTCGAGCGACGTCAGCAGGCGGTCCTCAATCTGGCCGACCATCAGACCATGCTCGGCATGGGTGATGCGCTTGATCTCGGACCATTCCGCATCCGCCATGAAGGCTGCCCACCCCGCTATCTTGGTGGCCTCGTCCGGCCATTCCAGAACGTAGACGAACTCGGTCCGCTCGCCGAACCGGCTCTCCCACATCGCGACGATCTGGAAGCCATGGCGCATGCGCATGATGCGGGCGGCGTGATCGCGAAAACGGGCATGAAACGCCGCCTTGTTGTGCTCGAAGATTTCGTAGATGCGAAGCTGATGGATCATGACGGCTCTCCTTCACGTGGATATGGGCGTTGCACGCCAAGCAGCAAGGCGCGTCACATCATGGTCGCGCGGCGGTCGGCGCCATCGTCGCGGGTACGAAGGCGTAGCCCGGATGAGCGCAAGCGACACCCGGGGTCTCGCGTGCAGCTCGTGTGTCCCCGCATGTCGCTCGCGCTCATGGGGGCTACGGAAAGCGCAACGTCGCCGTGAGCGGCGTTCGGGTTCAAGCGAGGATGTCGCCGCTAGCCGCGTTTTTTCCGGTCGCATCTTCGAACCGGCTGCTCCGAGGCGCCGTCGAACCTCGCAAGCGGACCATTTCGGCTTCGCAAAACCGAAGGATGGATCAGATGTCGAGGATGTCGAAACTGCGGCTGCTCACCACGATCGGGGCCATTGCGGCCGGCGCGGGGGCGACCGGCGCCCATGCACGTCAGCTCAATTTGCCGCCTTGCGAGCTGAGCTCTTGGGGCTCCTGCGGAACCTATGAGCTGCTGCCGCAGCCCTCGCGGCACCGCACCTCCGACACCTCGCCGACCTACATGAAGCAGACCGACCCGCGCTACAGCAGCGCCATGACCGCGGCCGGAGGCGGCGGCGGGGGCGGTGGTGGCGGCGGCGGCCGCTGAGCCCGAAGCTGGTGGGTGGTCGCTGTGTAGCCTGGATGAGCGGTTCGTCCGCCGAAGCCTAACGGGCGAAGGCGGAAGCGACATCCGGAGTCTTCACCGGCAGGAGTGCTGGCCCGCATGTCGCTGCGCTCATGCGGGCTGCCGAACCGCCCGCGCCTTACGCCGCGCCCGCCTTCTGCGCGTAGGCCCAGGCCTGCTTGGTCATCGGCACCATGCGCTTGACCGACTCGATCGCCTTGTCGTTGGCAGCGGTGCCGTCGCGGATGCGGCCGATGATCCCCTGCAAAATGCCGGCGAGCCGGAACAGGTTGTAGGCGAAGTACCAGTTGAGGTCCGGCAGCTCGGTGCCGGTGACGCCGCGATAGATCGCGGCCGCCTCCTCCATGGTCGGGATGTTCTTGGCCTTCAGGTCGACGCCGTCGAGGCCCGGCATGATCCACTGCATCAGCAGATAGGTGAAGTCCGCCATGGGATCCCCGAGCGTCGACAGCTCCCAGTCGAGCACCGCGATGACGCGCGGCTCGGTCGCGTGGAAGATCATGTTGTCGAGCCGGTAGTCGCCATGCACGATCGAGACGCGCTGCTGCGCCGGCAAGGTGCGCGGCAACCATTCGATCAGCTTCTCCATTTCGGGAAGGTGCTCGGTCTCGGACGCACGATACTGCTTGGTCCAGCGGTCGACCTGACGGGCAAAATAGTTGCCGGGCTTGCCAAAATCGGCGAGGCCGATTGCGGCGGGATCGTAGGTGTGCAACTTCGCCAGCGTCTCGATCTTGCTGGTGAAGATCGCGCGGCGCTGCGGCGCGTCGACATGCGGCAGGGTCGGATCCCAGAACACCCGGCCCTCCTCCATCGACATGATGTAGAAGGCAGCGCCAATGACGCTGTCGTCGTTGCACAGCGCGTAGGCCTTGGCGACGGGAAAGCCCTGCTTGCCGAGCGCGGCGATGACGCGGAATTCGCGATCGACCGCATGCGCTGACGGCAGGAGCTTGCCGAACGGCTTGCGCCTGAGCACGTAGGAGCGCGCCGGCGTGTTGAGCCGATAGGTCGGATTGGACTGGCCGCCCTTGAACTGCTCGACGGTGAGCGGGCCGGCATAGCCCTCGACATGCTCGGCCATCCACGCCGCGAGCTTGGCTTCGTCGAAGCGGTGCCGCTCCTCGACCGGCTTGGTGCCGGAGAATTCTTCGTCCTTCTTGACGCCGTCGGCCACGACGAACTCCCTTGGGTCATATTGAACGTAGGGTGGGCAAAGCGAAGCGTGCCCACCGCTTTTCTCGGAGACTGGAATGGTGGGCACGCGCCTGCCCGCGCGCTTTCGCGCCCGGGCCGACGCTTTGCCCACCCTACAAGATCACGTCAGTGCCGCGGCTCGTTGGCGTACTTCTTCATCTCGAGCCGGGCGATGGCGCGGTTGTGCACCTCGTCGGGGCCGTCGGCAAGACGGAGCGTGCGGATGTTGGCGTAGTCCTTGGCGAGACCCGCATCATCTGACACGCCGGCGCCGCCGAACGCCTGGATGGCGTCGTCGATGATCTTCAGCGCCATGTTGGGGGCAGCGACCTTGATCATCGCGATCTCGCCCTGCGCGGTCTTGTTGCCGACCTTGTCCATCATGTCGGCGGCCTTGAGGCACAGCAGGCGCGTCATCTCGATGTTGGTGCGGGCCTCGCCGATGCGCTGCTCCCACACCGAATGCTCGATGATCTTCTTGCCGAAGGCCTGGCGCGTCATCAGCCGGCGCACCATCTTCTCCAGCGACTCCTCGGCCTTGCCGATGGTGCGCATGCAGTGATGGATGCGGCCCGGACCGAGCCTCCCTTGCGCAATCTCGAAGCCGCGGCCCTCGCCGAGCAGGATGTTCTCTTTGGGCACCCGGACGTTCTCGAGCAGCACCTGGGCGTGGCCGTGCGGCGCGTCGTCGAAGCCGAACACCGGCAGCATCTTCTCGACCTTGATGCCGGGGGTGTCGAGCGGCACCAGGATCTGCGACTGCTGCTGATGCTTGGCGGCCGACGGATCGGTCTTGCCCATCAGGATCGCGATCTTGCAGCGGGGATCGCCGACGCCCGACGACCACCATTTGCGGCCGTTGATGACGTAATGATCGCCGTCACGCGTAATGCGGGTTTCGATGTTGGTGGCATCGGACGAGGCCACCGCGGGCTCCGTCATCAGGAAGGCCGAGCGGATCTCGCCGTCCATCAGCGGGCGCAGCCATTTGCGCTTCTGCTCCTTGGTGCCGTAGCGGATGAACACCTCCATGTTGCCGGTGTCCGGCGCCGAGCAGTTGAACACCTCCGAGGCCCAGGAGATGCGGCCCATCTCCTCGGACAGCAGCGCATATTCGAGATTGGTCAGGCCCGCACCACGGAACTCGTCGTCCTCGTGCTCCGACGGCGGCATGAACATGTTCCAGAGGCCTTCGGCCTTGGCCTTGGCCTTGAGGTCCTCCAGGATCGGGATCACCTTCCAGCGATCGCCCTCGGCGTCCTGCTGCTTGTAGATCGGCACCGCCGGGCGGACATGCTTGGTCATGAAGCTGCGCACGCGCTCCAGCCATTCCTGCTGCTTCGCCGACATCGTGAAGTCCATGGGACTCTCCTCAGGGTTTCCTCGAGATTGTTTTGCTCGCAGTGTCGGCCCGCCGGATGCGTCCGTGCAAGTGTGATCTTGCGCGACACGACCGCGCGAACCGTCGCTGCAGCGCCAAAATGTCGTCCCGCGGAAGCACCGCGATTGACATTCCGGCTGTCTCAAACAATAGTTTCATACAATTGTTTGAAACGCAACTCCCCACCCTGCTTCGTCGTTCGGGAGGACCAGCATGGCGACCGACCAGACCCGGACTGCGATCCTGATCGCCGCCGAGCGGCTCTATGCCGAGCGCGGATTCTCCGACGTGACCTTGCGCGACATCGTGGCGGAGGCGAACGTCAATCTCGCCGCGGTGAACTATCATTTCGGCTCCAAGGACGAGCTGATCGCCGAACTGTTCGTGACCCGCTCGATCGCGCTCAACCGCGAGCGGCTGCGCGAATTGCGCGCAGCGGAGGATGCCGGCGGCGGCCGCGCCGACATCAGCGACATCCTGCGCGCGCTGGTCGGCCCGATCCTGCGCGGCTGCCTGGGGCCGGAGAACCAGCGTTCGGCGGTGGCGCAATTCATGATCCGCGCCTCGATCGAATCGGTGCCGCCAATCCGCCGCATCAAGAACAAGGAAATCGACCATCTGCGGAAGTTCGCCGCGGCGATGAAGCGCGCTTTGCCCGACAGCTCCGAGGTCGACCTGTTCTGGGGCCTGCATTTTGCGCTGGCGATGGCGCATCACACCATCCGCGAGAGCGAGCGGCTGACCAAGCTCTCCGACGGCCGCTGCGACCTCGACGATGTCGAGGATGTGATCGCGCGGGTGGTGCGCGGTGCCGTGCTCGGCTTGACGACGCGCGTGCCGGCGGCAAAGTCACAGGCCAAGGTCGCAGCGCGCGAGGCGCGCTAGACCTCGTGCTCCGCTGGATGAGAAGGAAGCTCGCCTGATGACGCAGCGCCTGCGATTGATCATGGCCGTCGCCGCCACGGCGCTCGCGATGGTGACCGCCAGCGAGCCGGTGCTGGCCCGTGGCGCCGCCGCCAGCATCATGAACTCGCCGGGCTATCAGCGCCGCCTGCAGGAATCGCGGCAGCAGCTTGGCGCGCCGCCGCGGGCCCCGTTGTTCGAAGCGCCGCACTCCTATTCCCCGTGGAAGGCGAAGCGGCACCGGCATCACCGCCACGCCCACTGATCGTACGCTACACCACGTCCTCTGCTTCAAACTGCAGCCCGGATGAGCGCAGCGACATCCGGGGTCCTCACCGGCGGTAGTGGCGATCCCGCATGTCGCTTTCGCTCATGCCGGCTACACCACGCCCTGCTGCTTCAACGCCGCGATCTTCGTCTCGTCATAGCCGAGCTGCGCCAGCACATCCCGGGTGTGCTCACCGAGCAGCGGCGGCGCGCGGTACTCTGTGATCGGCGTGCCCGAGAAGGTGAGCGCATTGCGGATCAGCGACAGCTGCGGCTCGAACGGGTGCTCGACCTTCACCTCCATGCCGCGCGAGCGGACATGCGGATCGGCGAACACGTGCGCGAAATCGTTGACCGGCCCGCACGGCACGCCCGCCTTCTCCAGCTCCTCCAGCCAGTGCGCCACCGAGTTCTTCAGGAACAGGCCGGCAAAGATCGCCATGATCTCCTTGCCGTTGACGACGCGGTCGTTGTTCTTGACGAATTTCGGATCGGTGGCGAGCTCCGGCGCCCCTAACACGGCGCAGGTGCGCGCGAATTGCGCGTCGTTGCCGACCACCAGCATCAATTCGCCGTCGGTGCAGCGGAACACGCCGGCCGGCATGCCGCCATTCCCCCAGGTGCCGCGGCGCGGCGGCGACTTGCCGTTGACCAGGAAGATCTGGGCGTAGTGCGACAGCGAGGCGATCACGGTGTCGAACAGGCAGACGTCGATGTGCTGGCCGCCGCCGCCATTGACGTCGCGGTGATACAGCGCCGCGAGAATGCCGATCGAGGTGTTCATGCCGGTCATGTAATCGACGATCGACGGCCCGACCTTCATCGGCCCCGCCCCCGGTTCGCCGTCCATGTGGCCGGTGACGCTCATCAGCCCGCCCATGGCCTGGAAGATCGCGTCGTAGCCGGCGCGCGGGGCATACGGCCCGGTCTGGCCGAAGCCGGTGACCGAACAATAGATCACGTCCGGGTTGACCGCGCGGATCGCCTCATAGTCGAGACCATAGCGCTTGAGATCGCCGACCTTGTAGTTCTCCATGAAGACGTCGCAATCCTTGGCGAGCGCGCGGATGATCTCCTGCCCCTCCGGGCTCGCGATGTTGACGGTCACCGACTTCTTGTTGCGGTTGGCGCAGATGTAAAACGAGTTGTTATTGTTGGCCTTGCCATCGGGGTCCTTGAGGTAGGGCGGGCCGAAGGCGCGCGCGTCGTCGCCCGTGCCGGGCCGCTCGATCTTGATCACCTCGGCACCGAGATCGGCCAGCATCTGCGCGGACAAGGGTCCGGCGAGCACGCGCGTCAGATCGAGAATCTTGATGCCAGAAAGCGGCAGGGCCGACATGGAGTTCCTCCGGGAGCCTTATTCCTTGTGGCGGATTTGCTCTGCGAGGCACCGCCTGTCACCCGCGGATACACCATTTCGTGCCCCGGAGCACTGCGCTGGCGGCATGCGGCCTTGCCCGGCACAGGATGTCACCCGGATTCGCGACGCTCACCGAACCGGTAGCTCCCATGGGAATGCGCCCACAATCACCCGGGGCACGCGCCGACTTTCTTGCTTCGTTTTGTGTGCGACGGGAGTCCAGACACATCCGGACACAGGGAACAAGGAGCCGTTAAGCGTTACAACCACAGCTGGAGACAGGTTTGATGTCTTACCCGGAGCACACCATGACGTCGATCTCTGCCTCCTCGATGAGCGGCTTTTCGCCGCTCGACCTGCTCAAGCAGGAGCTCACCAAGGAAGTCTCGGCCGGCAAGGTCAGCTCGACCGACCAGACCGCCTTGTCGTCGGCGCTCGACGACATCGACTCCGCATTGAAGAGCGGCGGCAACAGCTCGTCCTCGTCGTCGACCTCCAGCACGCCGCCCTCGCCCAAGGAGATGCAGTCGAAGATCGACGATCTCATCCAGAGCGAGGTCGACAGCGGCAAGCTCACCTCCGACCAGGCGACCGAATTGAAGAACGTATTCGCCAATGCGTTCTCCGGCGGCGGCGCCGGCGGTCCGCCGCCCGCACCGAGCGACGATGCCAGCAGCGACACCACGTCGAGCACCTCGTCGTCGTCCTCATCGAGCTCATCGTCTCAAGTCGAGGAGCTGTTGAAGAAGCTGCTCGACGCGCTGCAGAGCTCGAACAGCAGCAAGACCTCGTCCTACAGCGCCAGCGGCACCAGCTCGTCGAGCTCGTCCAGCAAGTCGCTGGTGGTCGACTTCTCGGCATGATCCGGCGGTCTCACCATTGTGCCCGCGGTCTGTCGCAGCGCTCATGCGGGCTACGTGGAGAAACCGGCGGCGTCACTCCGGCGCATTGAACGTCCGCGCGAAATACACCGGCGCAGCCGTCTTTTTCAGGCGGTAGAGCTGCGCCGGCCGGTTCGGCCCCTTGCGCATCTTGGCGATCGGTTCGATGAGGTCGGCCGACAGCATGCGGGTCCGGAAGGCGCTCTTTTCCAGCGCACGATCCAGCACGACCTCGTAGGTCCGCTGCAGTTCGGGCAAGGTGAATTCCTCGGGCATCAGATAGGCCGGCAGCGAGGTGTACTCGACCTTGTTGCGCAGTCGCTGCACCGCAGCGCGCAGGATCTCCGCATGATCGAAAGCGAGCTTCGGCTTCACGCCGGTCCCGTCGAGCGGAAACCATTGCGCGTCCGCGGCGAGCGCCGTCTCCGCCGCTGACGTCGGGACCAGCGCAAAATACGCGTGGGTCGCCGACCAGCCGCGGGGATCGCGGTTCGCGCTGCCCCAGCTGCCGAGTTGCTCCAGATACGGGCTGACGACGCCGGTCTTCTCCACGAGCTTGCGCCGGGCGCAGGCTTCGAGATCGCGATCCGTGTCGACATCGACGAAGCCGCCCGGCAGCGCGAAAGCGTCCGGGAACGGCTCACCCTCGCCGTGACCGCGGCGCACCAGCAGCACGTGCAGCGCCTCCAGGCGGATCGTGAAGATGACGACGTCGACCGTCGTCAACGGGCGCGGGAAATTAAGCCCGGCCCCGCCTCGCCCCATCTCGCCCGCGCCGCCGCCTGGTTCTTGCCGTCCCGCCATGCCAACCCCTGACCGCCTTGCCGATTTTTGCCCCTTGACACTAGCACGCTTAGTTGTACTGTCCAACTTACTTAGTTGGCGTAACACACTTACGCCATCAGACGTCAGGAGGCCGCCATGTTCGGCATTCGCTTCATCAAGGCCCAACCCACCACCTACCTCCTCAAATACCGCGCCGGCGCCGTCGTCGAGGAAGGCGCCGGGCTCTCCACCTTCTATTACGGGCCCGCGACCTCGCTGGTCGCGATCCCCATCGGCAGCCGCGACGCCGCCTTCATCTTCCAGCAGATCGCCCGCGACTTTCAGACGCTGACGATCCAGGGCCAGGTCACCTACCGCATCGGTGAGCCGAGGAAGGCAGCGGCGATGCTGAACTTCACCCTCAAGCGCGACGGCAAGACGTACGAGTCGGACGACCCAGAGGAGCTGCCGCAGCGCGTGCTCGGCGCGGTCGAGGTGCTGGCACAGCAGGCGGTCAAGGACATGACCCTGAAGGAGGCACTGCGCGCCTCCGACCGCATTGCCGAGGCGATTGCGACCGGACTAAGGCAACGCGCCGATATCGATGCGCTGGGCCTGGAGATCCTCGGCGTCGCCGTGCGCGCGGTGAAGCCGACGCCGGAGACCGCCAAGGCGCTCGAGGCCGAAGCGCGCGAGGCGATTCTGAAGACCGCCGATGAAGCGATCTTCGCGCGGCGCAACTTTGCCGTGGAGCGCGAGCGGGCGATCCGCGAGAGCGAACTCGATACCGAGATTGCGGTCGAACAGAAGAAGCGCTCGATCCGCGAGACGCAGATGGACGCGGAGGCCAGCGTCGCGGCGAAGAAGAACGAGCTGCGCGAGGCCGGCATGGTCGCCGACATCGGGCTGGAGGCCAAGCGAAAGGACTTCGTCGCGCTGAATGCGTCGAACACCCGCACGCTGGCCGATGCCGAAGCCTATCGCGTCGGCGCGCTGATGAAGATCTTCGAGGGCGTCGACACCCGCGTGATCCAGGCGCTGGCCGCCACCGGCATGCAGCCGGGCCAGTTGATCGCACAGGCGTTTTCGGGTCTCGCCGAGAAGGCCGAGAAGATCGGGCAGCTGAATGTCTCGCCCGAGCTGCTGAACAGCCTGATGCAGAAACCCGCGGAGGCTGCCCGTGTCCGGCAATGACCGCAAGGTGGTGCTGGTCACGCGAAGGACGCGGCTCGAGGAGCTGATCGCAAGGTTCCTCACCGCGGACCAGGCCCGCTTCTATGTCGAGCATCTCGGCGCCGACTTCTCCGACTATGAGCGCGAGCACGCGGCCTACCAGGCCGCGCGCTTGACCAGCGTCCAGACGCTGGAACGCTGGGGCCGCTACCAGATCGTCGACCGCAGCTTCCTGCCGAACTTCCTGTTCGGCCCGGCCGACATCGTCGCGGCGCTCGGCCCGGACGGCCTCGTCGCCAACACGATGAAATATCTCGACGGCCAGCCGTTGCTCGGCCTGAACCCGGACGCGGCCCGGCATGACGGCGTGCTGCTGCCGTTCGCGCCGGAGAACCTCGCGAGCCTGCTGCCCGAGGTCGCCGCCGACAAGCGCGCCGCCAAGGCGGTGACCATGGCACGCGCAAGCCTCGCCGACGGCCAGGTGCTGCACGCCGTCAACGACCTCTTCATCGGCGCGCGCACCCATGTCTCGGCCCGTTACGAGATCGCGACGCGCGACGGCCATGAGCGGCAGTCCTCCAGCGGCCTGATCGTGGCAACGGGGCTCGGCTCGACCGCCTGGTTAAAGAGCATCGTCACCGGCGCGCTCGCCATCGCCGGCAGCTTCGGCAGCCGCAGGACAGGCGGCGACTACACCCCCCTGCCCTGGGACGCCCGCGCGCTTCGTTTCGCCGTGCGCGAGCCGTTCCCGAGCAAGACCTCGCAGACCTCCCTGGTCTGCGGCGGCCTCATGGGCGCCGAGACCCTGCGCCTGCGCTCGCTGATGCCGGAGAACGGCGTCATCTTCTCCGACGGCATCGAGGCCGACCATCTCGACTTCAACGCCGGGACCGAGGCGGTGATCGGAATCGCGGAGCGGCAGGGCCGGCTGATCGTGTAGTTTGGTCCCGCAGGTCGCGTCGTTGGCAGCGTAACGCGCTCTTGCCGCGTCATTGCGAGCGCAGCGACGCAATCCAGACTGTCTCTGCGGAAAGATTCTGGATTGCGTCGCTGCGCTCGCAATGACGGAGGCAAGACCAAGCGTCCATCTTCCACATGTCGTCGCTGCGGGCGCGCTGCCGTAGGGTGGGCAAAGCGGCCGCCGAAGGCGGCAGCGTGCCCACCGTGGATCGGCGAGCTCGACGGCAAAGATGGTGGGCACGGCGCAATCCCGATCTCGGTCGTGGACAGAGCACGGCTGCGGCTTTGCCCACCCTACGGCCGTCACGCCCGCGCGAACACCAGCACGCCGTTCGCCGGGATCGTCACCATCGCCGAGCACGGCTGGCCGTGCAGCGCCGGGCCGCCTGCGATCACAGCGCCATTGTTGCCGACGACATCCGGATTGACCCAATTGTTGTAGACGTCGCTGTTGAATACCTCTTTCCACTGCCCCGGTGCAGGGAAACCGATGGCGTAGTCGCGCCATGGCGTCTCGCTCAGGCTCACGATCACGACGACGTCGTCGCCCTGGCCATCCCAGCGATGAAAGGCGAGCACGCGGTTGCCGTCATGGACGTGGACGATGGCGCATCCCTCCGCGGTCAGCGCCGGATGGGTGCGGCGGATCGCGATCAGTTCGCTGGTAAAGCGCATCGCATCGGCGGTGATCTTGTCCTCGCCGTTGAGCAGCGCCCAACTGATCGTTGTGTCGGGGTTCGGCGTGTCGCTCCATGGTCTGTCCTCGAACAGTTCCTGGCCCATGAACAGCATCGGGATGCCCGGCGCGGTCAGCAACAGGCCCGTGGCGACGCGGCCGCGGCTGCGCGCATACCAGGAGCGGCTGTCGACGGGATCGGCGAGGCGCGGGATGCGCGGCTCGCGGCCGGCATAGACGATGTCGTGGTTCTCGATCGAGTTGACCGCGCGCCAGCGCTTGTCGAGGCTGAGATCGGCGATCGCCGCGGCGATCGGCTGCATCGCAACGGCAGCGCCGGCGCCTCCGGCCGCGCTGGCGATGGCGCCGCGCACGGCAAGGCGCAGGCCGTCGCTCCAGGTCGCGTCGAAGCCAGCGCCACCTTGTGCGATGTCCCTGACCACCCACGGGTTCACCGGCCAGTATTCGGCGATCTGGAACGCGTCGGGCTTCTCGGCGCGCAGCGCCTCGGTGAGCTGCTGGCAGGTCGCCCAGCCGCCGAAGCGATCCATCACGCTGACCTCGTCGAAGCGCAGGCCGTCGGCGTGGTACTCGCGGTACAGCATCACGGCATTGTCGACGAGGTACTGCCGAACGTCGGCGTTCCAATAGGCGAACACCTGGCCGCCGGCCCAGCCCTGGTCGGTGAAGTACAGGCTGCGGTTGGGATCGCCATAGGCCTGACGGTCGAAGAACCAGATGCTGTTCTCGTCAAAACCGCCGCCGGCGTGGTTGTAGACGACGTCGAACAGCACCGCGATGCCATGGACATGACAGACGTCGATCAAGGCGCGCAGTTGGTCGTCGCAATGACGCACGGTGTCGACGCCGGCGTAAGGCGCCGCGCCAGCCGCGACCAGGATCTCATTGGTGCGGGCGACATAGGCGGCGAGATGCGCCTCCTCGGCCTCGCCATAGTCGGTTTCCGGGCTGAACAGGTCGGTGCCGTTGTAGCCCATGCTGAACATGGTCGGGAATTCCTGCACCGGCAGCAGCTCGATGGCGTTGATGCCGAGCTTCGCCAGGTGCGGCACGCGCTCGATCACGTCGAAGAAGCAGCCGTCGGGATTGCCCGCCTTCATGTCGAAGGTGCCGACGTGGAGCTGGTAGATCACGAGCTCGCTATAAGGCGGCGGTGTGAACGCGGTGTCGTGCCAGGGAAACGCGTTGGGATTACGCAGCACCGAATGCGATTGCGGGAACGGCGGATCGACGGTCAAGAGCCGCGCATGCGGATCGCGCTTGTAGCCCGAGGTGCCCTCGCCTTCGACGAAGTACATGTAGGCGTCGCCGTCCTTCAGGCCGGGGATGAAGATCGCCCAATGGCCGTTGCCGATCGGCGCCAGGCGGCAGCTCGCGTCCTGCGCCCAGTCGTTGAACGGGCCGGAGACGTAGACCGCCTTGGCATGCGGCGCGAACACGCGGAAGGTAGCGCCGCCGGTCACCAGGGTGCCGCCCATGGGAGCCTGGAGAAGATGCATCTGCCGCAGCGAAATCCTCAATCCTTCGGGGAATGGCGGCAGCGTAACAGGTTCGAGCAGCATATCCATGATGGTCGGCTCTCCCCGGCGCTCAGAACAGCCGCGCGCCATTCGGCACGGGCTTGTCCGGCTGGAACAGCACGACGTTGCCGACCTCGTCCGGGAAGCCGAGCGTCAGCACCTCGGACATGAACTTGCCGATCTGGCGCGGCGGGAAATTGACGACGCCGGCGACCTGGCGGCCGATCAGGGTGGCTGGATCGTAGAGCGTGGCGATCTGGGCGCTGGAGCGCCTGGTGCCGATGCCGGGCCCGAAATCGATCGTCAGCTTCAGCGACGGTTTGCGCGCCTCCGGATAGGGCTCGGCCGCGACGATGGTGCCGACGCGGATGTCGACGACCAAGAACTGGTCGAAGCTGATCCCTGCTGCCGCCGGCGCTGTGGGATCATGGGCAAGATGCATGGCGGCCTCATCGAACGCATGACCGCGCGGGAAGGCTTGCGGTGCCGACGCGGTCTGGGTCGGAATCTTTAATCGCCATAAGGGCTCCTGACAATGCACCCGCCCGGCGACGGCACGGCATATGGACGATTGGCTGTATTGGTGTGGCAGGCCGGTCGCAGGGTGCGAAGCCTTCAATCGCAGGCTGGGCGAGCGGGGGTGCCGCTGCCCCGCATCGCCGAGCGGGAGGTGCGTGAATCGCCATGGAATGTCGCTATCCGGCGAATCGTCGCGTGCACGCCTTGACCCGCCCTGCAGCATGTCCGCCGCCGAGCGCAATGATTATGACACGTCGCCCGTAATGTCGCAGTTCGGTCGCTTTGCCTCCAGACACAGCACGGAGGCCCAGCCTGGCTGCGACTACTGGACATCATCAGCAAGCTTCGCCGGGCACAACCTGCCCACCGCGCGTTGCCGGCCCCGGCGCTCTTGGGAATGGTCCTGGCCGGCGCTTCTGTCAGGCGAGCTAGGCGGCGCGCCGCCCGCGCGACAGAGTTTCGGATGGAAGCTCACCGAACATGTCGCGATAGTCTCTTGCGAAGTGTCCGAGATTTCCGAAGCCGCAATTGAAGGC